>CAZFGO010000065.1:0-1677 GCA_964518525.1 uncultured Gammaproteobacteria bacterium | reverse complement strand
TGGCGTGACGTGATTCATATAAGCTCCGTAATGTCTTTTTACTATTTCTCTGTATTTGCTCCTCGATTGGGCGTTATTATGCGCAATTTTATTACGCACACGGCGTAGTTCATCTATAAGGGTACCATTACGATCAACGACAGTTACCAGATTGTCACCTTGGTCAATGACATTTATAACATTCTCTTTGATTTCGGATGCTTTAGACCATTGAAGCTGATATTTCGGGCGTGTGCGGCCATGAGTTTGAAAAGATGTTTTTGCAGCCTTCATTGAACTGGCCCGAAATAGGAGAACAGGAGTAGTGCCATCAACATAGGTCGAACCGCATGCGATTTTTGCTGCTAATGATGATACGAAGTTTTCGAATAGGGAAAAGAGTCTCAGTAGCACAATCTCGGCAACAAGTTTTTGGTGAACAACCTCTAAATTCCCGAGTGTTCCACAGAGACTCAGCAACCTACGCGTCTCCGTATCATAAAGGCGGTAATCCGTAAGGATACGGGGCATGTGTTCACAGCCCTATTTGTTTTCTAATAAAATTATGCCTAATCTTCCGCTGCTTAATGCGCTGAGTACTGGCAGTGCACGCCGTGATAAACTCCGCCTCATCCTTTTTGCGGGCCGTAATGGGTTTTTCGGAACGCAGAATTTGATCAGCCATATAGAGAGCAGTAGCAATACGATTAGAGCTTAGCCGTCGTTTGGTAGAGTCGAGAACAAGGCAAAGTGAAAAGAACAATGGCGGTCGGTTAAACACTGTGTCGCGAATGGTTTCAGGTTTCAGATTCGCTACTTGAGAAAATATATTTTCCAATCTTATCTTAAGCCCCGACTGCTGTGGAAATTCCTCGTCAAATTCAGCGTATATTTTATCTAATTTTGAAGAGCTATAATCGGAAAGTCCGTTGATCAGATTCAGCATTAAATCGGATAGAAACTGTACTTCTTCCATGCGAGATATATCGTTGGCAGAAAATATTCGAAGCTCGCGCCAAAGTGTAAGTCGTTCTGCCGCCTGACGAAGGCAAAATTGCTTATATTCCCCGCTGAATTTAGCATTGCGTTTTTCTTGAGCATTGAGTGATTTTGCTACAGAGTTCAGCCGGCCAAAGATTTCTATAACATCCTCATCAGTTGCACCAAGAAGATATCCGATAGATAGACTAGTAAGTTTAAAGCTCTCCATTTCAGATCGGCTGAGTTGAGAATATTTTATTCTCTTGGCGTAGTTTGGATGTTTGGTAGCAAAAGCGTCTTGAGTAAATTCTAAAATCGCCCTTACGCGTTGCTGGCCGTCAACAACCTCACGAACGCTTTTTTCCGCTTCGATATCTAAAGAGTGTCGGATATATAGCGACGGAATAGGCTTTTTTTCAAAAAGTGTATTTATGAGATAGGCTTTTTGAGGCGGTGTCCAGACAGATCGCCTTTGATACCAAGGGTTAATATTAAGTTCGCCACTTTTATGCAAGTTTAACAAATCTTGTATGACTAACTTCTCATATTCGACTCGATCCACATTGCCCTCCTATCTTTTGGAGTAATTTAGCACAACTTTAGCATAATGAAAAATTTTGAAAATAGACGCCAAATTCGAACTTTGTAAATACTATTTAGTGAAGAAAATCCTGGTGGCGGTGGGTGGAATCGAACCACCGACGCGGGGCTTATGAG
>CAZFGO010000064.1:0-1696 GCA_964518525.1 uncultured Gammaproteobacteria bacterium | reverse complement strand
TAACTGAAATTATTTTCGACTTAGTTATTGATAACTTTTATCTTGACCGAACCAGTAAAATAGCATAGAATTAAGTTAATTATTTAGTTTTAAAAAATTTTGTTTCTACTCCCGCTTCGAGGCGGGGTATTGTTTTCAAATGGAAATTAACCACCCGAGGAGAATTGTCCGGAATACAACCTTTTTGACCGCGGCTTATACTCTTCAAAAGATTCTCTCCTTCCTTTATTTTATTTTTATCGCTCGAGTGATTGGTGTGGAAAATGTCGGCCGGTATGTTTTTGCCCTCTCTTACACTACTATTTTCAGCGTCTTTATTGATCTAGGCCTGAGCCCGGTTTTGACTCGTGAATCAGCTAAGGACCAGACTAAGTCCAATGACTATTTGAATAATATTTTGGGACTGAAATTATTTTTGAGCGTCATAACTTTTTTGGTTGCGGTAATTTTGATTAATGTCTTGAATTATCCGCCCCTGACCAAATCTTTGGTTTATCTGGCAGCGGTAATCATGGTTCTCGATTCTTTTACTCTGAGTTTTTATGGCATCTTTCGCGGTTTTCAGAATTTGAAATATGAATCGTTCGGCATCGTTATTGGTCAATTGATAACGATTATCGTAGGGGTGAGTGGTCTGCTTCTCGGGGCCCAGCTTCAAATAATTATTATCGCGCTCTTGGCTAGCAGTCTCTTCAATTTTCTTCTATCCTTTTTACTTTTGGAAAGGAAAATAAAAATTAGGCCGCGGATAGTTTTTGATCGAGCCTTAAGCTATCGCCTTTTTAGTTTGGCGATTCCTTTTGGCATCGCGGCAATCTTCACTCGGGTTTATGGTTATATTGATTCGATCCTGCTTTCAATTTTAGCCGGTGATCGCTTTGTCGGCTGGTATAGTGTCGCTTATAAGTTAACCTTTGCTTTGCAATTTATTCCGGCTGCTTTCGCCGCGGCTGTTTTTCCGGCCATGAGCTCTTATTATGCTTGTTCCAAGGAATTGTTGGTCAAGACTTTCGAGAAAGCAATGTTTTATTTAATGATCATTGCCTTGCCAATCTCCTTCGGCATTATCGCTCTGGCCGATCAAATTATTATTCGAGTCTATGGTCAGGCCTTCGCGGCTTCTATTATTCCGCTTCAGATTTTGATTTCGAGTTTAATTTTTATTTTTTTGAATTTTCCGGTTGGTTCACTCTTGAATGCTTGCGATCACCAGACTAAAAATACCTTTAATATGGGGGTGGCCATGGTGATTAACGCTGGTTTGAATATAATATTGATCCCTCGTTATAACTTCATTGGAGCGAGTATCGCTTCAGTCACTTCGAGTGCGTTTTTATTCTTTCTGGGTCTTTATTGGGTGCCGAAGATCATTGATTACGATCGAGGGTTCTTGATTAGAACTTTTATTAAAACTCTTTTTTCTTCGCTCCTGATGGCGGCTTGGTTGGTTTATTTGGAATCAACTTTTAACCTAATTGTTTTGATTCTGCTTGGCGTGGCTATCTACGGCCTGATCATGTATCTGGTTGGCGGTTTCAGAACTCGCGATGTTGTTATTGTCTACGAAGCAATCGTCAAGCGGTTTGATTAATAGAAAATTATGAAAAAGACGTTGCTTGTTACTTTGGATTTCCCGCCGGCCGTGGGCGGCGTGGCTAATCTCTTGGCCAATCTTTTATCTAATCTGCCGGCCGAT
>CAZFGO010000063.1:0-1698 GCA_964518525.1 uncultured Gammaproteobacteria bacterium | reverse complement strand
GATATCTTGCCCATAAGAACTTTGGGTCTTTTGGCCACAATTTATGTAACCAATAAGCGCCGAAGCGGGGATCGCTAGTCGATTACTTTAACTATAACGTAACGATTCTTGCCTTCCCCCACTGATTCGGTTTTAACATCTGGCCTGGTTGCGAGCTCGGCATGCACCAGCCTTCTTTCATAGGCGTTCATGGCTGGGAGCGATACTGGTTCCTTGGTGGCGATGGCTTTTCTGGCTGGCTCTGGCGAGCTCAACAATCAATTTTTCTCTTTCTCGCCGATAGTTATTGATGTCGATAATAATTGGGCTTTTGTTTAACTTTTTCCCAATCAACCTGGTTAATCGGTTTAGATCAGCAACCAAATCAGGAACATTTAAGGCGTTCAAATTGTCGCGTATGGTTACTGACAAATGTTTTTCTTCTTCGTCTGATTCTACTTCGAAATCTTTAAACCCTAGAAGCTCAATTATTTTTGCGACTTGTTCCTGAAGGTCTTTCATAGCTAAACGATCGATTGACTAATATCTGTTGAATTATAGAGAAGATGGTGGTGGCAATCCAATAGAGTCCGATGGCTGAAGGTAAATTTAACAAAAATATTAGCGTGATAACCGGGATAAAATAAACCATCTGCCGACTAGCCCTCTCTTGGGGCGAGAGCGCCTCGCCTTTTTGTTTCTGAGGAAGAGAAAGTTGGCCTTGAAAATATTGGGTTATGGTAGCGAGCGCTGTCAAGATTATATTCGGCCGGCCTAAATCAATTAGCCCAAGAAGGGTGTGATTAAGAATAACAGGCTTGGCAACAAAGGGGTAGAGAGCATTAAGGGTTGATTCGGAGACGCCTTGGGCGAAGAGTCGATAGAGAGCAAATAGGACGGGTAGCTGCACCAAAAGAAGAAATATCGGCATAAAGGGGTTGATTTTTCTTTCCTTATAAAACTCCATTATCGCCTGGGTTTGCTTTTGTTTGTCGCTTTTATGACTCTCTTGGATTTTTTTAATTTGGGGCTGAATTTCCTGAAGAATCTTTTGGTGTTTTAGTGATTTCTGGAAAAGCGGAAAGAGCAAAAGCCTCACCAACACCGTCAAAAAAATAATGGCGAGCCCTAAGTCGTTAAAGAGGAGGCTATAAAACCAAATCAAAATATTAAATAGCGGTCGGTAAATAATTTCGTTAAATAGGAAGGCCATTTTCTTTAAGTTCTCGCAGCACCCCTTGACGTTCAGATTTCTTTGGGGGCTGATTTATAAAAAATATGAAGTCGTGTCCTGTGCCGTTTTTAATTTTTTTTGTGGCCTCTTGTTCTTTTAAATAGTTGTATATGGTGCGCCGCAAAAAATTTCTTTCGCTAGAGAGCTTAATCTTGGCCCGGCCGATAATTATCATAAACCGGTTATATAACAGGTTGTTGGGGGTTGTTTTTATGGTAAGATGGGTGCCCCGGAAAATTGTTTTAGCTTTTTGTGGTATAACTTTGGCCGCGAGGCGGTATTTTTTGGCTAGCATCAAACAGTTAAGCGCTTTCTTTTTTTAGCTCGCCTACTTCTTAAAACCCGAGCCCCAGCCGACGTCCCCATCCGCTTTAAAAAGCCGTGCGTTCTCCTTCGCTTTTTCTTCTTTGGTTGATAGGTTCTAAACATTCCCCAATTATATAGAAAACTTTTTAAAGCTCAAATTTGCCTGGTATTTCATTTTA
>CAZFGO010000062.1:0-2013 GCA_964518525.1 uncultured Gammaproteobacteria bacterium | reverse complement strand
ATTGTGAGAATTTTAAAATAAAAATTATGGAGGGAAGGAAATTTAGAGGTAAATATCGAATTTCATCAGCACGTTTAAAAGGTTATGATTATTCCCAGTCAGGATTTTATTTTGTAACCATTTGTATTAAAAATCGGGAATGCCATTTTGGTGATATTATTAATGGTAAGATAAATTTATCCTACATTGGTCGGATGGCGGAGAAGATCTGGTCAGAAATTCCTGATCATTTTAATGATATTAATCTAGATGAATTTGTTGTAATGCCAAACCATTTGCATGGGATTATTTTTATTGATAATGATGATACCGGTAGGGGCGTGATTAATGGTAGGGGCGTGATTAATTACCATTATCGGGGGTGGAATTACGCAAAAATATAACCCCATGGGTAAACGCACCTTAGGCGAGATTATTCGTTGGTTTAAAGGCCGTTGCACCTTTGAAATTAATCGATTTCAGAATAAAATATATTTCCAATGGCAATCCCGATTTCATGATCATATTATTCGTAATGAAAATTCATTAAGCATGATCAGGCGATACATCAGAGACAATCCGATAAATTGGTTTTTGGATAGAAATAATTCCGATTCCGACCCAAAAGGTAATATTATTTTCTCATGATCAAACCAATTTCTTTTAAAAATAAGCAGGGAATTGAATTGCCAGGCGATTTATTTTTACCGGAAGACAGAGGACCGTTTCCAGCGGTTGCTTTTGCTCACGGGCTTTATAGTAACCATAAAAGTCCAAGGAATAGAGAAATTGCCTTGGCACTGATAGAAAAAGGTATTGCGGTTTTGCTTTTTGATTTTTCTGAAAAAGAAATTTTCGCCGATGAAACTTGGGTTTTACACGCGAGTGATTTGAAATGCGCCTTGGATTTTTTAGAGACTAGAATTGAGATTGATAAAGAGAAGATTGGCGTGAATGGTTCTTCCACGGGTGCCACCGCGGCCTTGCGTTTGGCAGCCGAGGATCAGCGGATAAAAACCATCGTCGTTCGGAGTGCCCGAGTGATTAATATCTGGGATCGAATCAAAAAAATTAGTGTTCCGATCTTGATTATTGTTGGCGGAGCTGACGAGGTTAAAGACGAGAGCGAGAAACTTTTTCAGTCGTTAAAAACCGAGAAGAAGTTTGAAGAGATTACTGGTGCAGGACATTTATTTGAAGAAGGGGAGACCTTTGGGGAGCTGAAAAAATTGACAGTTAGTTGGTATGAAAAGAAATTAAAAGATTAGTAGGCTTTAGTCTGCGCCCCTATGAACCTAGAGATAAACCCGAAGCGCGAACTAAAGTTCGCTATTCCTTTATAGGTTTGCCCTCGTAGTTCAATGGATAGAACGCGAGCCTCCGGAGCTCGTAATAGCCGTTCGAATCGGCTCGAGGGCAAGGGAAAATTAAAAACCAAAAATTAATCTTCATGAAGATTTTTTTTGAAGGTAAATTTAGCGAAAGCGCCAGAAATTTAGTTCGACGTTGCGGTTATGGCGAGATTAGAGATTTTAGAACTGGCGAGATCAGTTATGTTCGGCGATTAGGCTCTTCATTTTATCCGCGTTTCCATTTGTATCTCAATGAAGAAGGCGAGCGACTAGTTTTAAATTTGCATTTGGATCAAAAAAAACCGATTTACGCCGGCCAAAAGGCTCATAGCGGCGAATACGACGGAGAATTGGTCGAAGCCGAGGCCCAAAGGATTAAAGAAATCATTGAAAATAGCTCGTCTAAACCAGAAAAAGGGAAAGGCATTGACTCAGAAGATAATTTCTGGAAAAAATTTTGGCAAAAACTTGTCTAGATAATTTTGCTGGTGGTATAATAGAGCTAGAAAGCAGAAAATAGACAACAGCCACCGCCGAATGGCGTGGTGCCGCCAAGGGCGGCAAAAACAGAGACCATAGTTTTTACTTTTTTCTGCTTACTGTTGTCTTATTTCTTTTACTTTATGAAAATAATCCTTGTAAAAGATATCAAGGGTGTTGGTAGAGCTGGTGAAATTAAAAA
>CAZFGO010000061.1:0-2071 GCA_964518525.1 uncultured Gammaproteobacteria bacterium | reverse complement strand
ACAATCGTCTGACCATTATCGCACCGCTACCCGGTTCACCGGCCGAGAAAGCCGGCCTCAAAAGCGGCGATAAGATTTATGCCATTAATGGTCTTGACACCACGGGTATGGCCTTGGATTATGCCGTTAACTTGATTCGAGGGCCGCAGGGAACTGAAGTGACCTTGGCCATTGGTCGCGATAAGGATGGCCAATTACAGGAAATAAAGATCAAGCGTGAAGTGATTGCGATCAAAAGCGTGGAGTTAACTTTCAAGGATAATATCGCCGATCTTAAATTGTCTTACTTTAACGAAGATACCGCAGCCGCCTTTGATCAAGCGGTTAAAGAAATTTTGGTAAAAAATCCTCGCGGTATTATTTTGGACCTCAGGAATAACCCCGGCGGCTTTTTGGATACTGCCGTTAGTGTCGCGAGTCAATGGATTAAGAAGGGCACAGTGGTCATCGAAGAATCGGGCAGTAAGGAGCGTCGGGAATATCCCGCCGTTGGTCGAGCGCCGCTAAAAGATTATCGAACCGTCGTGATCGTTAATGGCGGCAGCGCCTCTGGTTCAGAAATCGTGGCTGGCGCGCTTCAAGATTATGGCCAGGCCACCCTCATCGGCGAAAAAACTTTTGGCAAGGGATCGGTGCAAGAGCTTGAAACCTTGAAGGACGGTTCGGCTGTTAAGATCACTATTGCCAAATGGCTCACGCCCAAAGGCCGCTCCATTAATGAGGCAGGTATCAAGCCCGATATTGAAGTCAAGTTGACGCCAGAAGATTATAACGCTGGCCGAGATCCGCAATTTGACAAGGCGATGGAATTGTTGAAGTGAGATAGAGCGTCAATCCGAGAAGCAAAGTGACAAGTGATCTTTCGCGAATGCGAGACGAGATATTTGGTTATAATAAAACAACTAAAAATGAAAGAAGTTTGGCGGAAAAATTTTGAAATAAAGATGACCGATTATCAGATGGCCACGCCGGCCATGTATGACCTAATGCATTATCAGCGCGTTACGGTTGGTAAGCCAATTTTGAAAGAACTTATTTGGATACAAGTTGATTATGACAATAATGGCGCTTTTGTGCCCTTGAAGCAGCTTAGGGAATTGGTTGATACTACTCTAGAAGTGATAGAAAATAATCCGGCTAAAGTAGAAAAAATTCATGAGGAGGCCAGCGGTTTTAATGAAGAATATCTTAAATATGCTAACAGTCTCTTGAAAATAAATTTGAGAGGATTAACGAATCAACAATTAACAAACGTTTATAAGAAATTAAATTATTATCAGAGGATCAGCCATGGCTGGGCCTTGCCCACGACCTGGTTTGTTGATTCTGATGGCGAGGACTTGACGCATTTCTTGATGAACAAATTAGAAGCGGTCTTGAGTCGAAAGAAAACCAGATTCAATTTGCCGACGGTCTTTAGCATGCTGACCACACCATCAAAGCAAAGTTTGGCAGTAAAGGGAGAAATAGAATCATTGAAATTATTGAAACAAATAAAAGACAACAAGGTTGCCAAGAAAATCTTTTTACAAAAAGATTTAAATAAAATAGAGCGAGACCTAAATAAAACAAAATTAAAAAATAAAATTTTGAATCATTATAAAAAATGGCACTGGACGCCCTATACTTATATTGGTCCGGCCTACGAATTAAATTATTATTTAGAGGTCTGGTCCGGTCTTTTGCGTCAAAGAATAAACGTCGAGAAGAATTTAAAAAAGTTAATTAATCAGGCCGGAGAAATAAAAAGAGAAAAAGATAAAATAATAAAGGAGCTAGGGATTGATCGAAAAACGGTGAGAATTTTTAATATTGCCGCGGAAATAGTTTCTCTTAAGGCATTAAGGAAAGATTGTCTCTTCTTTGGCATGTATGTTTTGGATAAAATTTTAGAAGAAATAGCTAGCCGACTTAATCTCTCGTTAAAACAAGTAAGGTTTATGGCTGATTGGGAAATAGCGCCGGCGCTAAAAAGGCAATATTCCCCGGAGAATATTTTGAATGAAAGAATTAAATTTAGTGTTTTATTTCAGCGAGGAGCGAGAGGTATTATCTATACGGGGGATAAGGC
>CAZFGO010000060.1:0-2306 GCA_964518525.1 uncultured Gammaproteobacteria bacterium | reverse complement strand
AAACGTATCTCTTGCCATCAGCGCCGTAGTAATAGACTGCGGGGGTGCTCGCCTTAACGAGATCACCAACCGAAAATTTAGCTGGCAGAAAACTAATGGTCATTGATTTAGCAACTGCCGAGCCGCTCACCATTAAACTAAAGATAGCTTGACCGCTCTGGGTTGATTTCACTTCAAAGCTGGCCAAACCAGTATTATCAGTTATGGCCTGGATTGGCACAATCGTATCCGCGCTTCCTCGACTAGAAACCAAACTCACGGTCTTGCCGACCAAGGGAGCATTATTAGCATCTTTGATCATAGCCGTAATCGTGGTCTTAGCCACCCCGTTAGCTAAGAGCGAAGTAAAAGCGGCCTGGAGCGAAGAATTGGCTACTGAGACAGCACCGGCCGTGCTCGTATTAACCGTCACCGTAATACTCGTACCAGTCCCCTTATTCCCAATCCAATCCGCACTTTGAATTCCAATACTATAAACTCCGTCCGCGATATTGCTCCAATCATACGACCAAGTGCTGAAATTTGATCCGGTGGCTGTCACGTCAAGCCAGGGCCCGCTATTAATAGAGATTTGCACCGAGGCTGGGGTCGAACCGCCCTGATCGCGCGCCAGGCCTTTGATCTGATAAGAATTAGTGTTAATGGTCGCGCCATCGGCTGGATCCGTAATCACGGCCTTGGGCGGGAAGGCGTCAGCGGCATAAGAATAAATGGTTTGGATAGTTGAATTAACTATAGCCTGGCTCGGACCGATTACACCGGCCAAGAAAATCCCTTGGTCTCCAAGGTCATATTGGCCAATAGTGCCACTATCAACTAAGGTTGGTATTGCCATCTGGACCGTGGCATTAGCGCTAATGTTCGAAGCGGTTTCAATACTCACAAACAAACGCAAACCCGCGGCTGGCACCGCTTGATTCAAGCCGGCTAAAGACCAAGAATTATAAAGGCCAGACCAAGTCGCCTCGCCGAGCTTGTTATCAATTCCCATACCCTGAAAACCAGCTGGCCCGGCATCAGTCCAAACGATTACTTTCGAAATCATCGTGCTCGGCGCCGCTGTTCCGAGATTTTGGACTGTTAGCGCTTTCAGGGTGTCGGCCAGACCATCGCTCCGTTTAATAGTAAAATCCATAACTAACTGATCAAATTCCGAACGATAAATACTAATAGTGGGCGCTCCATTGTTGGTAACTACTAAACTCGCCCCATAACCATCAGAAGCTCGAACCGGCATTAAAGAAAGAAAAAACAAACCGATCAAGACGATAAAAAATTTTTCCAACATGGATTTGTTCTTAATAATTAATTCGATTTTTTCAATTGCTCAAGTTGAGTCCTCGCCGCTGTGTTATTGGGGCTGAGCTCCACTAACTTTTCATACCATTTAATCGCTTCTTTTTTGGGACCAAAATCTTGATAATAAACTGCTAGCTGACCAACAAACTCGGCGTCGATGCCAAGATCCTTATTATTATTTAAACCCAAAAGCAAAATCTTCGGAATTTCGGATTGTTTAGCCGTTAGATTATAACGATAAAGTTCAGCCAAATTACGATAAGCATTAACCCACTTGGGATTAGTGTCGATCACCTTGAGATAAGCCTTTTCCGCTTCGGTCCAGTTTTTGGTCCGCTCGTAAAGATCAGCCAAGTTCATTAAGAGCAGGGTGTCGGTCGGTCTGATCTGAAGCGCGGCTAAATAAATTTTGATTGCCTCATCATATTTGCCCTGATCGCGGTCGTAGCTAGCCACGGTAATATAAGAATCAACATTGGTTGGATCGGTTTTTATTTTCTCCAAAGCGGCCTTGATATTATCGGGCAATTGCTTTTGGCCAAAAATCTGGCTGATCAAATTTCGCACTTCGGCCAATTTTCCCTGCCACCACCAAATGCGCCAAACCAAAGCCCCGCCCAGCAACAATACCAAAATAATAATGAGAATAATTATTTTTTTTCTTTCTCTAATCTTCGGCATAATAAATTAATCAATTTTATATTTTTTTAAAATAATAAATATTTTTCATCCTTTATTCTAACCTATTCACCAATATTTGAAAAGAGACCTTAAACCACTGGCGCGCCTGCCTGCCGGCAGGCAGGAAGGTCTCGAGACCGAGCGCTAATCCCCGCCCTCGGTCTGAAGACCTTCGGGCCAGGAAAAGAGGAGACCTTTAAGCTAGAAAAAAGTATGAAACCTTCGCGTCAGTAGGGAACGATTAATAATCGTTCCCTCCCAAATATTTCTCAAACCCAAACCCCCTCCGATGATTATCGGAGGGGGTTGGTTTCTAGGCGAACGCC
>CAZFGO010000059.1:0-2766 GCA_964518525.1 uncultured Gammaproteobacteria bacterium | reverse complement strand
ATCAAGCCACTGGCAAATTAAAACAAAATTTACTGCCCTGACCCCGACCGCTCGATTCGGCCCAAACTTTACCGCCGTGATCGTCGATAATCTTTTTGGCGATAAAAAGGCCCAAACCAGCTCCACCAGCGTGCACCAATGCCCCTCCCTTGCCACGACTAAATTTCTGAAAAATAATTTTTTTCTCCTCGGGCGTAATCCCCACGCCGGTATCGGCCACGCAGAACGTCACCTGGCTATCAGCCGAAGCCAAAGAAACGGTAACGCCGCCGCGTTCGGTATACTTAATGGCGTTATCAACCAAATTCATAACAATCTCATGAATCTTGGAACCATCGGCTCGCACTCGAGGCAAAGGTTTTTCCGGCCGAATAAATTTTAGACTCAAGTGTTTATCATCAGCCCGAATTTTCAAACCAGTGATCACTTCATTTACGATCTCTTCAAGCTGGACCGGAGCAAAATCATACTGCATTCGGCCGGATTCTATCCTCGAAATATCGAGAAAATTATTAACCAGGTTAATCAAACGCTCGTTAGAAATATAAACCTTACTCAAAGGGTCAGTCAATTTTCTGTTGACTGGACCATAGTCGCCTTGATCGATCATTGAAAGATAACCCTTGATGATCGAAAGGGGCGTACGAAGTTGATGGGAAGCGATTGAGATAAATTCGGATTTGGCCTGATCAAGCTTTTTCAAATTTTTATTGGCTTCGCTCAGTTGCTCGGTTAATTCTTCAAACTTCTCTCGCTGGTCGACTTCAAACCTAACGCTCCGGATTAATAAAAAGCCAAAAATCCCCACTAACACCAAAAAAACCAACCTCAAAATTCCCTCAAGCCAACTATTAGAAAGCAAAGTCTGAAAAAGTGGAACCAAGAGAATGGTGATGGTCAACAATTCAGCCGCAATCACTTTGATGTTCATTAAGTTGTGCTTCAGGATAGCGATGGTCACCATGACCACATAGATTGCCACCAAGACATTACCGATCGGCGGAATGGGAATTCCATACCAAAGCAGATAATTAGTCGAACCGCCGACAAAGCCGATGATCATGCCCAAAAGAATATATTTGATTTGCAACTGCTTAATGTCAGTTGATTCGCGATAAGCCCGAATCAAAAGATAAGTAGAATAGCCAGCGTAAAAAAGCCAAAAGGCTAAAAAGGGATGAAAACCGAAACCGGGATGAGGCCAAAATTTAAAAGAGAGCTCCGGCGTTGCTTCCTTGATAAAATAATCAGTAAAATTCAGGAAGAAAAAAAATAGAAAGACGACATAGCCCAAGAACAAAATTCGTTTCCCCTCCCGGTAGCGATCAAGGAAATGTAGAACAAATTGTAAATAAAAAACCGGCACGAAAATCGCTCCGGCCATCAGAAACTTGAGCCAAAAGAGAGCGCTCGAAAGATTGTTGGCCAGTTGCCAAAAATAATAGCCAACGCTCCAGAAGGCCACGGCAAAGCAGAAGAGGGCAAAACTCCGACTGACCTTGGCTCGATAATCTTTAAGGTAAACAAAGAGACCTAGGATGATGCTGGTCAAGGCATTAATCAAAGCCGAGACCGCGTAGAAATTCATAAAGTTTGAATTAAAAAAGAAACCCCTAGAACCTATTTTAGCGTGTTTCTAGGGGTTTGGGAAATCAACCTCCGTTAGTTTTGGTCGCGATCGCGATGCCGTGAACCGTCTGCGGTTCGTAAAGCAATCGCACTTGATCGGGGGCAAAACCTCCTTCGGCGATCAGATTGGCCAATTCCTGGGGCTGGCGATAAATCATCCACCAGGAAATCACCCAGCGCAAAAACCAACGTTCGGGGTTGCGCCGGATGTGGCAAGTGAAAAAGACACCGCCCGACGGCAGCAGTTTCCAGATACGGTTGATCAAGGTCACTGCTTTCTCCCGCGGCCGATAGTCGAGAAAGCCGAGCATCTCGATGATATCCGGTCGAAACTGCTTTTGCTCGAGAACCGCTTCGATCTGACGGATATTTGCTCGGATCACCTCGATTTGATCGGTCACGCCATAGCGGTCAGCCAATTCTCGGGCGTACTCGCAGGCAGTCGGATCGAAATCCAGAAGCAGAGCTCGGATCACTATACCCTGCTGTTTTCTCTTGACCATCTCTTTCAAGATCACCTCGCCCGATCCCGCGGCAATGGAAAAAATTCTAATCTCATCCCGCGGCAAGAGACGATCGATCGCCCGACTGATCTCTCGCGAAGCAAGTTTGAAGCGGTTACGGACTGCCTGGGCATTGATCATACCGATCCAGAAATCAGCCAGTAATTCTTCAAAGAAGCCGAGATTGGCGTAATGATCGAACCGCCAGTCGGGGTCGAACCAATGATAGATGATGTCCAAGGCCTTCCAGCTAGCCGCCCCCAGTCTGATGTCTCGGAGCGGCCGAGAGAAACGATCGAAGAGAATTGAAGTTGATGGTGGCTGATGCTTCAAAACAAATTTGTAAAACAAGGTTTTGAGCATTGCCCCCAAGGTCATGAGCCAGGAAATTGGCAGAGTCAAAAGATAAAGCCAAGCCTTTCTCTCGTAGGCCAAACTCGGATCTTGATCGATCTGGCAGAAGACCTCGCCCTCTTCCATCCTAGTGCCGCTAATGGACGTCTCGGGCAAAAGTGGCACTCTGATCCATTGTTTGCTTTTCATCGTTCCCCCTTTTCTGGTTTGTTTAAAGAACAGTTGTTTAATTTTGTTTGACTCTTGATATTATCAAAAAATTATTGATCTGTCAACTATA
>CAZFGO010000058.1:0-2996 GCA_964518525.1 uncultured Gammaproteobacteria bacterium | reverse complement strand
AAATAAAAAAGAGCGGCCTAGAACCGTTCTTTTTCTTGGGTTAATTTCCTCTGTCGAGAACGGTCGTGACCGTTCCCGTTGGTCGCGACCATTCCCGATTACCCCTAACACTTAACTCGACTGGCCGAAGCGATATGGTAAGGCAAATCTTTTTTAAAACTGCTAAGCCAGGTGAGAGTCGGCCAGCCATCGGACAATTTCAAACAAGGGAAACTCAAGGTTTGATAGCGCGAACCAATGGCCACGAGAATGCCATTAACCCAAACATCGGTTTGAATTGCTACCGAGATCATCTCAACGATCGTCAAGCCCAAGCGGCCCGATTTCTTGATCTCTTGCTCCACTGCGGAAGAGATGGTCGGTTCGGCCAGACCGAGATCGACATCAAAAATATAATAAACTTTTTCCGGACTCTCAACTCGATCTCCGGCCAAAGAAAGATCCAAACGATTATGGCCTATCCGATCGCCCAAACGAACCCACTGCATCTGCTCGTACACCTTTACTACCTTTCTTGAGAACACGGGTAAGAAGGGCAGTCGCCGAGGACTCGACAACAGCGAAGACGCTCGCCTAAGCACTCGATGACGCTTTGTTTTTAAGGTCATCAACTTATCTTCCGGACAGCCTCGACGACGCCAAGTCTCAATCTGACGATCAAATAGTTCCTCGTGACTCAAGGCTCCAAGCTCTTCGACCACCTTATCTCCTCCTTTCTTTTTTAGAATTGACTAATCAAAGAACTAGATAATTCAACCTCGAGAGAACGGCGCAACCGTCGCTCCTGCTGCCCAAACCGGGTAATTCTTTAGCCTAATTTCTTAGATTTTTACTTAATCATTTTATCGACCACACCATAACTCACGGCTTCTTCGGCCGTAAGGAAAAAATCACGATCAGTATCCTTCTCAATCTTACCGATCGATTGGCCCGTGTGTTTGGCCAAAATTTGATTCAGGCGGTCTTTGATTCTCAAAATGTGCTCAGCCCGAATCTTAATATCAGTCGCCTGACCTTCGGCTCCACCCATCACCTGATGCATCATCACCTCAGAATTAGGCAGAACAAATCTTTTCCCTTTAGCACCGGCGCCGAGCAGTACAGCCGCCATCGAAGCAGCTATCCCAACGCAAATAGTGGAAACATCTGGTTTAACGTATTGCATAGTATCATAGATGGCCAAACCAGCAGTCACTGATCCGCCTGGACTATTAATGTAAAGCTTGATATCCTTTTTAGCGTCTTCGCTCTCTAAAAATAATAGTTGAGCAATGACGGTATTGGCCACGCCATCATCAATCGCGTCGCCGAGGAAGATGATCCGCTCCTTAAGTAAACGGGAATAGATATCATAGGCTCGTTCTCCAAAAGTCGACTTCTCCACCACGGTCGGAATTAAATAATTGTTCACTGGTTTGTTTTGTTTCATAAAAATAAATTAAGTTGATCTTTTTTATTTATTATTGATCTCTGCTGATTTAATGTCAAGTTAAAAAATCTTCCAGCCCTCAGTTGATCTAATTAATTGACCGCGCAGACTAAAACCAGCGGCCATTTTGTGACCACCGCCACCCAAAAGTTTAGCGATCAGCGAAACATCAATGGCCTGGTCATTAGTTCTGAGACTACCCTTGATAACGCCGTCGGCTTCTTCCTTGATCACGAGAATTATCCGAGCCGATTCTATATTATTCAAAAAATTGGCAATGCCTTCAACTGATTCGGCTCCTAATCCATCAGACTCCAAATCTTCGCTGGTGATTAAGGCAGTCACCACGCCCCGCTCGGTTTCTTCAAGCCGCGATAAAACCCGACCCCAAAGTTTCAAGGTCTCAAGCGATTTGTTCTTGGAGGTACTAAAATTGATTTGATTAAATCTGGCGCCACGAGCCAAAAGGTCGGCCGCGGCCTTGAGCGCCGAAATAGTCGTGGCCGAATTGGTAAAATTACTAGTGTCGGTCAAAATACCGGTTAAAAGACTCGTGGCCACCTCGGGATCAATCATTAAATCGGTCTCGGCCAAAAATCGGTAAACCAATTCGCTGGTCGAGGAAGCAGAATCATCAACCAAATTGAAGTGGCCAAAATTTTCATTGGTTCGGTGATGGTCGATATTGACAATAACAGCTCCGGTCGAAAGCGAAGCCAGTTTATTTTCAATCCCGGTTCGTTTAAGATCGCCACAGTCAAGAATGATAATTAACTTGAATTGACTCCAGTCCAAATTTTCCTGATCGTGAACCAAGGCTTCAATTTTAGGCAAGAAATAAAAATAGTTCGCTGGCTTATTCAAACAAAAATGAAGGTGCTTTTTTTCGAGGCGATCAAAAGTTTTGGCCAAAGCCAAAGCCGCACCCAGCGTATCGCCGTCCGGCCGATAATGTGAGATCAGTAAAATGTTATCAGCTTCGGTAATAAGATTAAAAATTTGCTTAAAAATTGACTGGTAATCCATAATCAGGCCAGTTTAATCTTCTTTTTTAATCTGGTCAAGGAGCGCTTCGATCTCACTGGCCTCCTCTTCGTTTCGATCAATCAAAAAATTTATTTTAGGAATAGATCTCAAGAGCAACTTTTTGTTCAAGAGTCGCTCAAACTGCCGCGACTTATTCTTTAAATTTTCTAAAACGCGATTGGCGTATTTGATCGGCAAAATACTAATCCAAACTTTGGCCGATTTTAAGTCGGTCGAGGTTTGCGCTCTCGTTACGGTTACAAGACTCCCTGGAGGAAATTCGACCTCGCGAGTCAAGAGTTCACTAAGTTCCTTCCGAAGTAATTGATCAATTTGTTCGATTCTTCGCGGCATAAGAATTAATTATAATTAGTAATAAAATCAGTGTCAATTTATATCTTACACAAATTTTCACGCAAAAAGGGTCTCGAAGAGACCCTTTTTAAAAACTAACTAATTTATCTGGTTCATCTTAAATAATTGAAATCAAAACGATGCTTACCGGTCCTTCGCCACTCAGTTAGATCATTAATGATGTCGG
>CAZFGO010000057.1:0-3047 GCA_964518525.1 uncultured Gammaproteobacteria bacterium | reverse complement strand
AGGCGCTTCAGTAATTGCCTGAACAAATAATTTACTCAACTAAATTTTAAGCCATTGACTTTTTATCAGGGTTATGATAAAATGTTATTAGAAGCTAGAAGAAAACAAAAATAAATCGTTAAATAAAAACAAAAATGTCGCAGTTTCAGCGAACCCACCAATTGGGGTGGCAAGAAAATTTTCAATTTAATAACTTTGATCCTAAGGCTTTAGAGGTGGAACCAGTTGCCGAATCGCGAGAAGTCGGCTTGGTCTTAAGTCTAGTTATCGCTTTTGCGATTCTAGTTACCGCCGCCGGGCTGCTTAACTTTTTGAACCACACCTTTGATCGGTCGAAGATCGAGCCGATGATTTCAGAAACGCGGACTCTCCAGACCGAAATATCGCTCATCGCCTAAAATTAGGTCTCCGCTTTGAAGCAAAATATTTTCTAGATTTTTTGATCCAAAAATCCGCCCAGTCGGCGGATTTTTGTTTGATCGTTTTTGATTAATTTCTAAGCTGGCGCCGCGGCCATAGTTTGGGCTTGATGATATTTGCGATCTTCCTCAGCCAGCTCAATAATGCGTCTGGTTATTTGTTCGGGATGCGGAATTTCTTCGAAAACAAAATATTCTTTTTCACCGGCGGTTTGGATATAGACATTGCCATAGTTAAAAATGGTCGGAAAGAAACCCTTTACCTCAGAGGTGACATCCTGGATTTTATAAAGATCTAGCTCCGAAACGGTTCGGGCAAAAGGCCCTCCCTGCTCAACATTAATTATTCGATCATTGGTAATGGTCCAGGTATCAAGATAGTAATTAACGAAAGAAGTGAAGAAAAAGAGCCAGACGGAAAGGTAATAAATCGTTGTTCCTATGATGATAAGCGGCAAGCTGATTTGGCCGCTGAGTAATTCCACGAGCAAGACCGGATAAAAAAGCTGAAAAAAGAGATAAAAACCCAGGGGAATGGCAGCCAAAAAGAGATAAAAAATAATAATGGCCAAAAAGATAACACGATGACGCCGGAGCAGAAAGATAACTCGTTCGTAGCTTTTGATTTTGAAAAATAGTTTTTGGAGGATCATGGTTTAATAAGGAGAAGTGAATTTAATTCCCTTAAATAATTCGATAGTTTGTTGCCAATTGATTTGGCTTAAGTATTGCCAGGAGATAAAAATAATCACCAGGGTGACGGCTAGATAAAGGAAGGTGGCTAAAAAGGTGGTGAAATTCAAAACGCCGTAACGGACGAGGTGATAAATGTTTATGAGACTAAAAAAAACAAAACAAATTAGAAAGATAAAATAAACGATGAGAAGCCAGGAGAGCGTAAAGGTCATAGAGTATCAATTTATTAGATCAATCCTAAAGAAGTTTGTTTTGCAAATTATCGGGTGGCTCATAGCCAAGGTGGCGGTAGGCTGATTCCGTGGCCAGTCGACCTCGAGCCGTGCGACAGATAAAACCAATCTGCATTAGGAATGGTTCATAAACTTCTTCGATGGTTTCAGTTTCTTCGGCCGTAGCCGCGGCCAGGGTATTCAGCCCCACTGGTCCGCCAGCGAATTTTTCAATAATCACTTTGATCAATTGGCGATCCGTCTGATCCAAACCTAATTCATCGACTTCCAAGAGCGAGAGGGCTTGCTCGGCCAGGGGGCCGGTAATTAATCCATTGCTTTTAACTTCGGCGTAATCGCGAACTCGTTTGAGCAATCGATTGGCGACTCGCGGTGTTTTTCGGGCGCGATTAGCGATTTGCTCAATGGCCGTTGGTTCAATGACCGTGTTGAGTATGCGAGCACTGCGCTCGAGAATCTCCTCGATTTCTTCGTTTTCGTAAAAATTTAAGTGGTAAGTGCTGCCAAAGCGATCGCGAAGCGGAGCCGAGAGTAGGCTGATCCTTGTGGTGGCACCGATGATGGTAAATTTGGGTAAGTCGAGTCTCAAGGTTTGGGCCGAGGGGCCTTTGCCGATCACAATATCGAGAGCATACTCTTCCATGGCTGGATATAGAACTTCCTCAACGACCTTATTGAGCCGATGGATTTCATCAATAAAGAGGACATCGCCTTCCTGGAGATTGGTCAGAATGGCGGCCAGGTCGCCAGTGCGTTCGAGCGCTGGACCGGAAGTAACTTTAATATTGACGGTCAGTTCGCGGGCAATAACATGAGCCAGGGTGGTTTTGCCGAGGCCAGGCGGCCCGTAGAGTAGCACGTGTTCAATCGGTTCGTGTCTCTTCTTGGCAGCGGTGATGAAAATGCGAAGATTCTCTTTGATCTTTTCTTGACCAATATATTCTTTTAGGGTTTGCGGGCGAAGTGTCAAATCAAAGATTCGTTCCTCGGATTTTATTTTGGGATCAATAAATCGCTCGGTCATAGTAATGATATTTTATCAAAAATTTAACTTTTTGACAAGCAAACAAAAACAAAATTTATGAAAATAAAAGGCCGGACTTCACGATAATGTGATAGAGTCCGACCTGATGATGCTCGAGTCGATTGTTATACTTATTCGAGCCGAAGTCCCTCGACCTTAGCAGGGTCGAGCTTGCTTCCGCCTTTCGGGAAAATGACCCCTAAACCCAGGCCAGGCATGTTGAACTGGATTCGGCCATCCCCGATGTCGCGTGGTGGCGAAATTGCCGCGTTGATGGAGCAGCAGTTAAAAACTCCTTTTCGCCACCCGCCGTCTTCGCCCAATATTCCGATCCAGGGCGACTCGAAGAAAACCGTGCCATCCTTGAGCTCGACTTTCGATATCGGTCCACGATAGACGACACCGTTTTCCTGGGTTTCTAGATCGCCACCAACGATATCATCCCGCCTTAGAACATCTTCCCAGCGCATACCATTCTCCTCCTTTCGGTTTTTGGTTTTTTTAAGTACAAGACTGAACAATCGTTTAGCCTAAGTTACAACAAAATAATAAAAAATGCAAGGCTGAACAAAAACAGTCTTGCCTTTGGCAAGACTATATCAAAATCAAAAAGTTAGTTTTGGTGCCCGGAGTGGGACTCGAACCCACACGGAGTTTCCCCCATTGGATTTTAAG
>CAZFGO010000056.1:0-3066 GCA_964518525.1 uncultured Gammaproteobacteria bacterium | reverse complement strand
GTTAATTTAAGACTAGCATATTTAATTTGGGCGGGGAAATTGCAATTGTCATTCCGAGCGAAGCGAGGAATCTCTTTAGTTTGATAAAATGTAGAATTAAAATAGGAATTAGGAATCATGAATCGGGAATTAGGAATTTGAATGTTATGATATCGATGGATATTTATTGATATAATTTGATATTTATTGCTTTACGTACCTATTGTATATAAAATACACCTATAGTATCTTGATTGTGGATAACCATACTATATCTAGTGTTTATCGGATGTGCTATACTAATAAAACGTCCTTAATTATTCATTTTATTATAAATTTATGATGACGATAACGAAAATAAAAAAAAGAAATTCAGCCATCGTTGATTTTAATTCGGAAAAGATTGATTTGGCGATCAAAAAAGCTTTTATTGAAGTTCGCCAGGGAGCCGATCTGGAGCGGGTGCGCTCCATTACCGAACAGGTGGTCAAAGAACTGGAACAAAATTTTACCGAGCGTCTGCCCGGCGTGGAAAATGTTCAGGATGCGGTGGAGCGCCAACTGATGAGGCAGGGATTTTATGATGTCGCCAAGGCCTATATTCTTTATCGTTACGAACATACCAAGGTCCGAGAAGAAAAGAAGAAAGAAATTTTAGAAAAAATAGAAAAAAATGATCTATCAGTCACCAAACGTTCTGGTCGGAGAGAAAACTTTTCTCTGGAGAAGCTCAGGCGAACGCTTGGTTTTGCCGTTCGAGGTCTCGAGGAGGTCATCGATAGCGAATCGCTCTTGGCTCAGTGCCGCTCAGAGCTTTACGATGGTATTGAAACTAGCGAGATCTCCCGAGCTTTGATTATGACGGCCCGGGCCATGATCGAACAAGATCCAGCTTATGCCAAAGTGGCAGCTCGTTTGTTATTGCAAGTGAATTATCGCGAGGCCATTGGCCCGGAGTTCGTTGATTTTTCCAAATTAGAGGAACAGCATCGTCAGATGTTTATTAGAAATATCAAACGCGGGGTGGAAATCGGCCGGCTCGATCCCAAACTTTTGACTTTCGATCTCGAAGAACTCAGCCAGGCCCTCGTGATCGAGCGTGATGACCTGTTTGTTTATCTCGGTCTCCAGACACTTTACGATCGCTACTTTATTTCCGATCACGAAACTAAAAAAGTCATCGAGACACCGCAGACTTTTTGGATGCGGGTGGCCATGGGCTTGGCCCTAGCCGAGAAAGAAAATAAAGTACCGTGGGCCATTAAATTTTACGAGGTGATGTCAAAGATGCTCTACACACCTTCCACGCCAACTCTTTTCCACGCCGGCACGGTCAAGCCGCAACTGAGTTCCTGCTACTTGAATACGGTCTCCGACTCGCTAGAAAATATTTTTAAGACCTATAGCGACAACGCTCAACTCTCCAAGTGGTCCGGCGGCATTGGCACTGATTGGACCAATATCCGAGCCACTGGTTCTTTTATCAAGGGAACGGGTGTGGAAAGCCAGGGTGTGATTCCTTTTTTGAAGATCGCCAACGATGTCACGGTGGCGATCAATCGCAGTGGTCGCCGCCGCGGAGCCGCCTGCGTTTATCTCGAGGTCTGGCATTATGATATCGAGGCTTTTTTGGAACTGCGCAAAAATACCGGCGACGAGCGCCGTCGGACTCATGACATGGACACGGCCAATTGGATGCCGGATCTGTTTATGAAGCGAGTTCGCGCCGACGGCGATTGGACGCTCTTCTCGCCCGAGGAAGTTCCGGATCTGCATCATCTCTATGGTCGGAAATTTGAGGAACGCTATGCTAAGTATGAAGAGCTGGCCGTGGCGGGCCAGATTAAGCTTTGGAAAAAGATGAAAGCCCGAGAGCTCTGGAAAAAAATGTTGGCCATGCTTTTTGAGACCGGCCACCCCTGGCTGACCTTCAAAGATCCGGCTAACATTCGTTCGCCCCAAGATCACGTGGGCGTAATTCACAATTCTAATCTTTGCACCGAGATTACTTTGAACACAGCTGAAAACGAAACCGCGGTTTGTAACCTTGGGTCGCTGAATTTCGCCAATCTGATTACTAATGGCCGTTTTGACGAAGAGCTCGTGCGGGAGGTGGTGACCATTGCTCTGCGGATGCTCGATAACGTAATTGATATTAATTTTTATCCTACTGAGGACGCGCGCCGTTCGAATCTGCGCCATCGACCAGTGGGGCTCGGACTCCTGGGTTTTCAGGACGCGCTCTATCTCCAGGAGATTAATTTTGATTCCGAAGAATGCGTGCGCTTTGCTGATTACAGTATGGAATTAGTCTCCTATTACGCTCTTCTGGCTTCGGCCGAGCTGGCCCGGGAGCGTGGCGCCTACGAAAGTTTCCGTGGCTCCAAGTGGGATCGAGGAATTTTACCCCTCGATACCCTGGATTTGCTTGAGGCCGAACGAGGAGAAAAAATTGAGGTGCCGCGGACCAGTCGCCTCGACTGGTCCATCGTTCGTCAGGCGATTAAAAATTATGGCCTCAGAAATTCTAATTGCCTGGCCATTGCGCCAACCGCGACTATTGCCAACATCGTCGGTCGAATTCCGACTATCGAACCGATTTATAAAAATATTTATGTCAAATCCAACCAGGCCGGTGATTTCACCGTCGTCAATCCCTATCTGGTTGAGGATTTAAAAAAGCTTAATCTCTGGGACTTCGAGATGCTTGGCAAGATCAAATACCACGATGGCAGCATCGCTCAAATCACGGAGATTCCGGAACGTTTCCGGGCCAAGTACAAAGAGACCTTCGAGATTAATCCTCAGTGGTTGATTCGCTCAGCTGCTTATCGTGGTAAGTGGTTGGATCAGAGTCAGTCCCTGAATATCTATTTTCGAGGAACTTCGGGCAAAGATCTGAGTGAGGTCTATCTCTATGCTTGGCAGCTAGGCCTCAAGACCACTTATTATTTGCGAACTCTGGCCGCTTCTCAGGTAGAAAAAGCAACCGTGAATACGGTTGAGTTTGGTGTCACGCACCTGCGGAAAGCAGCGCCGGTTAAAGTTGAACCGGTCAAGGTGCCAGTCGCGGCCATAGTCGAGCCC
>CAZFGO010000055.1:0-3179 GCA_964518525.1 uncultured Gammaproteobacteria bacterium | reverse complement strand
TCATAGCGAGGTGTAAAAGTAATTTAAGCCTAACTTAGTTTAAAAAATTTTTCAATCAAAAACCAACCCAGGAAACGCTGTTAAAGTACTATATTATTAAAGTTACAATTCATTGAAATGCTCTGCCTATTTCTGATAATATAATATCAACATTATAAAAAAGGTTACTTATGCAAGATTACCTATTGCGAATTGAAAGGATGAAAAAAGAGTTTACTCTGCTCAAGAATGAAAATTTTAAAAGTGTCCCAAGCGGCACTCGTTATAAAGTTTTCCTCTCAGATAACTATGTTGTCCGTTTTCGAGATGATAACCCCCGACTTTTATTAAGGGAAGCAAATTTATTAAAACAACTTAATCATCCGCTAATACCAAAGGTCTTGTGGATGGGTAAGATCAATAAGTCAATTGCCATGGTAGAGAATCGCCTTCCTGGGAAGACTATAGATATCGTTTGGAAAATTCTACCGAGGGCCAGCCAAATAAATATTATCAAACAGATTGTCCAGTTTTTACAATACCTGCGGACTCAAACTAAAGATTACATTTACTCAATCAATACTGGTAAAACCTATAATATTTTCTTAGATTATCTTATTAACGGCCTTAACCAAAAAATTCCTAAGATAAAAAGGAACAAGCAAGCAGACGAACTATTAAAATATTTATTGTCGGTTATTGATAAATCTAAAGCTAAAGCCTTATTTTCCAACAGAGAAGAAGAAACCTCAACTCTCATTCATGGCGATCTCATTATCCATAACCTGCTGACGGATGGTAGGAATCTTACTGGAGTCCTTGATTGGGAATTAGCGCTATTCGGCGATTCTGACTATGATCTCTTCCGCCTCTTTTACTATCAGGAATGCGCGAAGGCCTACCAAGAACAAGGTATTGACGAGACATTTGAGGCCGATTACATGGATAAACTGATTGCAGCAATTTTGAAATCTAATCTTATAAAAAATAAAAAATTATTCCGGAGGAAATATCAATTTGTGCGCGCCCCCTTTTTTCTTAATGCTCTTTATTGGGCAGTAAACTCAGATAGTCCAAAAAAAAATATCAATGAGATTATAGAGTTGTGGAGTAAAAAAAGCGGGGTTAAATATTTGCGTATTTAACCCCATAGGCTGCGATTATTTGCAGCCAGTTCGTTTGCCCAGGAAAGATGCCGCTGATTGCAGGGCCACTACCATGGCAATCCTAATCTTTTTGACCTCGATCTTCTTCATCTCGTCTCACCTCCTTTCATAGAGTGCATGTTTGACGATTACCAACCGCCTGAGCTCCGTTTGACCTAATGTACTCTATGGCAAGCGCTTCGGTAACCGTGCGGTAGAAATCGCACATATCAGCAAAAAGCCTCTGCTGTTTTCCTCCGGCCGAACGTGCAACAACCTCCCTCGTCACATGACATTGACCACCGCACGGTCCTTCGATAGCGCACCCTAAGCAGTAATCATCGGCTCCAGGAAAACGTTCCTTAACCATCTTGAACAAACCCCCTGTTTCCTGAAACATCTGATAGAAATTATCAATGTGCCCAACTTGGTTGGTTGTGTGACTGCAAACTTTAATGCCACCATCGACATTGAATTCTAATGATCTTCCTCCAACAGCAGCGCAAAAGGCATGATTTCCACTAAGCAGACTTTCATTAGTGAGGTTGCGGAAGACACTGTCCCAGGTACCGAAGAAATCAATACCTCTCTTATTAGCGTATCTTTTGAAGTGCATGAGTTTATCTACTCTCGTTGCTACTGGGACATCAGTTAGACTGATAAGATCATAGTCAAAGGCAATGGATATCATGCCTCTTTGAGCCGCTAGGTCAATGATATCGGTGTCAATGAGATCGAAATTCTCCTTTGTCACCGTGATACTGATCCCATCCAAAGGATAGCCGATCTCGCCCAAGAGATCAAACTTCTCCAGTATGCGATCAAAGGTACCACGTCCTCCCTTGGTGATACGAATGGCATCATTGGCCTGCGAGGTACCATCAAGTGATGTAGCGATACGTACTCGATACTTCTTAAATGCCTCAGCGATCTCCCTCGTCATCAACGCGAGATTGGTATTGATAGTAAACTCAAAAGTCAGATCGCTCATGCCAGAACAGTAATGTAGAATTTCAGCGATCACGGGCCAGTTGATTAAAGGTTCTGCATTGCCAAAATGGATTTTGCAATGTGTACGTCGCTGCTTTTTCATTAAGGCAATATAACGATCGACGCACCTTTTAGCAGTCTCCCGGCTCATATTGAGTTGCCTGACTGGCTTTTGATAAATCGGAAGCGCCTCATCACTATTGCTTGGCCGTTGGAAATGAATACAGTGGGCACAGGCGAAATTGCAGGAGTCGCTTATCGCAAGCCCCATTCGATCAATTGTTTGCCCGCCGCTGACCTTTGATAGGTAACGACTTTTTTGTTCGCGCAGAAATTTTTTTTCATCGAAGCCAGGCTCGACAAGAAAAAAAATTTCAGCGAACTCTTGAATCTTATCTCCTGGATCTTCGTCGCAGATTTCGGAGATTTCTCCCACAGTCGCTGATTGTCTGAAAAGGTCCAAAAAACGCAAACCCTCGTCATTGACAATCCGGGGGTTACCGTATAAGGTGTGATAAACCATCGCCACACCTGATTCAGGATCGAATATGATACGGACGTTCGGAGACAGCTGATATCTTAAACTATCGTGAATCTCGGCCATTGATTGATTCTCCTTTTGATAATAATTTTTTAAGGTACTTTAAGAGCATAACTATTATGCTCTATCTAATATTGATAATAGACGATTACTCATTGTTGTCAACCGTTGCCAGCCTTTTTTCTATTCCAAAATAAATGTAAAGGTGTAGACAGAAGGTAGGGACGATGCCCACATCGTCCACACGTGAAGAGTGGGAAACTGCTACGTCTGGCGTCAACACAGAACAAAGACCGAAAAAATTTTTCAATCAAAATTAAATTCAATCCCTCAATAAAAATTTTCTAATAAAAAACTAGTTGTTAGGGACAACTAGCAAACCCGTTGTGGCGTCAACTGATTGGTGCTGACCAATTGCCGCCGCCGGGCCACGCGATAGGCATCGACGATAAAGGCCAGCGAGATTACCTGCTGGAGAAAGAGCCAAGGATAGCCCTGAATCCACATCAACCAACCACAAGAAA
>CAZFGO010000054.1:0-3188 GCA_964518525.1 uncultured Gammaproteobacteria bacterium | reverse complement strand
GATGAAGGTCGGTTCCAAAATAATTTCCTACATCTTTCCCTTAAAAAGCGACTATTTTACGGAACAAATAGTTCCGATTGGTAAGAAAGATAAAATTTTTGTCTATCAAAAAATAAAATAAATTTTGGTTGAGGATTATTTCAAAAATAATTTGATCTTATTGACTTATTATAGTAAAATTCCTAAACTAATCTATTAGATCAAAATTTTATATGTTTGATAAAAATTCTCTGGTTAAAAAATTAACTGATTTTAAAAATCAACCCGAGGAGAATGAAGAATACTTCTTGGAATTAGAAAAATCGCCCAGCCAAGAAAATGAAAATTCGACCCAAGAAGAATGGCTCACTGAGGATTACGAAGGCCAATTGGCGCTCGATGTCTATCAAACGCCCAATGAGATTGTGATTAAATCGGCCATCGCGGGAGTCAGGCCGGAAGACATTGACATCTCGATCAATAACGATCTCCTGACGATTCGCGGAAAAAGGCACCAAGATGAAACGGTCAAAGACGAAGATTATTTTTACCGCGAATGCTATTGGGGTGGGTTCTCCCGCTCGATCATTCTGCCGCTGGAAGTGAACACCGACGCCATCGAAGCCAGTTTTAAAAATGGCATCTTGACTATTACCTTGCCCAAAATAAAAAAAGGTAAATCAATCAACATCGCGGTTAAAGGAGAAGACTAAATATTTTCTAAATCATCTTAATTCAGATTATGACCGAAGCAAAAGACATCATTCTCCAAAATAATTTCATCAAGGCCGTAATCGATCGCTTTGAAGGCAAGCAGGCCGTCCTCCGAATCGATGATGGTCAGGAGCTAATTTGGCCAATCAAGAATCTGCCAACCGAGGCCAAGGAAGGATCGGCCGTTAGATTAATTTTGAGCACGAGCCAGACCGACGAAGAAGAGCGAGAGAAGATGGCCAAAACCATCTTGAATGAAATTCTAAAAAAACCCAAAAACGATTAGTTGAACTTCAATCTAAAATTCCTATGTTTCCCGCCGCAAATAAAAAAACCAAAACAACTAAAACACCTTGGCCAATAAAATTGTTGGCCGTTTTTTTTATTCTAATAATCTTGTTTGTTGGCCTGGATCTGGCCTATTCAAAAATTTACGATCAAAAAATAATTCTCGGCGTCACCATCAACTCAACGGATCTCGGCGGTAAGACCCGAGAAGAGGCTAGGGATTTGATCCAAAAAACCAGCGATCAATTAATCAGTAAGGGTTTAACTTTTTATTCTGATTCAAGAAAAGTAAACATCAGCCCGATCATCAGCTCACCCTCAGATCCGGACTTTACCTACGAGATCCTATCTTTTAATGCCGACCAAATGGCTGATGATGCCTTGAGGACCGGTCATCAAAAAACCGCTAATCCCCTCGCCGATTTTTGGAGTAACCTTAAGGAGCAAGCGAAGACTTTAATCCAGGGCCAGACGCTCTCGATCAAATATAATTTAAATGAAAGCGAGCTAGTCAAGATCCTTAAAGATAATTTTACGAGCGAAGAAGTGCCGGCTTTGGATGCCAAATTAAAAATAATCAACCAGCCCGATCCCTTGACCAAGAAACCTTATCGCCTCTTGGTCCAACCGGAAAAATTTGGCCGAACCCTTGATTACGCCAAAGCCATCAAGGAACTAAAGGATAATATTAGTATTTTAAAAATAAATCCGATCAGGATCCGGACCCTGGTCAGTCAACCTCAGATTTCTGAAAAAGATGTTTGGTCAAACCTGGATCTGGCCGAAAACACTCTGAAGCTAGCTCCGATCAATCTAGCTTACCAGAATAGAAAATGGTCGATTAATCGAGTCGAGTTCGCTAACTGGCTTGAGTTTCAATATCAAAATGGAGTAGTTTCCCTAAACCTAAATCGCAATTCTCTTATTAATTATCTAGAATCCTTAGCCAAAGAAATAAACATCGAAGCTAAGGATGCCAAGTTCGAAATTACTGATGGTCGAGTGACTAAATTCCAGACCGAAGAGCCAGGCCAGACTCTGGACACAGAAGAAAATTATCAGAAGATTAATCACCTCATTGTTGACAAAAAGATTAATCAAATTGAACTGACGGTCAAAGAATCGCTACCCGCTATCACTATCAAGAATGCTAATAATCTCGGCATCAAAGAAATAATCGGGGTGGGTAAATCAAACTTTCGCGGCAGTCCCAAGAATCGCCAGCATAATATCATTGTTGGCGTTCAGAAGCTCAACGGCCTCTTAATCAAACCCGATGAAGAATTTTCACTAGTCAAGGCTCTGGGAAAAATCAATGACCAAACCGGTTTTCTCCCCGAACTAGTTATCAAGGGTGATCGAACCATTCCCGAATTCGGCGGCGGACTTTGCCAAATCGGCACCACTACCTTCCGCGCCGTCTTAGCGGCCGGCCTACCAATCACGGCCCGACAAAACCACTCCTACCGCGTCCCTTATTATGAACCAGCCGGAACCGATGCTACCATTTACGATCCCTGGCCTGATTTCCGATTCGTCAATGACACTGGCAATTACCTCCTCTTAGTGACCAAGGTTGAAGGAACTAATCTAATTTTCGAACTTTGGGGAACTAGTGATGGCCGGAAAGTCGATCAAACCAAACCTCGAATTTATAATATCGTCACCCCGCCGCCTTTAAAAATCGTTAAAACCACAGACCTACCTCCGGGTGAAAAGAATTGCACCGAACGAGCCCATGATGGAGCGGATGCTGAATTTAGCCGAACCATCACTTATGCTAACGGCCAAGTTAAGACTGAAATTTGGCGCAGTCATTATAAACCTTGGCAAGCGGTCTGCCTTCTCGGTGTTAAGCCCGAAGAGCTCGGGCCCGCTGATCAATCAAACACGATTATAAGTCCAGACTCGATTCAAGCTGATCTTAATCTTAATGCCAATGCCAAGATCAATACTAATTAAAATGACCATCCCGCCAGGGGCGGACGGCCATTTTAGTTGAATCAAATCAGTGCCAGTTAACCTGCATCCAAGAAAATTGTTTTCGGGAATAATCGAGCCGGAGCCAGATTTATCCCAAAAACAATTCCCATGCTTGTCGTGGATACAGGTTAATTACCACTGATTTTTTGTCGTAGAGAACTATCGCGACCATTCCCTCGAGAATAACAAACCATAGTAGCATAAGAAAAAATACTTGTCAAGCC
>CAZFGO010000053.1:0-3661 GCA_964518525.1 uncultured Gammaproteobacteria bacterium | reverse complement strand
AAAACTAATCGCACCGAATCGATTAAATAAAATCTTAAAATCCTTAGCCGGGGTTCGGCCCGGAGCACGGGCAAGTCATGATAAAAAGTATTAAAACCCTGTGCCAATTCAAAAAGATAACGCGCCAAACGCACCGGTTCATTAGTCTTCACCACGCCAGCGATAACTTCGGAAAACTCGCCTAATTTTTTAATCAAAGCAACCTCGGTTGATTCTTTTAATAAAGAAAAATCAACCCCTTTTTGCTCCTCGTCTCTTGTCTCTCGTCTCTTGTCTCTCGTCTCTTGTCTCTTAAATATACTATTAATCCTCGCCACCGTATAAAGCAGATATGGTCCAGTAAATCCCTCGAACTGCAGGGCTTCATCCAACCTAAAAACTATTACTTCTTTATTCTCCCGTTTTAACATCTCAAATTTCATGGCGGCCAGCGCAATCTGCTTAGCCGTTTTTTCAATTTTTTTAGCGCTCCAATCCGGATGGCGCTTTTTTGTCTCCTCAACTGACCTCTTTATTGCTTCGCTGCGCAAATTGGCATAAGTGATCACCCGGCCATAACGCGAAGCCATTGGCCCTTCGGGCAAGGTAACAAACTCGTAAGGGATATGAACTAAACGTTCTTTAAAGCCCATTAGTTCTAAAATCTTAAAAATCTGTTTCAGATAAAGCGTCTGGCGGGTATCAATAACATAATAACTCTCAGCGATCCGATACCTCTTAAATTTTTTAATGGCCAAGGGCAGATCCTTGGTGGCATAAAGCGCCGTGCCATCAGCTCGCAAGAGAACCAAAACATCGAGACCATAATTCTTTAGATCGGCGATCACGGCTCCCTCACTCCGACGGGCGATACCCCTTTTGATCAAATCCGGAATCAGCTTCTTGCCCGCCTCTTCCTCCCGGCTTTCATAAAACCAAACATCAAACTTAATTCCCAGTTCTCGGTAAATATTCTTGAACTCAGTCAGACTCTGCTTCACGGTTATTTTCCAAAGAGCTTTTAATTTCTTATCTCCGGCTTCTAGTTTTCTTTCCATCAAAGCCACTTCAGACTGATAGAGCGGATACTCTGACAATAACTTCACGGCTTCGGCATAACTTCTGCCCAAAAAAAATTTTTTATTTTTAAACTTTAAAAGATACCACAAAACTTTGGCCACATGCGACCCGACATCGCCGATATAATTCGCCGCCACCACTTGATAACCATTAGACCGATAGAGATTAACCAGGGCCGAACCCAGGCAGGCATTACGCAAGTGGCCAATATGAAATTCCTTGTGGGTATTGGGTTGAGAATATTCGATCATGATTTTTTTTCCTTGGCCCAGCTTGGATTCACCGTATTTTTTCTTCTGCTGCCGGATATCTTCCAGAATGTTTCTAACTACTAAACTTTGATTTATAAAAAAATTCAAATACGGACCAACCGCTTCAACTTTATTTATCACTTGTCTCTGGTCTCCTGTCACTTTCAACTCACGACTAATTCCCTCGGCCAACTCCTTTGCCACCTCAATTTGATTCTTTCCCAAAATCTTTGCCAAACCGAAACAAGCGAAAGACAGGTCGCCCATCTTCTGATCCGGAGGAATCCGTAATTCGTCGGTATTAATTTCTGTCTTTGTAGTTTGACGGATCAATTCGATTATTTGTTCTTTAGCACTTTCGAGCATTTTTAAATTTATTTTATTCCCCGCTTTAGCGGGCCTTTAGCCGACTAAAGTCAGGTATAAATTTTTATTTAACCCAACTTTAGCGGGCCCTAGCCGGCTAAAATCGAATAATTATCTGTTATACCCCGCTTTAGCGGGCGAAACTGAAGCCTGCTAAAGCGGGGCCTAAATATCAATAGAGGCTAAATTATTCTAAATTTATCTCCCAGTTCAAATTTTTTACTTTATAAATAATTTCATCAATACCCGCTTTTCCAAAAATTTTTGCCAGTTCGTTATAATTACAAAACTGATAATTCTTCAATTCGTCTACACTTTTCACTAAACCGTGCTTAAATGGATTGCCGATAATATAACCAATTACTTTATAATAGACCACTTCATCACTGATATTTTTATTAAAATATTTACCCCAAACAACCCTGCCTATGCCCTCACCCTTATTCAAATTGTAAGAAATGCCGCCGTTGACCATCTGCATTATCTTTTTTAAATCTTGGCCTCTTTCTAAATTAAATAAAAAATGATAATGATTTGATAAAATACTATAGGCAATAAAATCTATCTTAAATAATTTTTTAACTTTGCCAAACTGATCTAAAATAATTCGTTTTTGATTATTTTCTATAAAATATGGCTCTTGATCCGAGGTTCTGCAAGTTACAAAAAAATAATTATTATCAAAATAGAATTTCATTTGGTCCTCCTAAGCCCGCTAAAACGGGTTTAATTATTTTTATTATTTATACCCTACTTTAGTAGGCTGCGTGTTGGAACCGGCTAAAGCAAGGTATAATTTTTTATACCCATACCCCGCTTTAGCGGGCCTTTAGCCGACTAAAGTCGGGTATAAATATTTTTTATTTCACTCTGATAAAATACCTGCTCCCCTTTTGCACCACGTCGCCGGCCTTAACCTTGGCTTCAAGAGAGCTAACCCTTTGATCGTTAATTTTTACTCCCCCTTGTTCAATCAAACGTCGAGCTTCAGATTTGCTTTTAACCATTTTTGCTTCTACGATCACGGTCAAAATATCATAAGCCGACGGCTTCACTTCTGGCATTTCTTCCGGCTTTTCTTTTTTCTGAAAAACGTTAATAAAATTTTCTTCCGCCTTTTTGGCCGCCGCGGCTGAATGATACATCGTCACAATCTCTCGCGCCAAAATTGATTTAATGTCTCGAGGATTAACACCGTCCTTTATTTCAGCCGATAGTTCTTCAATTTGAGTCAACGGAACGTCGGTCGTTAATTCCAAATATTTAATAATCAAATTGTCTGGTACGGACATTACTTTGCCAAACATATCAAACGACTGATCAGTCAAAGCAATATAATTACCGTAAGATTTACTCATTTTTCTTATACCATCCAAACCCTCAAGTAGAGGCACGGTAATCACGTCCTGCTCTGGCTCACCATAACGTTTTTGTAATTTCCGACCCATCAACAAATTAAATTTTTGGTCCGTGCCACCTATTTCCACGTCCGATTTCAAAACTACCGAATCATAACCTTGCAGGAGTGGATATAAAATTTCTTGCACCTGAATATCATTATCTTCTTTTAGCCTCTTTTGAAAATCATCGCGGTCCAGAATCCTTGCTACTGTAACCAAGGAAGTTAATTCCATCATAAATGCTGCTCCTTTATCTTTGTACCATTCGCTATTGTATCTGATTTCCGTTTTATCCAAATCTAAAATTTTCCCTGCTTGTCTATTATAAGTCTTCATATTTTCTTTTATCTGCCGTTTGGTAAGCAATGGCCGCGTTTCATTGCGTCCAGTTGGATCACCAATCATGGCAGTATAATCTCCGATCAATAAAATTACCTGATGACCCAAATCTTGAAACTGTTTTAACTTGCGCAAAGGCACGGCATGACCGAGATGCAAAAGAGGGGCAGTTGGATCAATACCAAATTTGATTCGCAACTTTTTTCCACTCAATAGTTTCTTTTTCAATTCTTCTTTAACAATCAC
>CAZFGO010000052.1:2355-3690 GCA_964518525.1 uncultured Gammaproteobacteria bacterium | reverse complement strand
TGGTGCCCGGAGTGGGACTCGAACCCACACGGAGTTTCCCCCATTGGATTTTAAGTCCAACGCGTATACCGATTCCGCCATCCGGGCATTTTAATTTTAAAATATTTATTTTGATCCATTCTTTCCTAATGCTAAACTTATTTATATAATTAAGTTATGCATTCTAAGGGAAAAGTGTTTAACTTTATTTCGAGGCAAAATTTACTCTGCGCTTTTTATAATTATAAGTAAAATGAGTCTAAGAAGCAAATCAATCAAATTCCTTTATAAAAATATTTTCAGACCACTAGCTTTTAGCGTAGATGCCGAAGTTATCCATGAAATTATGACCAGAGCGGGCGAGGCTTGGGAGAATTATCCCGCGCTCTTATCATTATTTTTCCTACAAGATTTTCCTAAACTAAAGAAAAATGTGTTAGGCATAGATTTTCCAAACCCAATTGGTTTAGCAGCAGGGTTTGATTATGATGGTCATTTGGCCAAGGTTTTAAGACATGTGGGTTTTGGCTTTAATACGGTTGGTACGGTGACAGCCCAACCTTATGTTGGCAACCCCAAACCCAGGCTCTTAAGACTTCCTAAGTCCAAGTCAATTTTGGTAAATAAAGGTTTTAAATCCGAGGGTGCTTTAAAAGTAGCCGAGAGGCTTGATAAAAAAGATTTCGATAATCAAATAGTTGGAATCAGTGTTGGGAGTACAAATACATCTGGAATTGATACCCTAGATAAGGCGATAGAGGACTATGTTTTTACTTTCAAAATATTCAAGGATAAAGACTATATTAAATATTTTGAACTCAATATCAGCTGCCCCAATACTTTTCTAAATGAAAGTTTTACTAATTTTTTGAATTTCGAAAGACTGGTTCAAGCGCTATCAGCGCTTAATCTAAAGCAGCCCATTTTTGTTAAGATGCCAAACGAGATAGTTTGGGAAGGCGCTGACCAAATAATTTCGGTAGCTTTAAAATATAATATTAAAGGATTTATTTTTTCTAATTTGGTAAAGAATCGCAACAATCCTAATTTCGATCCTAGGGAAATTGAAAAAGTAAGGAATCTCAAAGGCAATTTTAGTGGCAGGCCTACTTTTCACAATTCAAATAATCTAATAGAAGCTGCTCGTAAAAAGTATGGTACCAAGATTGCAATTATTGGTTGTGGTGGGGTATTTACACCAGAGGATGCTTTGGAAAAATTAAAGAAGGGTGCTGATTTAGTACAGCTCATCACCGGCCTGATTTTCGAAGGGCCACAGTTAATTAACGATATTTGTGAGCAATTGTGAATCGAAGTTAGAGAGATCGTGTCTTTTTTAGAGAGATCGTGTCTTTT
>CAZFGO010000052.1:0-2255 GCA_964518525.1 uncultured Gammaproteobacteria bacterium | reverse complement strand
TTAGAGAGATCGTGTCTTTTTTAGAGAGATCGTGTCTTTTAAAGAAATAATTAAAAAAACTACGGACGTCGGTCCGTATGTTTTTATTTATGCCAGACAAAAATTTTTCAACTGGAGCGGGAGACGGGACTTGAACCCGCGACCTTTTCCTTGGCAAGGAAACGTTCTACCACTGAACTACTCCCGCTTAAATTGATTACCGTTTGAATTCTAAAATAAAAATACTCCTTCAAATAGTTTAGCTGATAAGTCTGTTTTTAGCAAATCGTTAAATCAAAAAGGCGGAGGGCGACTCCGTCTTTTTGATTAGCTTATAGCTTATTGATGTAGTTCGGCCAGATTGATTTTCTCTTCCAGGGGTACATCCAAACCAATAACCGTTTCTCGCTCGGGCGAGGTGAGATCAATAGGATTAGTTTGGGCTTTGAGGAAGCCAGATTTTTCGCCCGTGACGTAATAAACATTCTGGCCAACTAGGAAGGAATAGCGGCCAAAGCGATCGGTCACTTGAGTCTCAAGGAGTTTATTGAACTGAGTATCAAATATTCTGACGATCGCCTGACCAATCGGTTCTCTGGTTTTTTGATTATAGATGATGCCCCAAGATTTTGGTCGCTGGCCATAGGCTAGGCGTTTAAAGAGTCCATAGATAATCAGGTGGAGTAAAAGCAAACCCAAGACAAAGAAGGTGGGGGCGATGAGAAAGGCAATCGCTACGAGGACTACGCCGCTCGCGCCGATGCCTTTTTGAGTTTTTCTGAGGAAATGAGTGAAAATGATTTTTTGATCGGGCAGAACATTCTCGACCGGATCGATTGGGATATTCAGGGTGATGACTGATTTTTGTTCCAGGGCTTTAATTGGACCGCCGTGATAGAGATCGAGATGAGTGACATCTTCCTTCTTATCTTTCAAATAAACCGAGGGGAAGACAAAGCCAGGTTTCGTAACCGTGAGGTAATAATTGCCGGGCGGTGCGATAAAGCTATAGCGGCCTTCTTTGTCCGTCACTCGCGTCTGAACTAGACGATTAGTCTCGGCCTCGTAGAGCCGGACAATGGCGAGATCGGTCGGCACTTTAGTTAGGGCATTGTAGATGACGCCAAAACCCTTGCGTTTCTTTCGAGCAATTAGGAGGATGGGTTGAGTGAAGATAAATTGAAAGTAAGGTAGGAGGCTAGCCAGGGAGAGAGCCGGGACCGTGGTGCCGACAGCGATAGCGACAATTGCCGGTGTGATGATATTTTGAGTGGCTTTTTCTACGGCTGGAGTTTTAACCGTTTGATCGATAGCCAAAGCTAAGGGGTTACGGAAGAGCATGGCGTTGATGCCCTGGAGTGTCTGATTGTTGGTGATGCTTTGAGGCAAAGCATTTAAGGCTGTGTCAACCACGTTTTGGTCAAGAACAGTGCCCGTGAGCGGTACAGTTTGAATCTGGCCGGAGACTAGCGGCGCGGTTGGAACTGGGGCGGCACCGCCAGTCGGCGCGCCCGTTACCCCGGGAGTGGGTGCGGCTGGAGGCGGGGCAGCCGGCGGCGGAGCAGCTGGAGGTGGCGGAGCTGGAGGAGTTGGTGGTGTCGGTGGTGGAGGAGGTGGCGGCGGAGGAACAACCGCGGCTGAGGTAATGGTAAAGTCAACGGTGTTTGAAGGAGCTGAGGTATTGCCAGCTGCATCCTTACCCGTGGCCGAGACCGTGTGGCCGCCGAGATCGTAAAGATTAGTGCCCGTGGTGTAGGTCCAAGAAGTTGAGGAGGGATTGAATGATTCAGTGTAGGTAGTTGAGTTAATTGTAAAGGTGATGGTTTTGGTGTCGGCCGAGGAAGTACCTGTGATCACGAGGTAGGCTGGAATTTGGCTCGAAGGGGCAGTGACGCTCGAGGCCTGGGTTTCGGTTTGGTAAGGCGTGACACTAGTAATTACTGGCGGCGCTGGTGGCGTGGTGTCAATCACCATGGTTTTCACGCCCGAAGAATTAGAGCTAATTTTGGCTTCAACGCTGTAGCTACCATCAGCCAGAGCCGCAGCAAAGACATAAGAGAAGTTGCCTTGACTATCCGAAGTAACGGTGGTTATTTTCTTGCCGTTCAAATAGAGATCAACACCTTGGTTGGCCAGTTGGGTGGTGCCGGTAATGGTTGGGGTGTTGTCATTGGTCAGCGCTGGAACGGTTAGGGTGACGGCTGAAACTATTGGTTTTGTTCCTACCGTATTACTCGTCGTATTCGAAGCGAGACTAGTCGCGAGTTCCGTGGCCT
>CAZFGO010000051.1:0-3992 GCA_964518525.1 uncultured Gammaproteobacteria bacterium | reverse complement strand
ATCTGCTTGACGTTAGTTTGAATTTTTGATATGATCAAGTTTGATTAAACTACAGTAAAATATATCAGAGAATCACTAAAAAAAATTGCGATCCGATTTCTGTTTTATTTTTTGAGGGGCTTGATCTTTTTGAAAAAGTCCTTTGTTGTTTTTTATACCAAAGTGATCAGGGTGCCTTTGAAGTTTTTGGGTTGGCTGATTTTTTCTTTGATTATTTTAAACTTCTATAAGTTTTACCTCTGGTTAAAAAAGCGTTCTGGTTTTCTCGGTTTGACTCGAGGCCGGATCTTGAGTCTTTTCACCAACCGTTTCTTGATTCATTCGTTGATTATTGTGATTGCTCTCATCGTTTTGTTTAATAACCGCGTTTACGCCATCACCAATGAGCCGACTCAGGGTAACGATCTTTTGTCTTCTCTCGTGGCGGCTAGCGACGAATCTGAAGCCTCGCTGATCGAGGAAGAATCAGCCGCCCCCAAAGTAGTGGCTAATAATTTTTTGGATCAGGCTGGCGCTCTCAGGGTCGTGCCTCAGACGAACAATGAAGAGCTAGTTAATAGTTCAATGATCGCTTCGGCTGGTACGGCCTTGCTCAAACCCAATTTGCCAACTATGGCGGGCGAGCGCTTGCGAGATAAAACTGAAACTTATCAAGTGGCAGATGGGGATACGGTTAGTACTATCGCGGAAAAGTTTGGCGTGAGCATTGACACGATCCTCTTGGAGAATAAGCTGAGCCAGAACGATTACATTAGGCCTGGCCAGACCTTGACCATCTTACCGGTTACTGGCGTCTCGCACCGAGTTGGTCGTGGCGAGACTCTGGCAACGATTGCTAAAAAATATAATGTTGATTCTAGTGAAATTATTGATTTCAATCGATTAGTTGACGCCACCGACATCTCGCCGGGCGAAGTGTTGATCATTCCCGGCGGCCGGATAACTTATAGTTATACTCCGCCGAAGCCTCGCTTGGCTTCGTTTAGCGATATTTTTTCTCCCCCAGTTACTATCAATCCAACCTTCAATTTGGGCATGATTTGGCCGGCAGTTACTAAACGCATCACCCAATATTTTAGTTGGCGTCATAGTGGTATTGATATTGCCAGTGGATTCGGCTTACCCATCCGGGCCGCGGCCGACGGCATTGTTGAGAAATCGTTATGCACCCGCTGGGATTATGGTTGTCATATTGTCATTGATCACGGCCGAGGCGTGAAAACGCTTTATGGTCATGCTAGTCGTCTTTTGGTTCAGGTTGGGCAGGCGGTGAAACAGGGTGAGGTAATTGCCGAAGAAGGATCAACCGGGCGCTCCACTGGTCCGCATCTCCATTTTGAGGTGTGGATTAATGGTCGAAAACTTAACCCGTTCATGTTTGTTAAATAATTTGTTCAAAATTTTTTCAAATTTTAGCTGATTTAGAGTTTTTCCGGGCCAATGTAACAAATTTATTGGTAATTGGTATTCTTTAGTAGACAAAGGTCAGAATTTTGAGCAAATTTTATTAAATTTTTAAAAATATATGATTTTACAAAAATCTAATTCTAAAAGAACCATTCTTCTAACATTTATTTCTTTAGGGGCGGCTTTATTTTTCATTACTAAACCTATCTTTGCCCAGACCCAGTCTAATACCAACGTAAAGGGACAAATAGATGAAACAGCTATCACTAATGATTTTGATGAGGATGTTAAACAAGCTAAGGATGAACTTAATCGGGATCCAGAAGCTCAGAGGCACCAGAAAGAGGTTGTTGATAATGAAGACGAAGAAGCGGGTCAGGGAGACGGACAAAATAATCAAGAAGGGATTAATGAATACGGTGACCTTCAGCAAGCCGAAGATAATCAAGAGGTAGGGGCGGAGGATCAGGACATTAACAATTCTAGCGTTGATGAAGTCGATGACGCCGATAGCCTCGACGAAGAATCAGAAGAAGTCATTAATGAACACGAGGGCCAAGAAGAGGATGAAGAAACAGTAGAAAATGATCGTCAGAGTGAACAAGAAGCGTCTAACGCAAATTATAACCAAGAGGAAAAGAGCCAGGCTGAACAAAATCAGACGGAAACGCCCGACAGTAATGAGTAATTTATGAACAAAAAATTAGCCACCTATTTGATAATTGGAATTTTAGTAATTGTCATTATTGCCGGGGCAATCATTCTTTCTAGTCAAAGCAAGCCGACAGCGGTGCAGCCAGCGCAACCAGCTCCAACCGTAGAAGCTCCCTCAAATATTCCAACCATCTTAGGCGCCGTGATGTCTAGAAGTATCGATGACAAAGGCAACGCTACGGGCGTAGCCACGACTTTTGATGTGAAGACGGACAAAATTGTCTATGCCGTTCTTTCCTTAAAAAATGTTACTAAGAATACCAAGCTTTCTTATGTGCGATATCTGAATGGTAAATATATTGACTCCAAGGTCGCCCAACCAACCAAGGACGGAATAACCATCTTCTACTTTTCTTTTGAAAAGGGTGTTGGTGACTATCCCGCTGGTAACTACACTCTTAAGCTTTATATCAACGGCAGGCGTTCGCAGAGTTTAAATTATATTTTTAAATAAATGATTACCCAAAAGAAAATTATAATATTACCTATTATTCTCACTATCTTGGTTGCGGGCGTTGCTGTGTTTCAATCCAACGCAACTTTCGCCGCAACAGCCAAGAAGCAACCAACTAGAGTAGTTGGGATGGCTAGGTTTATTTTGAAAGGAACCGTAGTAACTACTTCTGCCAACACGGTCACCGTTCGCATTAAAAACACTAGCAAGAATGCAAAACTATTTGATAACAAAGATGAGACTATAAAGATTAGTAGTAAAACAATCTTTACTAAGAACGGCAAGCACATCTCATTGAATCAAATTAAACTGGGCGATACTATAAAAGTTTTTGGGATTTTTAACAAAAAAACAGGCGTTATAATCTTGGTGAACTGGATTAAGGTTCTGCCCAAGTAGAATTTGTTTTGTTAGTTTATCTAGATAAGACCAGAAAGATGGCCACCGCGGCCATTTTTTTGTTTGGATTGACAAAAACTTTGTCCGCCTGCTAAGATTAGCTTTGCTCTTTGATATCAAAACAAATTACTAGAATTAAGGAGGAACAGATGACCGATCGTTTGGTCAAAGCAAGACAGTCTACCGGTCCGTTTCTTTTAGTAAGGACCTTAGAGCTCGTAGTGCCTCGAGATTACAATCATGACACTCAGCTTACTGAGTTTTTGAAGAAGCATCGAGCCGAGTTTTTTTATTATAACGACGCGGCCCGAGATGCCAAATTCAGCCGAGCAACGGCGAGACTTATTCCTGGCCATAGATTCTGGGTCAAGATTTTCGATATCAGGAAGCCAGGAGTAAGCGCAGCAGAACTCTTGGTATTCCTGAAGCAAGAGCGAGCGGTTCTGGTCGGTGCCTAAGGCCTTTCTCTGTTTTGGGAGAAGCACAGAAAAGAATTCCCTCGAGGTAAATTTTTGCTCTCATTTGACCATAAGGAGGCTCTGCCGAAAGACAACAACGGTGAGCACTTGGTTCCACGGATTGGTCGGAATCAGGCTGGCAGTTATACTTTCAGCCTGGGTAGTTTTGAGTCTAGTTGGTTTGGAGAAGACTTCCTACTTTGTTTCGTTTATCTGCCCGGTAAGCACATTTAGAGTAACGAGATGATTCGTGGATTTCCTAAAAGAGAAAGGAGGTGGTATGGAGACTGAGCTAAAATTCCTGCTTCACGCGCTTCCGTCAGCCGAGATTCTGGGAAAAGGCGTTATAATTGTTCAAGGTTATCTCATGACCGAAGGTGGAGAATTGCGGATCCGCAAGAAAGGCGACCATTGTTTTCTCACGGTCAAAGGTGCGGGAACGATTTCTCGCGAGGAATGGGAAACCGAAATCCCGGGCTGGGTTTTCGAAATACTTTGGCCCAGCACCGAAGGCCGGCGAATCGAGAAGATCCGGTACCAAGTGAAATTCCAAGGTTGGA
>CAZFGO010000050.1:2998-4244 GCA_964518525.1 uncultured Gammaproteobacteria bacterium | reverse complement strand
TTGGTGATGGTTAGACCAATTCAGTCAGTCGTTCCTTAACCTTAGTGATGACTTCTCGCTGAGCTTCAAGCAGGCTTTTTTCTTTGAGATTGAAATGAGCTAAATTTTTATTACCGTCCGGGTTAAACGGTTTGGCTAGAGTTAGAGCATCGTGATTTCTGGCAGTATGGATTAAGCCATTCACTTGATTGGGTATGGTTTCATAAAAGAGAATGGTAATTTCGGCTTCGGGAGAATTGGAAATTAGTTCATCAATGACTTCGCTGAGGCAATCGGGCGAGATGCCGGCTTCGTCAAAATCTCTTTTTTCCAAGAGTGACCAAACTAATTTCTTTGAAGGATCATGGCGAATTCGAGCCAGAACTTTGCCCCAGATTTTGAGGTGATTAAGCGACCGTGTTCGATAAAGATTCTGAATAATCTGATCCCGCTTGGCACCGGCGGCGATGAGCTGGCTCGCAATTGTGAGCGAGCGAGGGGTCACTTGATTGGTCTTGAAACTTTTGGTTTTGACGATCAGGCCGGTGAGGAGGCAGGTAGCAATGGCTTCATCAAAAAATTTTGAATCCAAAGACTCAATGAGATTAAACAAAATTTCGGCAGTGGAAGTGGCGGTGAGCTCCACCAAATTAATCTGACCAAAATGTTCGTTATCTGGCGAGTGATCGATATTAATGATCGGCTTATTAAAAAAGAATTCGGCATTTTGATGATAAACTTTTCCGAGCGACTCGAGATCATAAGTGTCAACCGTAAAAATCAGATCATATTTGAAATCCGAGGTCGCGACCTCAATTTTTTTTTCATCGAACGAATTTTTTTCCGGCGTAATAAAAATGTTTAGCTTGTCATCTTTGATATCATAACTAAAATCATTAATTTTGTTTTGGCTGAGGTTGAGCGAGACAATAACTTTTTTTAAATTGGTCAGGGCGGGTTGGATCTGCTTAGCTTGAGGCAGGAAGTCAAAATTCTTTGGCAGCTGGAAATCATCAGAGACGAGATCAACCGGTTTGTTAAGTTTTTTTAATAACAAAGAAAGGGCCAGGGCCGAGGCGATGGCGTCGCCGTTGGGATTCTTTTTAAAGGCAATTAAGCTATGGTTGCTTTTTTTAATTGTCTCAAAAATTTGTTGAACTGGAGAGAAACTCATGAGGATGACCCAGAGGTAATTTTAGTAAATTATCTTTAGAATAAAGCAGTATAACTCTTGGCAAAAATACTGTCAAATGGCACGAAGTGCCAT
>CAZFGO010000050.1:0-2898 GCA_964518525.1 uncultured Gammaproteobacteria bacterium | reverse complement strand
TATTTTCTATTTATGAAAGAGATTCCCAAGGCTTACAATCCAAGTGAATATGAAGACGAAATTTATAGAAAATGGGAACAATCCGGTTATTTTAATTCCGATAATTTAGGCTTGCCATCGAAAGCCGATTATTTTTCGATCGCCATGCCGCCACCCAATTCCACTGGGGTTTTACATTTAGGCCATGCTATCATGCTCGCTATTCAGGATCTGGTCATACGTTATCAGAGAATGAGAGGCCGAAGAACGCTCTGGTTGCCGGGTACGGATCATGCCGCCATTGCCACTCAGACCGTGGTGGAAAAAAAATTGTTAAAAGAAAGTGGTCAAACTCGTCAGGCCCTGGGTCGAGAGCAATTCTTGGAGGAGGTAAAAAAATTTGTCGAGCAATCCAAGAATACGATCCGAAGTCAGATGCGCAAAATGGGTTCCTCCTGCGATTGGTCGCGAGAGCGCTATACCCTCGACGCTGGCCTGAGTCGAGCGGTGCAAGAAGTTTTTGTTAGGATGTATCGGGACGGCTTGATTTATCGCGGTTATCGAATCGTTAATTGGTGCCCGCGCTGCGCCTCGACCCTGGCTGATGACGAAATTGAATATCGGGAAAATATCGCCAAGCTTTATACTTTTCGTTACAGTAAGGATTTTCCTTTGGCCATTGCTACCACTCGGCCGGAGACCAAGCTTGGTGATACGGCCGTGGCCGTTAATCCCAGAGACAAGCGTTATCAAAAATATCTTGGCCAGACTTACACTGTTGATTTGGGTCATGGTCCGCAGGAGATCAAGATTGTGGCTGAACCGAGCGTTGATCCGGCCTTTGGCACGGGCGCACTCGGCGTTACGCCGGCTCATAGCCTGATCGATTCCGAGATTGCCGAGAGGAATAAGCTACCCTCAATCAAAGTGATTGGCGAGGATGGTCGGATGACCGCCGCGGCCGGTAAGAATTACGAGGGTCTGACGGTTCTTGAGGCCCGCGAGAAATTTGTCGCTTGGCTCAGAGAACAGAAGCTCTTAGAAAAAGAGCCGGAAGAAATTTCTCAGAGCCTCTCGATTTGCTATCGCTGTGAAACGCCGATCGAACCTCTGCCCTCCAAACAATGGTTTATTAATGTAAATTCAAAATTCAAAATTCAAAATTCAAAATTAAAAGGGGTTAAACCAGGTAGCCTAGTTTCGCTTAAAGAATTGGCAAAAAATGCAGTTGAATCGGGAGATATCGAGATAATTCCCGACCGGTTCCGCAAGGTCTATTATCATTGGATAGAAAATTTGCGTGATTGGTGCATTTCGCGTCAGATTTGGTTTGGCCATCGAATGCCAGTGTGGTATAGACGTGGGACATGGGATAAGAGACAAGAGACAAGAAACAAGGGACAAGGGACAAGGGAAGATGTTTATGTTGGTTTGGGGGCGCCAAGGGGTGATGATTGGATCCAGGACGAGGATACGCTTGATACTTGGTTTTCTTCTGGGCTTTGGACCTTTTCGACTTTGCTCGATAAAGATTTTGAGAAATATAAAAGTCTTGACGAGTGGATTAAAAAGAGTCTTGACCTCAAAAGATTTCATCCGACTTCTCTGATGGAGACCGGTTATGATATTTTGTTTTTTTGGGTGGCGAGAATGATTCTCATGACCACTTATGTTTTGGGCGAGATACCTTTCAAAAAAGTTTATCTTCATGGCTTGGTTCGCGACGAGCAGGGGAGGAAGATGAGTAAATCCTTTGGTAATGTTATTGATCCCCTAGAGACAATAAAAAAATACGGAGCCGACGCTACCAGGTTATCTCTCTTGATCGGCACCACGCCGGGCAATGACATCAAATTATCCGAGGAAAAAATCGCTGGCTTTAGAAATTTTACCAACAAGCTCTGGAATATATCACGCTTTATTTTGATGTCAGTTAATAACATAAAAGTTGACACCAAAAAAATTAAACCAAAAACCCTAGCGGATAAATGGATTTTAGCTAGATTGAATGAAGCTATAAACGCAGTGACAAAGCAGATAGATAATTATGAATTTTCCATAGCCGGCGAGCTTCTGCGCGATTTCACCTGGAGTGAATTAGCTGATTGGTATCTAGAGATAGCTAAAATAGAAAAAGATAAAGATGAAATTCTGATTTATAGTTTAGAGCGTTTGCTTAAGCTATGGCACCCCTTTATGCCGTTTGTGACGGAGGCGATTTGGTCGGAAATTAGTAAGAAAAAAATGTTAATGGTTGAGGAATGGCCGGAAGTAAAAGGTAATCCTAAGCCAACTCGAGTGAGCATTGATTTCGATTTAATAAAAAGGATAATTTCTGATATTAGGAACTGGCGGGCGGAACACGGTGTCGAACCCAAAGACCTTATTGATGCAACTATTTTTGTTGGTAAAGATATTAATGTTGTTAAAGAAAATTACCAAATTATTAAATCCCTGTGTCGATTGAGCAATTTAAAAATTGAAAGACATGTTAGCAAAGATATTAATGAGGAAGAATTATATGATTATGAAATTAAAATTAATAGACAATTTGATAAGCAAAAAGAAAAAGATAGATTAAATAAAGAAGTTGAAGAAGTTACGAAATATATAACAAGCATTGAAAAAAATTTAGCTAATAAAGCATTTGTAGCTCGAGCGCCAAAAGTGATAGTCGAAGAGGAAAAATCGAAACTGACTAGTCAAAAAGAAAAATTGAGGAAGCTAGAGGAGCAGTTAAAAAATTTGTAATAAAATTTACCTGGCTTTAGCCAGCTAAAGCTGGGCAAAAAATTTAATATAAAAATATGATAAGCACTGATGAGAAAAAAATTGAAGAAATTTTAACACGGGGAGTTGAAGAGGTGATTGTTAAAGAAGAATTGAAAAAGAAACTATTGAGTGGAAAAAAGTTGCGAA
>CAZFGO010000049.1:0-4539 GCA_964518525.1 uncultured Gammaproteobacteria bacterium | reverse complement strand
CTCTCGCGAAGCGGGGCCGCGAGCGACGGGGGAAGAGGAATCCCACCCCCGGAGCAGATAAAAATAATTGTTTAAACCGAATTATTTTTATGTTCCTCGAGTAGGACATAAAATCTTTTTGTGATAAAATGAAAATGTGTCGATAAAGAAAAAAGTGCTATTTGCAATTATTGCGGCTTCGGCCGTCGCACTGATAATCTTTTGGTATGGCTGGACACAGTTTACCGAACTTCTAATTGTGGTTTTGCCGGCATAACAGGCGAACATATTTCGGTATCGCAGGGGACAGTGGCAATCTTCGATACACAGCCGCAAATCAGTCTCGGGGTGATTTCTGTGACGAACGAAAAGACAGTTTTGTCACTGTGGTCTTCAAAGAGCGGTTAGAGAATAACGTTGTTTTACGCGCATGCGAGAGCACAGAATTCCAAGGATATCAGGTATCTGTTTTGTCCATAAATAATCGATCAAAACTGCCGTTTTTCGGTTTGGGTAGCAGCAACGGTTCGGTAAGCGTAATTATCACGAAGGTTAAATAAACCGTAAGCACTAACTGTCTATATCGGAGTATCGGTATCTATATTCGGCATATTTATTATTGTATAATATAGAAAAATATATGGCTATAAAACAATCGTTTTTGGAAGGAAAATGGTATTATCGGCTTGCGAAAGTATTTTTTATAATAATCCCCATACTCATCATCGCTGCCCTGGCGATATTCTCGATACAATATAAATACTGGCCGGATGTTTCAGGAATTATTATTGTTGTTGCCGGCATAGCCGTTTATTTTCTGGTTATCAAGGGAATTTGGAGAGCTTTTCTTTACATATTTTTTGGAGGGTTAGAAAATGACGCCAAACAAGTTCGCCGTGTTCATACCGAAGGATCTTTTGAGTCGTCTCAACCACCTTCTGGCAGTTCGGGGGCGCTTTCAAAAAAAGACAAAAATGATATTATCGGTTGGATCCTTACCCTAATAATACTCGGCGCAATTTATTATGCTTATTTCATTTTGAAACCGTCTGGCCCAAGTACCACTGGTGGCGGAGGTAGTAGTCGTCAAACTTGCGTTCCCACCGGATGTGGATCTAATTGGTATTGTTCGGGAACTTATTATGATAATGGTGTCCAAAAAAGAATAAACGGCTGTTTGTCTCAAAAAGCCGAAGGGGTTTATCCCAGCTGGTCTGGCTCCTGCCGTAAATGCCCGTAATAATTTTCAAGATATTGAACCCACCTTTTTATTTTTTGCAAAACTTCTCGAATCAGGGATATAAATATACTGATTCTGCCTCTTGATTATGGTTCTAACATTGTCCACAATTCGGAGCCAAATAAAATACACCACCAATTGGTGGTGTATTTTATTTAGAGATTTTGAGTGTGGGATTCGAAGGGTAGTCGAGAAACGCAAACTGCTTCGCGTTTCAAGACACCCAGGCTCTGGAGGAGGAGCGAGCCTCTCGCGAAGCGGGGCCGCGAGCGACGGGGGAAGAGGAATCCCACCCCCGGAGTTTCTAAAAGTAATCAAGACTCGCCGGGTCTTTTTTATTTCGAACAATATTGTAACCATGGTTTAAAAATCGTCCAAACTATAATATACTGATAACGGTGGACCAATGACCAATCCCCAAAGCATCAAATTTAAGAATAAAGTTTATACCTTAGTGAGGGTAAGAGAGCACACTGAGGTTTCTATTTATAAAAATGATGATTTATTTTTGAGAATCGGTCCGAAAGGAGCGCTCGAACCAGAAATCGATTTTCATAAAAAATTGATCCAATATCATTTTCCGGTTCCTAGAATTGTAGCCGAAGGCAAATGGCAGTCTAAATATTTCTACCTTGAGACTTCTTTGGGAGGAAAATCATTCTCTAGTTTATTTTGGGGGGATTGGCAGCAAGATGGCCAAATCAAACCAAGGCACTTCAACGCTTTTTTAAAAATTTCAAAAGAATTCGCCCAAGCCCAATTAGGTACGGTGGTCGCAAATCGAGATGAGGAGAGTTTTTATCTGGGCGCTAAGATAAATTTTGCGATCCTGGAATTGCCGAATCTAAAGAATGACATTCTAAAAGCCTTTGCTAAGGTGAAGAAACAAACCGAATCATTGCCCTACGTTTTAACCCACGGAGATTTTAATCCCGCTAATCTTTTCCCCAAAGGCGTTATTGATTTCGGCAATCATTGTTATGCACCGGCCGGGATGGATTTGATCAGCAGTGTTTATTTGAATTATAATTTCCCCAAAAAAGAAGGTTTTGAAAGCCAGCGGAAGTATGAATTTTCAAAAGACCAACTGAACCAGTATTTCGGAGTCCTGGATAGGATTTATCATCAAGCTGGTTTACCGGCACTATCAAACTTTATCGATGATTTTATTTTTTGCCGTTACATTTTATCTCTAGTTAGAATGGAAAAGAAACCGAAGCTGCAGAAGTGGCGATACGAAAAATTCAATTCAATTTTAGAAACCTATTTAACTGGTAAGTCTCTGATCGCTCTCGTAACTAACTTTTAGAAATTAAAGCGGAATCGTTACGATGATAGAAAAAATAAAAAAAACTGAAGAGGAATGGAGAAAAATTCTGATGCCCGAACAGTATCGCGTACTGCGCGAGAAAGAAACCGAGCCAGCTTTTAGCTGCTCCTGGCAGAAGCAGGGGAGTGGGACTTATTATTGCGCTGCCTGCGATTTACCGTTATTTCGCTCGGAGACTAAATTTGAATCTGGCACTGGTTGGCCGAGTTATTTTGAACCAATTGATCCGGAAAATATTGAAGAGCGACCGGATCACTCCTTTGATCTTGAACGGATCGAAGTTATTTGCGCCCGGTGTGAATCACATTTGGGGCACGTGTTCGGTGACCTGCCTGCGCCGCGTCAAGTTTTTTCGGTTTACGTTATTAGGTGCGAGAATGATAGTTTTTATATTGGACAAACTGATAATTTGTTTAGGTGGTGGAAAGAACATAAAGAAGGTAAAGTAGATTGGACAAAGAAATACAAACCAGTTGAGATTATCCATTATGAATATTTTCAAACTAGAGATGAAGCGATAAGGCGAGAAAAAGAATTGAAAACTGGTTTTGGCCGCAAATGGTTGAAGAGTGGATACAAAAAGGACCTTTTAAATAAATGGAGTGAAGAGGCGGCGCGGCGGGCAGGTGGCCCACCGCCAACCGGGAAACGTTATTGTATTAATTCAGTGGCGTTAGAATTTAAACCAGATAAAAGTTAGAAAATATGGAAAAAAATAATGATCGAAAAAAATTAGCGAGCGCGGTTTTTGGCGGCGGCTGCTTTTGGTGCTTGGATCCACTCTTTTCACATGTCCGAGGAGTTAAGACGGTGGCGACTGGTTATGCTGGCGGTAAGAAAGAAAATCCCACCTACGCGGAAGTTAGCACCGGCACCACGGGCCACGCTGAAGTGGTAAAAATCGATTACGATCCAGCGGTAATAACATACGAAGAGCTGCTTAATATTTTCTTTTATGTTCACGATCCGACTACCCTGAATCGGCAGGGGAACGACATCGGTCCCCAATATCGGTCGATCATTTTGTATGCCGATGAAGCTCAACGCCAAACTGCCGAGAAGGTCATCAAAGAATTAGTTGAGAAAAAAGTTTATAAAAATCCCATTGTTACTGAACTAGTCAAGCTCGATAAATTTTACCGAGCCGAGGAAGAACATCAGAAATACTTTGAAAAAAATCCCGAGAAAGCCTATTGTCGGTTGGTGATTGCTCCTAAATTTGAAAAATTCAAAGAGACTTTCAAAAAGTATTACCAGTGAATTGACAAAAATTAAAGCGGCGGTAAGATCTAGCCAGGTCTTTCAAAAAGAAAGGAGGAAAAGGATGGCCAAGATTTATCTAGCCGGAGGCCTGTTCAACGCCGGTCAGAGACTGCACAATCTTTTTCTCGAGAAGTATTTGAGAGAATTGGGCCACGAGGTTATCCTGCCGCAGCGGGAAGCGGTTAAATTCTTTGATCGCGATCATTTTGATACCGCCGGTATAGTTGAAGGTTGTAAACAATCAGTCACCAATCCAGACAACGTCTATGTTGGCAGTGCCGATGGAGCGGATGCTGATAGTGGTACTGCCATAGAATATGGTCTAGCGATTGCCTCGGCTGGCAGAGCTATTGTCTATCGGACAGATTTTCGCACCGCGGAAGAAAAGGAGCTTGGTGCCAACGCGATGTTTAGGGTAAAGGGGACAATCTTTGTCTATCATCCCTGATTTTTTACCGAACTAAGCCAAGTTGATGCTTATTATCGAGACCTGGCTCATAAAATTCACGAAGCCATTTTGGTTTTGAAAATAAAGGAGGCGCTAGAAATAAGGTAGGGATCGAGAACCGCTAACACCAAGAAGGTGAGCGGTTTTTATTTTGGGCCTTGACTCTTAAAATTACTTTTGCTAGATTTAAATTAGTAATAAAATGATCCAAAAGGAGGAACACCAAATTCTCTGGCGAGACGAGTTTATGAGTCAACCTGCCACCCTCGGTTGGGAGAA
>CAZFGO010000048.1:0-4557 GCA_964518525.1 uncultured Gammaproteobacteria bacterium | reverse complement strand
GGGCATTGATGACGGCGGTTTCGTAAACCTTGATGTCTTCGGGACTGGCGCCGGCCAAAAGCAAATCTAATTTAGCCTGGGCTGAATCGCGATTGGCTCGGGCTTGCCGTGCCTGGATTTCCAAATCAGCCGTATCTAAAATAACCAAGGGGTCGCCGGTCTTAACCCGATCTCCCACCTTAACTTTAATCTTTTTAATCGTTCCGCTATTTTTAAAATTCAAATCGATCGCTTTGGCCGCTTTAACAGTCCCGGTTTCAGAGACAATTTCCCGGATATCGCCGACCTTGGCTTCAGCCCAAATATAAGGCGATTCCTTCTTGGCGACAAAAGTTTTATAACCATAATAGCCACCGACCAAAACTAATAAAAAAACTATCGCGATAAAAAATTTACTTCTAATCATAAAATTATTCTCTGATTAATTAATCGAACTGCAAAAATATGCCCTATTCTTGTTTTGATAGAAAATAGAAAATTACTAAAGCCGCCTTGCTTCCCTGCCGCCACGACCGAGATGTTTCTCAACCGATCCCGACCAAGAGGCTTGACCGCCAGTCAGCTCGCCGATCACGAAGGTATTTAATTTTTTTCGGGCATAATAAGTCTCTGGCGCCACCAACTGCCCCAATGATAACGGCATCATAAATTGATCGGACTTGCGGACTAACCATAGGGAGTAAAGGATAAACTTAAGTCTGAAAATTAATTGATCTTAAATCTATTATACCAGAAAACCTCTGACTATAAAACTCCTAAATCCCTTAAACCGGCTTTGAATGTCAGCACCGCTGCTTTGGCCAGACGATAATTAAGAACGAAATCTGATTCGTGAACCAATTGATTTCTAACTTTGTGGGCCCACCAAACTTGACGCAGCTGAGGATACTTGGCAACCGCGAGCCTGAGGCGCTCGCCTAAATCTTTGCCCGGCAGCGTCATCGATTTTAAAACTTGATCCAAAAGCTTATCTGCTTCAATCACCGCGGTTCGCCATTTCATTTCCTCTTTATCCCAGAGCAGTTTTTCAATACCCTGCCAACGTTTTCTAATCTCCTTTCTCTCCAGGCCGTATAAATCCGGCCGCCGGAAAAATCGCGCCACGGAAAGGTAGAGTTTATAAAAAATTAAAATAGCTGCAACTATTATAATTGCGGCTAAAATAATTTCGATTGAGGGTAAGGTAATTTCAAGCGTCATGAATTTATCTTAATAAATCCCAAAGAAAAAATAAAGACTCAAATTTGCGATAACTTGTCACTCAATTAAATTTATGCTAAGGTGAACACGCGTTCTTTCAAAATCAAAAAAATAAGGAGATAAAAACCATGCTCATCTATCTCGCCCGACATGGAGAGACCGAGCTCAATCGTCGAGGCATTCGCCAGGGTAGTCGCTTTGATTCGCCGCTCACGGCTCGAGGCATCAAACACGCCCGATCACTTGCCCAATTGTTGACGGGCAAACATTTGACCGCGATTTATTCGAGCCAGCTGGGTCGAGCCAAAGCCACGGTCGAACACCTCACTGCTCTAATACCTGAATCAGTGCCGGTGATTTTCACCTATGAACTTAATGAATTGTCTTTAGGCTCATTGGATGGCACCACGGCCAAGCAAAGAGAGCAAGAGTATCCCGTTTTGGCCCGAGCTCGGGAGCAAGATAAACTTCATTTCCGTTTTCCTGAAGGAGAAAATTATCAAGATGTTCTGAAGCGAACAGATTCGCTCGTCCGATCTTTCAAGAAACCGCTGGCTCCGGAGGTCATCGCGGTCGTCGGACACGAGTCCACCAATCGAATAGTCTTAATGCTTCTGCTCGACCTCCGTTTCTATCAGGCCGAGCGCATCAGTCAACCTAATAACTTAGTTTATCGTATCAGATTAACTCCAGACCAAGACCCACTGAGCCACTTCACCAAAGACTATGGATCAAGCTGGAGCGAAGGACTACATCTCCGCTGCTAAACCAGAAAGGAGGAAGGTTAAGATGAGTTAAAAAGAAATCGATGCCGTGGTTCGGAATCTCAAAAGAGGCAATATCGTAAGGGTCAGACATTTCAGTTGTGGAGACGGCCGGCAGGATCAGTTTCATATCATCGCTCAAGTAACACGAGAGATCTGGCAAGGAAAGAGATTTTATAGACTCTTTTTTGAAGACGCTGGTATTACGCCATCTACAATGATCTCGGAAATAGAAGTACTTACCAGGCCTAGCAAGCTTCTGGAAATCCTAAAACGACTCGCGAACCATGGCTGCCCATTGTTTGATCGCGATAAACGAAGCCGCAATGATAAGCCATGCTACGTCAGAGGATTCCTACACCCTGACAGCAGCATTAAGCCTCCTCTCAAAATTTCTGAAATCGAAGTATTAAAAACCGAACAACTTATAAAGACACTAAACCATTTCCCGGATTATGGCTGCCCATTGTTCAATTTCGATGAAGAGGGTCGTCATTACTACGATCAAAAACCCTGCTACGTCAGGCAATCCCAGTCCCAACACGCGAAAACCCAGTAAACTCACTGGGTTTTTATTTTTTATTATTGTATTTTAAATCTGTGGTTTTCTTTTATGCCACTCAGTCGCCTGCTCATAATTCCAAGCGGCTCGTAGAATCGTCGCCTCATCAAAGTGTTTTCCAATAATTTGTAAACCAACTGGCAGTTGATCTTTGGTAAAGCCGGCTGGAAGAGAAATCGCCGGTACGCCCGCCACGTTGATCGAAACCGTAAAAATATCAGCCAAATACATGGTCAAGGGATCGCCAAATTTTTCACCCAGCTTAAAGGCCGAAGTCGGCGAAGTTGGCGTCAAGAGGCAATCGACTTGTTCGAAAGCTTCTTCAAAATCTTTTTTGACCAGTGTTCTCACCTTCTGCGCCTTGAGATAATAAGCATCGTAATAGCCGGCGGAGAGCGTATAAGTCCCGAGCATAATTCGCCGTCGAACTTCATCGCCCAGTCCTTCCTGCCTGGATTTCGAATAAACCGAAATCAAATCTCGACCGCTTTGATTGGAATAGCCAAATCTAATGCCGTCGTAGCGCGCCAGATTAGCCGAAACTTCCGAGGGCATAATGATGTAATAAACCGCCAATCCATATTGGGCATGAGGCAAATTGATTTCTCGAACTTTGACCCCGAGCGATTCAAATTTTTTTATAGCCTGGCTGATCAGCTCTTGAACTTCGGGATCCAATCCTTCAATAAAATATTCTTTGGGTACACCAATTCTCAATCCTTTTAAATCTTTTTTCAAATTTTGCGTCGCCCAATTTTTATCCTCGGCTCTTCGCTCCACGGTGGTGGAATCAAATCCATCAATACCGCTAAGCTCTTCCAAGGCCAAGGCAGCATCCTCGACTGTTTTTGTAAGCGGACCAATCTGATCGAGTGAAGAAGCCATAGCCAAAAGCCCGTAACGCGAAACTCGGCCATAAGTCGGTTTCAAACCGACCACACCGCAAAGAGCGGCTGGTTGACGAATCGACCCGCCGGTGTCAGAACCTAAAGCGTAGACGCATTCATCAGCTGCCGTTGCCGCGGCTGATCCGCCCGAAGAACCGCCCGGCACTCGCTCTAAATCCCAAGGATTTTTAGTCGGACCAAAATAAGAAGTCTCGGTGGAAGAACCCATGGCAAACTCATCCATGTTGGTTCGACCTAAAAGAACGTAGCCGGTTTCCTTTAATTTTTTAATAACCGTCGCATCATAGGGCGCAAAATAATTCTCTAAAATTTTTGAACCAGCCGTGGTTCTCACGCCAGCGATAGCCAAGTTATCTTTGATGGCCACGGGAATACCAGTCAAGGGTTTAATCTCCTGACCCCGACTAATCAGCTGATCAACTTCTTGGGCTTGCTTCTCGGCCCGATCTTCGGTTAAGGTAATAAAAGCCTTAATCTTTGGCTCGACTTTTTTAATCTGATCCAAACAGGCTCGAGTTAATTCAACTGAGGAAAATTCTTTTTTCTTCAGACCCTCGTGGGCTTCTTTGATGGTGAGACTATTTAGCGACATGTAAAATTGCGACTCGCGACAAGGATTACTTTATGAATGATTTAATAAAACCACTTAGTAATCTGCCAACATCGCTTCTCAGATTAATTAAATTTTTATAATTATTATCGTCCAAATAACTAAGCTCGAACGACAGATCAATGAAATATTCCAATTCATTCAATGACCCGCGACTGATATAAAAGAATTGTAATTTATCATTGGTAGTTCTTCTGCCATAACCTTCAACGATATTAGCTGCTACCGAAACAGCGCACCGCCGCATTTGAGATATTAAGCCAAATGATTCTTCTTTTGGAAATTGCTTAGTTAATTTATATATTAAAATAACTAATTCATCAGCTTTCTTAAATACCTTTAAATTACGATAACCTAAATTTCGCCCCTCCATAGAAATTATTTAAAGAATCGCCGTGTCTCTTGTCTCGTGTCTCTAGTCTCGTGTCTCAAGTTCCACTATCTATTCAACAACTCCTTTCACCTTAATTTACCCGCCATCGATCAACGGCGGCATCTTATACCCACTCAACA
>CAZFGO010000047.1:0-4700 GCA_964518525.1 uncultured Gammaproteobacteria bacterium | reverse complement strand
GATAAATTCAGCTTTAAAAAAAGAAAACCGTCGAGGGCGGTTTTGTGTTTCAGGAAATGGCGATCGATTTTGGTTAGAGCTCGAGGTATTTTTTGATTTTTTCGAGTCGTTCCGGATGTTTGGGATCAGTTGCCCAAACGAACCCGATCAGGATAGAAATCACAAAGATTTGACAGAGAATCGCCACTATCACCATTCCCATTTTTACCTCCTTTGGTTTTTGGTTTCCTGAAAAGCATTATATCGTAAAAAAAATATTTTGTCAAGGATTTGACAATCTTAATTGCTGTTCATTTTTCTATTTGCTATAATAACTTCATCTAATAATTAAAAGCTCGTCGGAGGTGGCGAGTAAGGATAAAAGAAAAAAATATGGAAGAATCAAAACACGATCCGAAGCCAGCCCTAAGTCAAAATAAATTATATTTCATCTTTGGTCTCTTGGTCGGTATCGCGGTAATTAGCACTTTGGGTTTTATTGCCTTGCTTTCAATAGCCTATAATAGTGGGCGAGGTTCGGAAAAGAATTTGGCTTACTCGAATGTTAATTTTAATACTAATCAAAATATTAACACCACTGTAGCGACTCCGCCGGCTGCTCCGACTCAAGCGGTGGCCGACGCCAGCAAGCTTTCGCCCGTGACGCTAGATGATCATGTTCTGGGGAATTATAACGCGCCTGTGACCATGATTGAATTTGCTGATTTTCAATGCCCTTTCTGTCTCCAGTTTGAAAGTACGCTCAATAAAGTTTTGGCTGATTATCAGGGTAAGGTGAGATTGGTTTATCGCCATTTTCCTTTAGCTTTCCATGCCGAGGCCGAAAAGGCAGCCGAGGCATCGGAGTGCGCGGCGGAACAGGGAAAATTCTGGGAGATGCATGATAAGATTTTTGAAGCCAATCAATCCCAGACCATGAGCGTGGACCAATGGAAAAAAATTGCTCGATCCTTGGGTCTTAAGACAACCCAATTTAACAATTGTCTTGATTCGGGCAAATACGCCAATAAAATCGCGAGCGAAGAGAATGAGGGCCAGGCCGCTGGCGTTCAAGGCACGCCCACGATTTTTATTAATGGCGAGTTAGTTTCTGGAGCTTTGCCTTACGATAGTATTAAGAGCGTAATTGATAGTAAGCTGAAGCAATAAAATTTCGGAGTCGATAAAAAGAGAGCCGCTTGGTGAGCGGCCCTCTTTTTTAATTTTTGAAATTTAAAAAAAGAGGGCGTTAGAGGCCTTGGTGGTCTCTAACGCCCATTCAAGATGGGATTTCACTTGATCTCCAAGGCTAAGACTCGGTCGTCCCGAGGTCTGCTCTCTTGAAGACAAGTCAGGCAAACCCGATTCAGCCTGGTTTAGGAGTTGCGCGCACGTTTTTTCCATTCAGACTGAATCAAACCTGCCAACCCGTCGGGCCGCCTACGTTGGGCGACGCTGGGGATTGGATTAGATTGGTTTTTGCCCTAGGCACTTTGGCTGATTCCGGAAGCCAGCCGTGAGCACAAGAGCCAGGCAACCAACACCTCATTCGTGAGGTTACAGTGAGGGCGTTCGCGTGACGCCGCTCCTTGTTCCCAAGCGAGTGTAGCGTACTCTCGCTGCCGGAAACCCGGCCGAACTGGTTTGAACCTGTCAGCTCTGAGCCCCGCTTTTTAAGGTGATGGCGAGACTCGAAAGCTGTCATCATAGTAGCTCCATTATAATGAATCCAATAGATTTGTCAAGTATTTTGGGTGGATAAAGTAAAACTAGGCTAAATTATAATAAAAAGTCTGATGGGAGTTTAAATAGGATCTTTAAAGTGCCTGTGTTATAATAAGTTCGTGAAGAGCCTGAATTATAAAAATTTTTATTTTTTTTCTTTAGCTTTCTTTTCGGGTCTGGGAGTTATGGCCGTGGAGCTCAGTGCTTCAAGAATGCTCGCGCCATTTTTTGGCACCTCGACTTTTGTTTGGACCAATATTATCGGTGTGATTATGATCGCTTTAGCGCTAGGCTATATTTGGGGTGGCCGGATCGCGGATCGGCGGCCGCAACTCAGCTTGCTCCTGAGGCTCATTTCCTTGGCCTGTGTTATCTTGCTTTTCATACCTTGGGTGGCGCCTTGGGTCGAGAATCGATTTTTGGGCTTAATGTTTCCTCTCGGGTCGGCCAGTCTGGTTATTTTTCTTGGTTCTTTGATCTCTGTGGCCATACTTTTTTTTCTGCCCATAGTTCTGCTCGGTATGGTCAGCCCATTTTTAATTAGATTACTCTCTGAAGAAAAAGAAGTCGGGAGCTCGGCCGGTTTGATTTTTGGAATTTCAACCATCGGCAGCATTCTCGGCACTTTTTTGCCGATTTTAGTTTTTATTCCGCTCATCGGTACAGCCCGGACGATCACCTTTTTTGCCTCTTTGCTTTTGCTCGTGGCGCTCCTTGGATTTGCTCAGAAGAAATATTTTATCATTGCCTTAATCTTAGTTATTCCGGGACTAAATAATTCGCCGGAAATCAAAGCAAACTCGGGCAAGATTTATGAGACCGAATCGAGCTACCAGTATATCCAAGTCGCTGATCGAAACAATTTCCGCTATCTCTTTTACAACGATGGCTTGGGCATAGAAACCATTTATAATAAAGAGGGGATTCTGACCGGATCTTACTACGATTATTATTCACTCTTACCTTATCTCAATCTCACAGCGAATCAGAATAAAAATATTTTGGTTATCGGTCTCGCCGGCGGCACGATCGCTGATCAGCTAAAGTATTTTTTCCCCGAGACTCGGGTTGATGGCGTTGAAATTGATAAAAAAGTGATTGGAGTTAGTCGAAACTATTTTAATCTCAACCCAGCAATTAATGTTTTTAACCAAGATGGCCGGATTTTTTTAGAACAAAACCAGAAACAATACGATTTGATTATCGTCGATGCTTATGCTAATCAACTCTATATCCCTTTTCATTTGACAACTCGGGAATTTTTTAAGCTAGTCAAAGCTCGCCTCGCGAAGCAGGGAATGGTGGCTCTGAATGTTAATGCTACTGATGAAAATTCATCCTTGCTCAGGGGCATCACTAATACCCTAAATTTAGTTTTTAACCAAGTCTATTTTTTAAAAATACCCGACAGCCGTTTTAACTATTTGGTTTTGGCTTCAGATGATAAATTAGAATTTAGTAATCTGACCAAAGTCAGCAATGAATTAAAAGGTCTAGCCGAATATAGCCAGAATAATTTAGAAGAAGTTAAATTTGATAACAATTTTTTGGTTTTAACTGATGATAAAGCGCCGATTGAGTATTTGACAGACTGGATGATCTTGGATTATCTTAGGGGCAAAGTGGAATGAAATCTGAAGCCTATCGCAGAGAATTGGAAATTAAAAGTTATAAGGGGGAATAAAATTTAAAAAACTGTTGGGAATATGGATATAGATAATAGATAATGGAGGGGTCGCATAGTGGCCTAGTGCGTCCGCTTGGAGAGCGGATATACCGCAAGGTATCGCGAGTTCGAATCTCGCCCCCTCCGCCATTTTTAAAATTAGGATTTTGGGCGAATGTTGCCTCGCCCCGTCTTCGCTTTTTCGCCGCCGCAATTTTTCATATTTCGTTTTGCGAAATGCGCCGCCAAGAAAAATGGAGTTGTGTTTGCCCCGCCCGCCTGTTCGCGCACAACATTAAACTCCATTGTAAAAATGAAAGAAAAGATGTATTCTAATAACGAGTTTGAGATACAAGTTTTCACGAAAATCGGCAAGAATATAAAGAAACTAAGGCAAGCCAAAGAATTGTCCCAAGATCGCCTCTCAAAATTGGCCGATGTTTCTTATAATTCTATTATTAAACTTTAAACGGGCGTTTATACTTTTAACGCTCGAGGCAGAAAAATTCTGCCGCGCTGAGCGCCGGAATCTTTTAAAATCCCGCCCAAAAATTTTATTCAAATTAATCTCACCTGCGATACAGGAATTAGATAGATTATGAAAGAGCGATTTGAACCAAAAGAGACAATCAATATTGACCTAGCCAATGAAGATGTGGCAATTAAAATTTTAGAAAGCGGGACAGATGAAGAGCTGGAAAAACTGCGTGCCTTTTATAATTTGACAACAGAAAAAATTGAACTTTGGAGAGCTTTTGCCAGGTTACGGAGAGAAACCAATAAAAAAGATCGCCAAGATATTGAAAAGAGAGTAAAAGAAAATCCCATTGCCACTCAAGAGGAGTTGAGCATGGGTGCTTACAAAGAAAGTATCGAGCCGCAGGTTAGGGACGCTATTTTGAATTTAAGAAAAAAAGGCTATTCTACCTATCTCTCCGGCTTTAACGGTTTGGGACATCTGCAAACAATCGCTTTTGAAGAAAATCATCTTAAACATTTTCAGTTTCCAGTAGATTTAGCACACAAACTTGAAGGGCGAGGGGTTAAAATAAAAGTTACTCCAAAATCAATCAGTTTTGAATGTAGTCAATATCTGGAATTGGGTGAACTTAAAAAAATTTGGGATGAAATTGAATCAATCTTGCCAGATTTAGGTGAACCCGCCAAGCCAAGCAGTATTCAAGGGGCAATAATTTTTAGAAAAAAACAAAAATCGGACTAGAAACTTTGTACAAAGTTTCTTTAGAAGTATTATCAGAAAAAGAATTTGCCGCCAAACCTGTTTGCCGGCAGGTAGGGAGAAATTTGAAATCGATTCTATTATCTCAAA
>CAZFGO010000046.1:0-4760 GCA_964518525.1 uncultured Gammaproteobacteria bacterium | reverse complement strand
CCACCATGCACAAGGCCCTGGTTCTTTATGGCGTTACCATGGGCGATGATGGCGTATCCAAATTGCTGGGAGTTGATCTCACCCAGGCAGAAAAATCAGTCGAGAATAATAGTTAATAGGTATTTCTTAAAAAGAAAAGACCCTTAGGATCTTGGAACTTACGTTCCTTGATCCCAAGGGTCTGGGGCACAGCGGTTGTGGCTGCCGTGCCTGGTGCCGTCACTGCTTCTTGACGGCGAGGATCAGAGAGTGGTCGGAGTAGCCGCCCCAGGGCATCAAATGCAGCTGGGGGCCGGGTTCGTCGGACCACTCCACCAGTTCAATTCCGATGGGCATGCCCTTGGGATGCTTCTGGTCAACCCAGCGAGAACCCAGGGCTACCACCTTGGCTTCTTTGAAGAGCTGCCAAAGTTGATGAAGCTGAACGTAAGGATACCTCGCGGCCCTGAAAGCGAGCAACTCTCGGAGCGTGGCCGGGCGATAGCCTTGCTGATCCATCAGCCTAATAGCCTCCGGGATGCTGGTCACCTGCGCACCATTCTCCCGGAGGGGTTGGAACAGCCCGAAGACCAGTATCTTCTGACTGCTTTCGGCCTGGCTGACGGGGAAGTGCTCCTCGGAGACGCCGCCGACGTAGACGTAGCTGTACGCTGTCCAGCTCGTGATGGGCTGACCGTAGTCGTCGTCGACCGTGGCCACCGGCATCACTTGGCCCTGGTGTTCCCCACGCGCCAGTTGCATCAGATCCGTATCCGACGCGATCTGATGCGCGTTGGACGCGTGAGCCGTGGTGATGCCGACGAGGCTCAGGATGAGACCCGCGATGACGACCGTGATTGCCTTCTGCCATCTCTCCACCATGGTGTTTCCTCCTTCTTGGCCCTGCCGCAGAGCGGAACAGAGCTTTTGTTTACGTACCAAGTCGCAATTATTTGCGATACTTATTAACAGCGTCCAATGCACTATTAATATAATATATTATCATATATCTTAAAAATTGTCAAGTTTAAACTTATTATGTTTAAAAATATAGCTTTAATTAGCCATTTTATAGTAGATCTATTCGATAAAAAAAACTGTTCCCGGATAATTTGGGGAACAGCTTAGAAGGGTGGTTGTGACCGCCGTGCCTTGGCCCTTAGTCTTATGATGGGCGGCCCCAGTCGTAATCGTAATCAATGGATTTCTTCTTCGGCCAGAGGGTTCCTTCCAAGGCTTTGATTTGTCGACCGAGATAGTCGGCCGCTTCTTTGGAGAAAATTGCCTTGGGATCTCGGCGAAGAAACTTGAGTATCCGCAATTGCCCTCTGGCCTTGAGGCCGGTTCTCTGAAGATCAAGAACCAATCTTCGGATTGAACCATATTCGATCCTCGTCTTGACGAGAAGCCTCTTCAGTCTGATGCCTCTTTTCTTTTTTGTCGCTTTGGTCACTTTTACCTCCTTTATCAGTCAGTATAATGAGTGATTTAAAAATGTCAAACCGCTGGGTGGCAATCAGTTTTGAATTCCTATTTCACTCGGCCGAGATTTGGATTTTTAAAAATATCAGTGGTTACTGCCTCGGCCGTGGCTTCAAGTTTGGCGCCAGTAAAATCATCAGTGCCTGAGATTTTGATTTGATCCAAGAGATTGATAATTCGCCCACGATCGAGTTCAGTCGGAGTGATGGCGATTTCAATTCGCGCCTCGGGAGCGGGATAAAAATCAGGCAGGTAGGCTCGAATTTTATCTAGAGTCCATTTGATTTGGCGAGTGTCGCTTTGAAATTCAAGATTATTGCCTTCGGTGACATTATTGCGGCCAGTCAGTTCCACACCAGCGGGCAGATGAGCCGAAATTTCGACCTGATCGACCGGGTTTATGGTGTTATTAATTTGGAGGAAGAGCCAATACTTCGTGGTCTTGCCCACGGTCGGCGGGATCGGTCCCAAGCCAAGCTGATCTCCTTCCTTGGTGTAATAGAGCGCCGAGGCTTTGAGGGTTAAGCTAGAATTAATTTTGATTTCATTTGGATCGCTCGAGCTATAAACCATTTGTCCGGTTTCGGGATTGACGTAATTTGCCAGGGCAATACTTTTTAAAGTAAAACCACCTTCTTTAATAGTGGTGATATTGATACTCGGCAGGAGCTTGAGGCTGACGCTGAGTTGCCCTCCCTCGCCGGATTTGAGATTTCCTAATTGACTAAGGTTATTCTGGTCCCAGATTATTTCATTATCTTTGACCTGATAATTTTTTTCGAGATCCTTCCAGTCGATAAATTCGCCTTCGGGTTTTAGGGCCAGGGTGAGATTACGAAGATTATAAGATTCATTGTTTTTGAATGATAATTTATAAATAATGAGATTACCGGGATTAATGGGGTTGCCATTTCGATCGTCCGCCAGGCCTAGAGCTAAGTTAGAAAAAACTAATTTGATGGTTTGAATCTTCTTGTCTTGAATCAGATCGTGATCGCCGGCGACCAGGGCGAGATCAGTTTCGAAAGTCAGATCTTTTATTTCTGAGCTCGAAACGAGACCACTGAGGCTGAAGTTTTTGGTTTCACCGCCGCGAATTTTGGAAAAGAGCCACTCTCTGGGCTGGGTCGAAGCCGGCAGATCGGACTCTAGAATATTAATCTCCTTGGGCCAAGCCAGAGTCAATTTGACCTGATCAAAATCAGCAGTCGAATTATTTTTTATTTTTAAATTAGCCTTAAATTGGCTATGGTTCGAGACTGAGCTTGGCAGATCAAGATTAGCTTCCAGGGCCGAGGTTTGGACCAAATAGCTTGAAGCAGCAATCTCCTGATTAGTTCGACCATTTTGGTCTTGATAGTTTAAGAGGATAATAATTTTTTGACTGTCACCGATTGCGTTTAGAATTCGGCCAGTAATTTTGACCTCGCCATTAGCGCCTGGTTCGAGATCACCAATTTCTAGGGTATTGGTTTTGGGATCAAAGGAATTAGGCAGAAACTCCTCGGGAGTTAATCCGCTGGGTAGACGAACTGTGAGGTTCACGCCCTTGAGAGTGGTTTTGGTTTTATTAAAGTAATCGATACTGTAAGTGATCTTATTGCCACTGATCGTTGGCGTCGGATTGATTTTTATTTCCAAACTAACAGCCTCGGCCGGGGCCAGAAAACCAGGGAGCCAGAATTTAAAATTGAGACCCACGAGGATCAGAACAATTGCAACCAGAACTAGATCAAAGACCAGGTGCCATTTATTTTCTCGATAATGTCTTTCGTAGCGTGCTCGAAACGGATCTAGGAAAAGATTGAGCGTACCGATCGAACCAATTTTAACCTCGGGTCGATTGGTTTTAGCCTCATCGAGTTCGCGTGGTTCGAGGTAAACGATCTCTTTAGATTCTTTGGGCTCTTCTTTTTTTGGTCGATTAGTTACCATAAACAAAGATCATAATTTATTATAGCATCAATGATTGATTAAAGCAGCGGTGAAAACATTGTTAGAAGCAGCTAAAATTTTTGCTCGCCCTGCCCCATCAATGTCATAAGCGATCACCTTAACTCCGCTTTTATTAGAACGATCAAAAGCCAGAAAGGCATGGTTGATCAATTTGCCTTGGGCCGTAAAGATTTTGACCCAGGGCTCGCCACCGATTCCCTTGCCCACAATGATTTGATCAGTTCCACCACCAATGGTATTGCCGACCGCCACACTGATGCCCCCTCTAAAATTTTTTTCAAAAGCCAGAAAAGCACGACTGACGAGCTGACCACGTTGGTTAAAGATTTTTATTTGGGGTTGGTCACCTAGGCCGGCGCCGGCTACGATCTGATTCTGACCATTTCCCAGGACATCACCGATCGCCACACTGACGCCACCAGTTAATTTTTTGTTGAAAGCAAAAAAACCAGGGTTAAGCAATCGTCCACTCGAGCTGAAGATTCTGATCTGCGATCCGCCCCGGATCGGGCCAGTTACGATTTCTTGTTGACCGTCGTTATTGAGATCGCCAATGGCCAAATTGATTCCGCCGTTAAAATTTTTTCCGTAGGGAAAGAATTGAGTGATTAATTTATTATCGGAATTATAAACTTCTACTCGGTCTTTTTCAGCTACCACGGTCTCCAAGTTGCCATCGTTTTTGAGATCCTTGGTAATAATATTGGTACTGCCGCGAAAAGCGCTATTATAAGCGAAAAAACCATTACGAATAGCTTGGCCATTGGGGTCAAAGATTCTGATAAAGGAAGCATTGGTAAAGGTTTGACCAATAATGTTTTCGATTGGCCTAAGGAGGATTAGTCCGTCAGTCGGAGCGAGACTGATATTAGTGACGATGCCGCCATCATTGGTCGCCGGATCTTCGGTGCCTCGGATTTTTTCAAATTCCGCACCTAGGTTAATCGTTTGGGTTTGGTTGGTGGAGTTGACCAAGGCTAGGCCATTTTGAAATTCTCTTTGCCAGACGCCGGTTTTGATTTGGTCAGATTGATTAATTAAATTCTTGACTCGAGAAACCGGTTTGCCCAGGAAGGCATTATATTCGTCGTACCACCAGAGTTCGCGATGAGTTTGGTCGCCGCGATCAAAACTATAAAAGCCATTGCCGAGTAAGGCGCTGGCGAGACCGTAACGGAATTTTTGATAGTTGTTTCGGTCGTCACTGTTCGCGGTGTTGGCATTGATGATGGAGGCGAAGGGTGAATAACCATTGTTTTGGTTGGTATAGAGATTGATCACGCCTGGCCAGTTGCCCGAAACATCGGGAAAGTTTTCATACATCCGACCATTGAGATATTGGC
>CAZFGO010000045.1:0-5293 GCA_964518525.1 uncultured Gammaproteobacteria bacterium | reverse complement strand
CAGTGAGCTATTACGCTTTCTTTAAAGGATGGCTGCTTCTAAGCCAACCTCCTGGTTGTATAAGCGATACCACCGCCTTCAACACTTAATCTAGATTTAGGGACCTTAGATGACGGTTAGGGCTGTTTCCCTTTAGACCAAATGGAGCTTAGCCCCCACGGTCTGACTCCCTTTGTTCAAGCTCTGGTATTCGGAGTTTGGTTGGTTTAATCCCGTTGCCGGGATTTAAACCATTCAGTGCTCTACCCCCAGAGTTATACAAAGAGGCTAGTCCTGAAACTATTTCGGGGAGAACCAGCTATTACCGAGTTCGATTGGAATTTCTCCTCTAGCCACAACTCATCTCAGAGTGTTGCACGGCTCACGAGTTCGGGCCTCCCTCCGATTTTCATCGGAGTTCACCCTGGCCATGGCTAGCTCACTCGGTTTCGGGTCTTATGAACGCTGCCTATTAGTCAATTAGTCGCCAGCTAAAGGCTAGTGGCAACTAATTAACTAATCACGCGCTCTTAACGCTCGCTTTCACTTTGCCTCCATCCTTTTGGGATTTAGACGAGCAACGTTCAATAAACTCATTGGCTCATTCTTCAATAGGAACGCCATCACCCCGATTTATCGGGGCTCTGACTCCTTGTAAGCGTATGGTTTCAGATACTATTTCATCTCCCTTCCGGGATGCTTTTCACCTTTCCCTCACGGTACTAGTTCACTATCGATCATCAAAGAATATTTAGCCTTACCACAATAGTCGTGGTTGACTCCTACGAGCTTTCACGGGACTCGCAGTACTTAAGAATAACTACCATAGAGTCTAACCCCTTTCGCTTACAGGACTATCACCTTCTTTGGTCGGTCTTTCCAGACCGTTCTGCTAGGGAAGTTATTGCCCTTTCGGGATTCCTCTATCTTGTTTTTGTAAGAAAACAAACGCAATCATCTTGCCACCCCACGATCAGCAACGGCTTACACCTTGAAATCCGACTTTCCGCTTTGGGCGGAAAATCAAAGAACACTGATCGGGTTTAGGCTTTTCCCTCTTCGCTCGCCGCTACTAGGGGAATAAAAATTTTTTTCTTTTCCTCCGCCTACTTGGATGTTTCAGTTCGGCGGGTTATCTTCGTTACCCTATGAATTCAGATAACGATCTCTCGATCTTCCATCGAGAAGGGTTGCCCCATTCGGAGATCCCCGGGTCAAAGGTTGCTTGCCACCTCACCGAGGCTTTTCGCAGGCTGCTACGTCCTTCATCGCCTTTGATGTCTAGGCATCCACCATACGCCCTTATTTTTTAACCACAAGAACTTTAAAAATATATTTTGCTAGACGTTAAAATATATTTTTATCAATTGTTAAGGTCCGCTCGTAACTTCCGGAGCCGAGGCTTCAAAATTTTTTCTTAAAACATCGCCCCCGAAAATCAAAAAGCCGCTCTTCCAAGCGGCTTTGAGAACCAAAAAAGGCCAACTCAGTCGCTTGGATCTTTAAAAACTTTTTGACCTAATTTCATATAAATTTTTTTGAAGATTTAGCTTTAATTCTCTAAGTTATCCTTGTGGATAACCATCTTTCATTGGTGATTTTAATTATATACTTGAAAAAATAAACCGTCAAGTGCTTAATCAATAAATTAAGCTTCCTGAAATCGATCACTGACTAGATTCAGAACTTCTCTAGTTTAAATTAAAAACTCCGACTCAAGATTAAGTTAAATTTAATAACCAATTGTCCAGAATAGCCTAGACAAATAATCAATCTAAATGCCCTCGGTGGGAGTCGAACCCACAACCCTTACGGGATGCGCTCCTAAGGCGCACGCGTATGCCAATTCCGCCACGAGGGCCAGTTAGAAATTTAGACAATTTTGAATTTTCGTTTATTATTTAAAGCAGCAAACGCCGATAAAAGCATTAATTACCTATAAACTTCTAACTGGCCGAGGGCCTAACCGATAATCTTAATCAAATTATAGCATAGTAACCAGAGAATAATATTTGGTCAATCTGGGGCGATTGATTGAAATCAAAAATCAAATTTGATATAATCTGAAGTAAAGATATTCAACTAAACTACAATGGGGAGGGAGGAATTATAAAACTTTAATTCTAAATAACTGTCCCTTGGGAGGGGAGGGATTTTTTATTTTATTAAATTTTAATAAGATGAAATTTTTAAAAACCAATTTTTTGCTATTCTTATTTCTATTGACGATCAGCTCTTTGGTTCCCAAGACTGCGCGGGCCCAAAACAGCGATCTTGTCATCAATGAAATCGGAGCTTTTGAAACTAGTGATTATGAATGGATCGAAATTTATAATCACGGCTCGGAACCAATCGACCTCACTGGCTGGAAATTTTTTGAGGACGAAACTAATCACGGTCTCAAGGCCTACCAGGGCGATCTCGTTATCGAACCCAAAGAGTACGCCATCATCGCTAATAAAGCCGATAAGTTTATTGCCAAATATAATTTTTCCGGCACAGTCATTGATAGCTCTTGGTCTAGTCTAAATGAAAGTGGCGAGGCGATTGCTCTGAAAGACGCTAGTGGCAGCATCGTTGAATCCTTTACTTATCTCCCAGCACCAAATCATTCTCTCGAACGAGCCAACCCGGATCTCGCTGATTATACTTCCGCCAATTGGCAAGAAAATGCTTCGGGCCAAACAGCCGGAACCCAAAACAGCAACTACTCTTTAGGCGCCGAACAAACTTCACCGCCACCAGCCGAAGAAACCCAGCCGAACCTTAACCCCACGCCAAATCAATCAACTAACTCGGCACCGGCTTTTGGCGATGTGGTGATTAATGAATTTGTCTCCGATCCGGCTGATGGCGAAGAGTGGGTTGAACTTTTTAATAAAACCAAATCAAGCATCGATCTGACTGGCTGGACCATTGAGGATGGTTCGGAATCAGTCACCCCGCTCAGTGGCCAGATTGGTTATGAAGGAAATAATCGATTCTTCGTGATTGAAAAAATCAAAGGCAATCTCAATAATCCCGGCGATCTGATTATTCTAAAACATCCTAGTGGCTTGATAATTGATCAAGTGGCCTACGGCAATTGGAATGATGGCAACCTGGAAGATAACGCACCCAAGGCCTCGGATCCGAACTCGGTTGCTCGCCTAGCCGATGGCTACAATACTCGAAACAACGCCAATGATTTCAGAGTTACCAGTATCATCACTAAAGGCGGACCAAATATTATTTCTAACTCAGAGATCGATCCTAATCAGACATCAACTAATCAAACTTATTCCCAAGAAATTATCATCAACGAACTCTTTCCCAATCCGCCGGGACCAGATAACGAAAAAGAGTTTATCGAATTAAAGAATCTTGGATCCACGACTCTAGACCTGGCTGGTTGGAAATTATCGGATAACAGCACTAAAGCCTACCAGATCAAAAAAGAAAATTTTCCCTCCACTTTAATTAAAGGTGGAGGTTTTTTTGTTTTGACTCGCCAGATCACTGGCCTGGCCTTAAACAATACTGGCGGTGATGCCGCCAAACTTTATTGGCCCAATAATCAACTAGTCGAGACTGTGGAATACCATGAAGCAGCTGAGGAAGATCAGTCCTACAGTCGAGACCAAGATGGTTCTTGGTCTTGGACCACTACACCAACTGCCGGCGAAGAAAATATCATAACTCTGCCCAATAAACCACCCCAAGCAGTCATTGAGGCTCCCACCGAGGCCGAGGCCGGAGCCGAAATCAAATTTGACGCCTCAGATTCAACCGATCCCGAGAACCAACCTCTAACTTATCTCTGGGATTTTGGCGATAACCAAACCAGCCCGCTCGTTAATCCCGCTCATATTTTCAATGAAATCGGTCTTCACAAAATTACTTTAACTGTCACTGATAGCCAAGGAGCCAAAGATCAACAAAAATTTAAATTAAAAATTAAAGGAAAATCAAAAGAGATGATCATTAGCAATGATTCTCTAATCGACTCGTCAAAAATTGTGGTGATCAATGAATTTTTGCCTAACCCGGCCGGATCCGACGAATCTGAATGGATCGAACTCAAAAACCTCGGCTCCGCTGAGATTGATCTCGCTGGTTGGAAAATTGATGATAGCGAAGGCGGTTCCCGGCCCTACACCTTGCCGCCAGAAACCATTATTAAGGCCAATGGCTTTTTGCTCTTGGAACGACAAAAAACAAAAATTGCTTTGAATAACACTTCTGATTCAGTGAGACTCTTTAATAGTGCTGGCGATTTAGTTGACCAGATTGATTATGAAGAGGCCAAAGAAAGCTTGGCCTTTGCTCGAGATCAAGATGGTAATTGGTCCTGGACCAAAACTCCCACGGCTGGTGGCGAAAACTTAATTACTCCCCTCGTCGAAACCAAAATCTCAAAGACCGCTCAGAATCAAAATAGAAAAATTAAATCTAATGATAATAATTTTATCGAAACCACGCTTGAGCAAGTTCGGGAGCAAGATTTGGGTGATCGAGTGCGAGTCAAGGGAGTGGTGGCAGCCGAACCAGGCCTGCTCGGCCGATCAATTTTTTATTTGGCCGGCAGCGGCATTCAAATTTATTCTTCAGTTAAAAATCAACCTCATCTTAAATTGGGAGACCTGGTCGAGGTGACTGGCGTCCTCGGCCAGAGTAATGATGAAACTAGAATTAGATTGGCTAGCGCCGATGATCTTAAATTCATTAAACACCAAGCCGCACCCGAGCCGAAGCCGATCGAAAACGAAGAGATTAGTGAAGCGCTCGAAGGTTACTTAGTTAAAGTCGAGGGCGAAGTCTTGGACCAAAAAGGTCAAACCATTTACCTTGATACTGGCCTCCAAGAAATTCCGGTTTATCTCAAATCCACGACTAACATCAAGAAACCAAATCTAAAAAATGGCGATCATTTGGCCGTGATCGGCATTGTCAGCCAAACTAAATCTGGCTATCGCCTGCTGCCGCGCTATTCAAGCGATCTTCAAATTCAAGAATCACCTAGCTCAGTAGCCCAGAGCTCAAATTTAACGGCTACTAATACTAAAGATGAGGTCATTAAATATCTAACTGTCACCGCCGGTGCTTTGACCTTGGTACTGGCCGGCCTGATGATCAAAAATAAAGAAACCATCAAAAATTATTTTCGGAGAAATAAATAATAAATTAAATATTAAAAAAAGAAATCTATGATCAAAATTCTAGTCAAACCAAAAAAAATTTTTATCAAACTGGCGATTCTGATTTTGCTCACTCTCTTCTCTGGCGGTCTAATCCTCTACGAATATCAACGGCCGGCCTACCAAGGTGGCGAAGG
>CAZFGO010000044.1:0-5428 GCA_964518525.1 uncultured Gammaproteobacteria bacterium | reverse complement strand
ATCTTTCAGAATCATTATCATTGTGTCAATCTAGTTGTTAGTTAATGGAAACCAAAGGAAGAGGGATTGCTTCCCCCGCTGAAGCGGGGTCACAATGACAATTTTGGATCTGTCATTGCGAGGACCCCGCTTCAGCGGGGGACGAAGCAATCTCTTAAATAATAAATTAGTTTAAATTAATCATCAAAAATAAAAAAGCGTTACCATTTTTCCGGTAACGCTAGCTGATTCGTTATAGTCCGAGTCTCTGCTTCCAGTTTTCGGCAACCGCCTTGGCCTTCTTTGAGGCGATGCCAGTGTAGAGCGAAGGGTTTGAAATGATCTGCCGTTGATGGGGTGTCATCCGTTCGAGGTAATCTTTGAGCGAGACATCACTGAGAACAATTTCCTCAAGCGGCCGCTTTTCGCTTTGAGCTTGGAGCGTGAGCAATCGCACCTTCTCATGGGCATCGGGGTGCCCCAATGCGGCGAGAATGATATAAAGTGGCTCGGCCACCACTAGGCCCAGCGACAAGCCGAGGTTGCGCCTCAAGTTCTCAGGGTCAACTGTGAGCTTTCGCATCGTACGCGTCATTCGCTTGGTGGCCGAAACTAGATAAGCGATCATCTCACCATAGGTCCGAGCCGAAGCCGAATTGGTCAAATCACGCTGGTGTTCGCTGATCTGATCAAGAAACAAAGACGCGATTCTTGAAACAACGATTTTCCAAAAACTCTTAACATTCTCGAAGTTGATGGGATTGCGCTTCTGCGGCATGGTCGAAGAGCCGACTTGTGCTTCCTCAAATTTCTCTCCCACCTCGCCGATTTCGGTCCGCTGGAGCTGACGCATATCGTCAGCCAAATTAGCCAACACGCCGAACGTGATCGTAACTTCCGAGAATAGGCGCACCAAGGCCTCAGGCGGCACGATCTGAGTCGAATGCTCGGCCGGCTCTAGTCCCAACTCCTGAAGCACTTCTCTTTCGAATGCTTCAGGATCTTCAAAGAATAACGACGAAGCGTTATAAGCACCGACCGCTCCGGAAAATTTGCCCGGCAATCTCGCGGCGAGTGCTTTCAAGGCTTCGATCGAGCCGCCGAGACGGCTGACATAGCTCGAGAGCGCAAAACCGAAGGTGATCGGAACCGCGTGCTGACCATGAGTCCGACCAATCTGAATTGTCTCTGCTTCGCGAAGCACGATCGTGATCAACACCTCTTCCAGCTTCAGAAGCAAGGGAAGGAGAACATTTTCGACCACCTCCCGATAACGTAGAGCGTTGGCCGTATCAATGATATCGTAGGAAGTAGCCGTCAGATGGATGAAAGGCTTGGCCTCGTCGCTAACCCTGGCTCGGAGACAATTCACCAACGCTCTAATGTCATGACCAATCCTCTTTTCTTCCGCGTAGACTTCTTCGGTGGTCACGAGTTCCGCGGCCTGGGTTATTTCTGCCCCGAGCGCTGGCGGACAGAAGCCGCGCTTCCCAAGGGTTTTGATCAACGCCAATTCCACCCGAAGCTTATATCGCGTAAAAGCATTTTCCGAGAGATAAGACACTAGATCTTTATCCCAGTAACGAAAATCAATCGCTGAGAGACTATTAAACGGATCACGTTGATTCATTGGTTTCCTCCTTGGTCAAAGAACTAGTTGGTCAGGATGGCCGGATTCGAACCGACAACACTCCGCTTGGAGCGGAGCGCTCTGCCAATTGAGCTACATCCTGAAAATAACTAAAGCTAATCTTCGAACGATTAGCTTTAGATTAGATTTGATTCTATTCTCCCCGCTCCTCTTCGCCGTAAACAAATTCGAAATCAGCCTTTTGGTATTCGAATAGCTCGTCTTTATCAAAAAATCTCTTGATTTCTTTTTCGGCTCCTTCAACCGAATCCGAAGCATGAACCACATTGGCCTGACCACTGATCGAGAGGTCCCCGCGAATGCTGCCCGCATCTGCTTCGTAGCCCTTGGTTGGACCAACGATCAGCCGAACGGCATCAACGGCGTGCAATCCTTCGAGCACCATCATCACGGTGGGCGCGCTTTGCATAAATTTCTTGAGGCTGGCAAAAAATGGTTTATCAATGTGGTGGGCATAATGCTCTTTGATCTTGAGATCGCTGATCGCCATCATCTTTAAACCGATTATCTTTAGACCCTTTTTTTCAAAACGATTAATAATCTCGCCCAAAAGGTTTCTCTGTAAACCGTCGGGCTTAACGATAATCAGGGTACGTTCGAGTTCCATAAAGTTAGATTAATTATTTAACCGAACTTAATCTTCTAATTAAAATAATTTTAAAACAGAATAACTAAAAAAGCAAATAATGGTAGTTCAATTTTCTTCCCGACTAATGCTCCAACCATCGCTCAGGAGCCGCACATCGCCAACCTGATCAGTCCGAAAAACCCTAGCGCCGCGCCGTTCTAATCTTTTAACAATTCGATAGTCAGGTAAATTAAAACGATTACCGGCTCCCACCTCAATCACGGCCCAAGCCGGATCAACTGCCTTCAAAAATCCTTCGGTGCTCGAACTGTCGCTGCCGTGATGGGCCACCTTCAAAACATTGGCTTTTAAATCGACCGACTCGGCCAAGAGTTGATGCTCAACTTCCTCCTCGATATCGCCAGTGAAAAGAAAAGAATTATAACCAAAAATTAGTTTGGCCACGATTGAGGTGTTGTTAATTTTTTTACCCAGAGCGACTGGTCCCGGACCTAGCGCTAGCTTCTGCCCGGTCAGATCATTCGAGGGATAAAATAATTCTAATTTCAACTGATCACCGAGGCCAATCTCTTGCCGACTCTTAATCGCCTCAAAGGGAATATTTTTATCTTTGATTTCTTGAAGAAAGGTTAGATAGGCTGGTTCGTTATAGACCATACCCGTAGCCAAAACTTTTTTGACCTGGTAGCGGCGCAAGACTTCAACCAAACCAGTAACGTGATCCGCGTGGGGATGAGTCAAAATAACTAAATCAATCTCGCGATCGAAAAACGACAAATATTTGCCCAATTTTTTAATCACACTATTGTCCGGCCCGCCATCAATCAAAACCTTTTGACCCGATGGCGTTTTGATCAGCTCCGAATCGCCCTGCCCGACATCAAGAAAGATAACTTCTAAACGATGATTAGCCGATGGTGGCCAAAGCAGAATGCCAAGTAAAATTAAAATAACGACTAAAAGGCCAGAAACGATCAAAGTAAATTTTTTGTTGGTTAAGGTAATCATCTAAATTAAAGTGATGGTTTCGCGCCTTAATTAGAAATGGTTTTGAACCAATAAATTCTTCTTACTGATTGAATTTCTCCAAAGCCAAATTACTATTAGACTATAAATCAAAAACATTAACCAGCTGGGCAGGCCTCCAATTTCAATCGAAGCCCACTTTAGACCGCCCAAACCTTCAATTACCAAAATTATATAAGAAAGAATGAGCCAAACCAACCAACCCAAAATCCAACCAAGCGGCCACCAAACTAGACCCGCGACGCCAGCCAGGAAACCCCAAGCCATGGCCCAGGGAATCAGGGGTAAAACGAGAACATTGGCCAGCGGCGCCACGAGCGAAAACCGACCAAATTGGTAAAGGATCAAAGGCGTGGTTAAAATTATGGCCGAAACAGTGGCGACGAAAGAACTCTTGACTCCATAAAGCTCTGGCCAGGAAACGACATAGCTTTCAAGAATCGGCGAAAGGAAAATTAAGCCGATCGTGGCCAAAAAAGAAAGTTGAAAACCGACGTCAAAGACTAGAATCTTGGGATTAATTACGAGCATCACGAGAGCAGCCAAGACCAAAGCATTTTTTACTTGACTCAGCCGACCAAATCGGCCCGCGAGCAAAACTAAAAACCCCATTAGTGCCGCCCGAATCACCGAAGCCTGAGCGCCAGTGATAATCACAAAAAATATAATACCCGCGGCGATAAACCAAAAAGATTTTTTTCGACCAAGACCAACTCCTTTAGCCAAACTAATCAGAATGCCGGCGATAATAGTAATATTATAACCAGAAATAGCAATAATGTGAGTGGTGCCGGTTCGATTAAAAGCCTGGGTCAGTTCCGCGGGAATGCTCCTCCTCGCTCCCACTAGAAGCCCGGCGAGGAACGAGGCTTGAGGTTCGGGCAGGATGCGATTGATAATTTTAATAAAATAATCTTTGGCCCGAAGTAAATAATCTATGATTGGATTTCCTTCGTGGCTGCCGATTTTTTTAATTTTGGCCTGGTAACACAAAGAATAAATATCTTCCTTAGCCAGGTATTGATCGTAATTAAAATCTTCGATTTTTTCTGGTCGAGTCAGTTCACAATTAATGACTAAACGATCGCCGTAAGCATATTCAGGATAAAGACCGGTTTTGACCAAAACTTTACCGTTGACTTTAATTTCAGTTGGCTGGTTAATTTTTAATTTAGAACTACTGACCGTTAATCTGGTCTGATCTTGCCGCACATCCGGCTCCGAAGTCACGACACCGATCAATTCAATCTTCTGGCCGTTATAAAAATCAATCCGATTGGCATTGGGCTGGGGCAGACTTAGTTCATAACGCCAAAAACCCAAAAACAAAGCCAACCCCAGCCAGCCCAATAGCCAAAGCCGCTGATTTCGCCACCCCAAAATCAAAATTATTAATGAACCAAGAAAAACTAAATAACCAAAGAATAAAGGAATTTTAAAAAGGGACTGAACACCCACTCCTAAAATAAAAAATAAACCGGAATAAAGAAAAATTCGCGATTTAGTTAATTTTCCCTCCATGCTGATCAATTAATTCGGGAGGCGGAATCTTGCTCCGCCTCCCGAATCCTCTTTACCTCAGAGATTAGTGACTATCTTTTGGCGCCCGAATAGGCAATTGCTCGGACTGCATCCCAGTTGGTTGCGGTAGTCGGGTTATAACCAAAGATCGCTTTGAATGATTTGATAGCCGCTTTCTCACTATTGGCGTTGCGCTGAGCCGGCCTCAAGCCATAAGCCATAACGGTTACTGCAGCGTTATCATTGGGATTGGCCATATTGGCGTTGCGCTGGTAAATAGTCCGGAAGGAAAGCTTGGCCCGATTCTCGGCTTTGGTGCTCCGCGCCGTCGGCCAACGGCCATTGGCAATCTTAATAACATCATCCCAATCATCGGCTGTATCCGGCAATTTACCCAGAGCGGATTTGTAGCTATTAACTACGCCTAGTCTTTCACCGCCACCCAAAACTTTGGTCGTCAAGGTACCATAAGTAACAAAGTTGTTAATCTCGGCCGCGAGATCAGCCGTGGTTGGTTTCAAGACATTGTCAACTTTTTTGAGATTAGTTGATTCTAGAGCAGCGTCTCGCACCGCTGCCACCGCACTGAGGATCTGATCAATATTGGCCGAAGCAATCGTCGTGGCCTCGCTCGCCATTTGTTCTAAGGTGTTAGTTGGCGT
>CAZFGO010000043.1:0-5678 GCA_964518525.1 uncultured Gammaproteobacteria bacterium | reverse complement strand
GGCTTACCTCGAGCAAAGGATTCGAGAATTGAAAAACCAAAAGTCTCATAGGCCCGAGAAGGAACCACAACAAATTTTGCTTCGCTGATTAGCTGGTTTAATTCCGCGTCAGACTTAAAACCAAGAAATTCGACCTTCTTGAGGTTAAGGTCTTTGGCTTGTTGCCGTAACTCCTTTTCCGCCGGACCGCGACCAACGATCTTTAAATTAATTTCCGGATTTTTTTTCAAGGCCGTGATCAAAAGATCAATTCCCTTGATATCAATCAAGCGGCCAAAAGATAAGATATAGTTTTTGTTCTCGAAAGAAGGCCTGATTCCTTCGAGATCAATGAAATGGGGTAGCACTTTAATCTTGGTTTGATCATAGCCGCCACCGACTAATTTATTTTTCAAAAACTCCGAAGGCGTAATAAATTGGTCGATTTGGTTCTCGTAAATTCGCCAGAGTTTGTGATGGATTGACCATTCCATCGCGGCCCAGGCGCTCGCGACATAAGAATCTTTAACACATCTATCAATAATGGTCCGGAAAAAATATTTCCGCTCCAGGCAATGCTCGCAAATCTTTCCTTGCGCAAAGAGAGAATAATTAGGACAGATCAAATTGAAATCGTGAACTGTCATGACCGTAGGTATTTGGTATTTTTTGAGAACCGGCAAGATCGCGGGCGAAATCTGATGATAAATATTATGGAGATGCGCCAAATCTGGTTTGGTCGCCCGAATTAGCTCTTCGATCTTTCTTTTGGCTTCAAAAGAATAGATCATTCGACCAGCGGCTACCAGACCATCAAAGGAAAATCGTGGCTGACTTAAATCAACCCGGCTGACAAAATATCGACTGTAAACCGAAGAAAAATTATTGGGATCGGCCATAGCAAAAGTTATTACTTCATGCCCCCGCTCTTCTAAAAGCCGCTTCAATTCAAAAAAATAACGCTCCGCTCCGCCACGGAGATAATAAAATTTATTGATCTGGAGGATTTTCATATTTTTATCTTTTTTCGAGCGTGAACAATCATGACGTCGCCTAGATTCAGGCTAATATTTTTAACTCCCAGGTTTAAGAATCTAAAAACTATTTTAAGTAGCTGACCCAAGGGACGACTATAATTATCACTGATCTCGGTGGCCAGAAGATTAAAGCTGACTACCTTAGCCATCGACCTGAGATCCAAAACTTCAAAACCGCTCTTTTCCAAGGCCAGGCGAATAGTTTTGGGATCAAAGAAATAAAAATGACTCGCAATAAACTGACGCCAATGGCGACGAAGGATCTTAAACCAAAAATTAGCAATGTTGGGCGTCTCGATCGCCACGAGGCCGCCCGGTTTGAGCAGCTGATTAATTTTCCTCAGAGTCGCGAGCGGATCAGGTAGGTGCTCAATGGTTTCATAAAGCACCACGGCATCAAAAAAATTTTTCGGGAATTCAATTTCCTCGAGCGTTCCGGTTCGAAGGTCTAATTTAAATCTCTCGCGGCCAAACCTAGCCGCCACCTCGATTGGTTCCGCCCCCCAAACCTCCCAGCCACGGTTTTTAGCCAAGTTCAAAAAAATCCCAATATAAGCACCGACTTCCAAAAGCCGACCACGGCCGGGAAAAAATCTTTCAAGCAACTCCAAACGTCGCTTGGCATTCAATTCCTTAACCTTGAGCTCACCGAGATAATAAGCCTGGCTAATTTCTTTTTCTTCAGCCGACAAATCTCGAGCTGATTTTATTAATTTTTTTTCATTTCTTGGATTCGCCTGAACCAAACCACAATTGCGGCAGCGCACAATTCGACCTGAAGAAGTTTTCTCAATCAAAACTTCAAACTGATCACCACCACAAAGATTACAACTAACCGTTTTGAGTGTCTCCATAATTAAACCGTATCTAATTTTGACCTCGATGACCCGAGACTAATTTTTTCTTTAATGCCAAGCCAAACAACAAAACCGCCGATCAACCAAAAATAAAAAGCCAAAGTTCGAACTTCTAAATAGGTGCCCAAAAAAGCTTGAAAGGCAATAGCTAGGAGACCGCCCAAGAATCCCAGAGCCAAACCTCGATTAAAACGATCTTGAGAATATTTATAAACCCGATAACCCGATCGGGCTAGAATCCAAAAAATGGCCAGGTAAGCCAAGAGGCCTAGGGTGCCGGTTTCTCCCCAGAGACTCATCCAATTATTATCAATGTAGCCTTCGGTCCCATAAACTCCAAAGGGCAAACCCAGCTCATCATATTTGCTAACGTTATGAAGCGCCACAGCCGCACCGCCACCGTATTGGCCCGGCCCCACGCCGAACAAGGGACTATACCGCACCACCACTAGTGGCGTTTTGATAATAAAATAGAGCCGGCCGTAACCCAAATATTCTCCTCGCCAGCGCTCATAAGAAAAAGCTTCGAAAAATCTTTGGACGATCGAGGGGTTGGGCTGTTCGACTAGCTGACTCATAATCACGTCGGAAATTAAAGCGTAGCCGATAACAATAACCAGTAACCCAATTAAACTATAAAAGACAATTTTACTCCGCTTGATCACGAGACTGATGAGCAGAAAACCCAAAACAAAACCAAACCAAGAAGCTCGCGAATAAGTCAGAGCTAGAATCGGCAAACTAAAAATCAAAAGATAAATCAGATTTTTTGATTCCCTCAGATCTTTTACTTCGTAGATTAGCCCGATTGTCAAAAGTAAGAAAAAGGTTAAAAAAGTTCCCAACTGGTCGTAGCGCCCGAGCGTGGCAAAGAGATACTGCCCCACCGCTCCCTCGGTCTCAGCCGTAACATCCAATGATTGACCACTAAACGACAAGCGTTTACTCGAAAGCGAGAGAAAATCATTGGCCGGCGATCCAATAATTACTTGAAGATAGCCGATGGCGCTCTCCAAAAGAACAACCAAAAGTAGGGCAAGAATTATTTTTTTAATGAAGGCTTGATCGAATTTTAAATTAATCGCTAGGTAGAAGACTAAAATAAAACGAATAATCTGTCTCGTGCCCAAAAAGCCGATAGTCACCGGAACAAAATTAACGATAATTGAAACCAAAGAGATAAATAAAAATAATAAAAAGGACCAATCAAGCGGTGTTCTAACAAATTTATCTCTTTTAAAAATAATTCTTGAACCAACGCTGATTAATAAAAGATAAATCAGGCCTTCGATCAAATAACGAGCATAAAGATAAATTTCATCGGGAATAAATTTTAAAATAAATGGCTCAAAAGGTAAATAAAGAACTAGAGCCAAGAGTAAATATTGTGGTTGATAAAAAGAACCAAATATGAGAATCAAGGCCAAAAGTAAACTCAAACCTTTGAACGGCGAAAGGAAAGAAACCGCTAAAATAAAAAAAATGAGGGCCGCGCTAAAAAGATAAAGCCAAATTTTTTTTGACCTTGGCTTTAGATCTAAATTCTCCGAGAATTGTTTTTTGGGATTTGAAGCCATATTCTGGCTTCAATTTTACCATTTTTATTCAATCAGAGCAAAAGAAAAACCCCCACCACAACCCGTCATCGACGAATCGTAGTGGGGGCGAAGATCACACTCCTTTTCCTCCTGGGTTAAGGAGTGACTGAAACCGGTCCAGCCGGCTGGCTATAGATTTGAGCAGTGTTGAAAGCCTCAAGTATGAAGTAGTAGGTAGCTGTACCCGTGCCGAGCATAAAGCGATAGGACGTGACCTTACTGTCTACCGCCTTCTGGTTTAAGTAACTGCCCGGCGTGGTATCGAACTTGATCAGATAGCCGAAGAGATCCGGCTCCGGATTCGGATTCCAACTCAGGTAGACCCAACCGGCCGCGGTCGTGACCGTAAAACCAGTTGGTGTGCTGACCACCGAACTGGTGGTTGAACTGGCGTAGGTCTGGAGGTCAATGTGATAACCACCAGCACCGTCCGGCTGAATGCCACCGGTGGGATTGGTCGCCCAGAGGTTCTCTATGCCGTTGTTCAGTTTGGCGTAGACCACGGTCGCGCCGTAACGCAGACTAATGTTGCCCGTGTATCGACCACTCAGAGTCGGCACATTGGTAACGATCAGATCTGTGGCAGGAAGGGAATAGTAAACGCAAGTAGTGCTGCCTGTCCCCCACCCTGTCAGGTTGCTGTTGGCACAAACCTGACTGCCCGCTGCAGTCGGTGGTTGCGACCAGAAATAGGTCGAATTGATCGCTGCTTGAGGCACGTGGACGTTCACGTTCGACGTGCCGGCGATCGTTTCGAACCAGATCGTCATGGTCGGCGTCCCACTCACAGCAATCGGCACCGCCACTTCGTTTGAAGGCCCGCTGAAGTTCCAGTTGTAATCGTAGGCCTCGACCACGAAGTAGAAGGTTATGCCGGTCGGAAAACCGGTCAATTGAATCGAACTCCGGTTACCGACGTTCTGGCCGTTGCCATAACTGCTGGTCTGACTCGTCCGCCAGTAAACCCAGTAACCGTAAAGGTCGCTGGCGTTCACCGCGTTCCAGGTCAGGTTGACCACTCCTCCACCGTCACTGACCGAAAGACCGGTTGGCGCGGGCGGTGGCGTGATGTCTTGCGGATTACTCACCGGCTTCGGCATGGCCGAAACCTGAGTGGAAGGAGTCGAGTAGCGCCCGAACCAATCGTAGGCCTCGATCACCACGTAGTAAGTAACGTTGTTGACCAGGCCCGTGAAGGTATAACTGGCCGCGTTGCCCGCGTTGAAGGTTGCGGCGTTCAAGGTAACGGTCACCGGAGCCGTAGCCAGAAAAATCTCATAGCCCACGGTCAGGCCGTCGTTGTTCATGTTCCAGGAAACCACGATCTGGCGATCGCCAGCTGTGGCCGTGACGCCACTCGGCGTCGCCGGCATGGTTGCGGTCGGCGGGTAGTTGGCCGGCGGCGTTGGCGGCGCCACGAGCGAGATCAGGATATCGAATTGATATCCGCCCGAGCCGTCGAGCGTCACTCCGCCCGGTGGATCGGTCTGCCAAAGAGCCTGCTGACCATTGTTCAGCTTGGCGTAGATGACCTCAGCGCCGTAACGCAGACTGATGTTGCCGGTGAACCGGCCGCTCAGAGTCGGTACGTTCGGAATCACAATATCCGTGACCACGGCCGAGTAAGCTACGCAGCTCTGGGAAGCAGTTCCCCAGCCGGTCGGGCCGCTGTTGGCACAGACCTGAGTACCGGGAGCCGTGGGCGGCTGAGACATGAAGTAGGTCGAGTTCACGGCCGCCTGCGGCACGTGGATGTTCACGTTGCTCGTGCCCGGCACCGCCTCGAACCGTAGGGTCATGAGCAGGACTGAACTCTGAGACGGCGGATTCTGCGGCGGGGCAGCGACCACGCTGCTGGCTTGCGGCAAGTTCTCGCCACAACCAGAACCCAGCACCACGAAAATCACCATCATCACCATTACCATCACTCGCTTCATTTTTTTCCTCCTTGTCACGGGTATTAGCGAATGCCGTGACTTGCTCTCCGTATCAGCCATCTGGCGGAGTAGGAAAGCTCTCTTGGTTTTTGTTCAGAAGATCACAAATAAGCGAATGGCAAATCCACTCGCCTTTTGGCCTTTTGATGCTAAAAATTGTCAATGATCTTGATAACCTAGCATAGCATCTTTTTTTAAAAAAGTCAATAGGTGTGGGTAATGTGCACACACATATGGCGGTTTTCCCAAAGCTATGAGAAAATCGCAAGA
>CAZFGO010000042.1:4500-5965 GCA_964518525.1 uncultured Gammaproteobacteria bacterium | reverse complement strand
AATTCATTCTTTGGCAAGAATTTATCTACGGGAAGGAGTTTTGGAAGAAACGACATTTCATATTTTTTGATTTTATCTGTAAAACCGATTCTTCCGTCGTCAAATTAAATTCTGAAGGTCAAGGGTATGTTTGGGTTTCTCCGAATGAAGCGTTAAAATTATCAGTGGAGCCTTATACTAAGAGAACAATAGAAGAGTATATTAAAAGGAAGTAAAATAAAGGATGTAAAAAATTATGAATTACAAATCTGTCCCAAAAAAATTATTGAAAACAAAATTCAGAAAAGAAATGTGGCGTAATGTCAGGAATATGATTGAGCAAATAGAAAAATCTCTACCTATATCCCATGCTTATGTGATGGGTTCGTTCGCTACCAAGAAAGATCGGCCTGCGGATATTGATTTTATTATTCCGCTCCAGTCGAAAGAAAAAAGAAAAAATGCGAAGTGGTCGGTTGACCTCGTCATCGCGCCCGACAACAAATATGGCAGATGGGGCAAAAAAGATACTGATAAGTGGATGAAAGATAAATATGGATTGAAAAAATCAGCCTTGGTTGAATTGAAATAAAAAATTATGATTAATTATCAAGACTTCGAAAAAGTAGATATTAGGGTAGGAGAGATTATCAAGGTAGAAGATTTTCCAGAGGCGAGAAAACCAGCCTATAAGCTGACTGTAGATTTTGGTCCGGAGATTGGTATTAAAAGATCTTCCGCTCAAATTACAGAGCACTACACAAAAGATGAGCTCACGGGTAAATTAGTTATTGGTGTGGTAAACTTTCATCCTAAACGAATTGGCCCCTTTGTTTCCGAAGTTTTAACACTCGGATTGCCAGATGAGAATGGCGAGGTAGTGTTATTAACGCCAACTAAGAATGTTCCCAAGGGTGGGAAAATGTTTTAAATTAGGCGATGTTTCAAAAAATAAAAATATGAATGCTACGATTTTAGTTATCGGAATAGTTAAGAAAGATAATCAAGTGCTGCTACGTAAGAAATCACCAGGAGCTGGACCCTATAAAGAACCATGGTATTTATTTGGCGGCAAGATAGAGTTAGGAAAAGATTATCCCGAAGAAGTAATTCAGAGAACTATAAAAGAACAAGCAGGCATTAATACGAAAGTGACGCAACGGATTGGGTGGGATACAGAAATTAAACTTAATGATCAAGGAGTGGAAACTTTTTATCTTTATCTTGATATGCTTTGTGAATATGTCTCCGCAGAATTAAAACCTGGGCCAGACATTTCTCATCTTGAATGGGCTGACCTAGATAAACTTAGGGAGTATGAACTCAATCCTCCTTCAAAAAAATTGTTTAGGAGAGTCGGGTATTTGAAAGATTAATTGCTCTCTATGAAATACAACAAATTAGTCAGAGATAAAATTCCAGAATACATTAAGGGTAGAGGTGGGACGCCGATTATTCATATTGCCGATGATCAAGAATATTGGGA
>CAZFGO010000042.1:0-4400 GCA_964518525.1 uncultured Gammaproteobacteria bacterium | reverse complement strand
GGAATGGGGGTGGCCAGATAGACCGCGGCGAACCAGACGATCGTGATTACTGCCAGTGTAATCAGGAACCCTCTATATTCTTTCAAGATTTCTCTCATTACTATCCTCCTTTCAGGATTTGATTGTAATTATTATAATTGATAAAAGGAGGATGTCAAGTGGTCAATTATTGTCATTGAGAGAAGCGGAATTGTCACCCTGATCTGTCGGTTAGCGGAGCTGAAGGATGAAGAATGATTTTTATCCTAGCCCGAAGGTCTTAAGACCGAGGGCGGAGCGAATTTAATAATAGCGCTCGGTCTCGAGACCTTCCTGCCTACCGCAGGCAGGCGCGCTAGAGGGGTAAGGCCATGGCAATGACAATAGACTTGAAATAATTGAAAAGTTTCTTGCGAGATTTGAAAAAATTTTTTAAAATGAAAGCACGGATAACTTTTTCTAAAAATTAATCAAGAGATGAAGAGACAATTTAGCCATAAAATTTTTATTATCGGTTATGGTTCGGTTTCTCAATGCGTCCTACCCACCTTGATCGATCAGATGGCTTTTCCGCTCAAGAACCTAACGATAATTGATTTTGAAGATAAATCAAAAGCTCTAAAAAAATACACAGATCAGGGAGTGAAATTTGTCCATCAAAAAATCACTCCGGAAAATTTAGATCCAGTGCTTAGAAAATATGTTGATGACGGTGGATTGATCATTGATCTAGCCTGGAATATCGGCGCCAATGATATTATTAAATGGTGTCATGACCACCGGGTCTTGTATGTTAATACGTCAGTCGAACTTTGGGATCCGCTCGAGGGAATGTTTACTAAAAGTACTTTTGAAAAATCGCTCTATTGGCGCCAGATGAAATTGCGAGAACTATCCAAGGACTGGAAGGATGCGCCGACCGCGATAGTTGATCACGGCGCTAATCCCGGCCTGATTTCCCATATGGCCAAACAAGGTCTCCTCGATATCGCTGCCCGTCTCGTTGCCGAAAAAAAAGTTTCTCCTGCGGATAAGGAAGAAATTGATCAGTACGTTAAAGAAAAGGACTTTGCCCGGCTGGCGAGAAAACTAGGCGTCAAAGTGATTCATTGCAGTGAGCGAGATACCCAGGTCACTAACCGACCCAAGGAAGTCAATGAATTCGTGGGAACCTGGAGTATTGAAGGATTTCGGGAAGAGGGGACTGCGCCGGCAGAGATGGGTTGGGGTACGCATGAAAAAAAACTGCCGGACTTGGCCCAGCTGCCAACCTTTGGACCAAAAAATCAAATTTTCCTCGCTCGGATGGGCATCAATACTTGGGTTAGATCCTGGATACCAAATGAAGAAATTGTCGGCATGGTGGTTCGTCATGGCGAGGCCTTTGGTCTTTCCGACCGCCTGACCGTTTGGGAAAACGGCCAGGCGGTTTATCGGCCAACGGTGCACTACGCCTATATGCCCTGTCATGAATCACTTTCTTCGCTCGTTGAATTACGTAGTCGGAATTATGAGCTTCAGCCCAAGATCAGAATTATGGAGGATGAGATTACCTCTGGCGCTGATATCCTCGGAGCCTTAATTATGGGGCACCAGTATAATTCCTGGTGGACGGGCAGTGCTTTGACGATTGAAGAGGCTCGATCCTTGGCTCCGGGCCAAAATGCTACCACCTTACAAGTGGCGGCCGGCGTTCTCGCGGCCGCGTTCTGGGCGCTCGACAATCCGCGGCAAGGTATTAAGCTGCCCGACGATTTGCCTCACGACTATATTTTGAAAGTTGCCAAACCCTACCTGGGTAATTTCATTTCCACTCCTTCAGACTGGACACCACTCAAAAATCGCAAGGTATTTTTTAAAGAAAATCTGGCGGCCCAGCCTAATCCCGACATTTGGCAGTTTGAAAATTTTCTTTTCGTACCATAACTACACTGATGCGAAGGTTTCGAGATCGAGCTATTGCATTAAATTGTCTCTGCCCTCGGTCCGAAGACCTTCGGGCTAGAGAGAAAAGATTGTCAATCTAATAAGGTTAATAGAGTTTATTTTTTAAATCTAATTGAATGACCGAAGAGCAAAGTAAAATCTTAAAGAAAATCGCAGCCAAAGAAGGCACTCCGGTTTTTATTGTTGACCACGAGAAGCTACGAGAGAATTTCCGCGAGTTTCGGGAAAAATTGCCCGAGGTTCAGCCCTATTTCGCGGTTAAAGCCAACTCGCTTCCGGAAATTGTAAAAACTTTTTACGATCTGGGTTCAAGCTTTGATGTAGCCTCGTTTCCCGAATTTATGCTGGTGTATGGAAATATTAAAAACCTGCCCGAAAAAGAACGGCAGGATTTTATTTGGGATAGAATTATTTATGCCAACACGATCAAGCCCAGGGAAACATTAGAACAGTTGAATCAATATAAACCCTTAGTTACCTTTGATAATCCTGAAGAGTTAAAAAAAATAAAAAAACACGCGCCGGATGCTGGTCTCGTCCTTCGGATCCGCGTGCCCAACACTGGTTCCATGGTTGAACTTTCCTCAAAATTCGGCGCTCATCCTGGTGAAGCGGTTGATCTGGTGACGGAGGCAATAAAATTGGGGCTAGGAGTTGAAGGCTTAAGTTTCCATGTTGGCAGCCAGTGTAATAATTTTGATAATTATAGTCAAGCCTTGAATTTTGCCTCGTCAATTTTCAAAGAAGCGGACCTACGAAGTTTAGTCATCGGGTTTCTAGATAAAGAAGGTAAGAGGCGAAAGGTTTTAGACCTCGGCGGCGGCTTTCCGGTTAAATATACTCCGGAAGTGAAATCCTTTGCTTCTCTGGCCAAGCTCCTAAACTCGGAAATCAAGAGGTTATTTGCCGGCCAGAATATTCAGGTGATTGCCGAACCGGGTCGATTCATGGTGGCCACGGCCTGCACCCTGGTTACGAAAGTCATCGGTAAATCGGTCCGTGAAGGCAAAACATGCTATTATTTGAATGACGGCGTTTACCATACCTTTTCCGGGCAAGTTTTTGACCATCAGCACTATCCGCTTCATTCCCTTAAAGAAGGGGAGCGAAAGGTTTGTGCCACTTTTGGCCCCACCTGCGATGCTTTCGATACTATTTCTCTGGCTGATGAATTACCCGAAGATCTTGAGATCGATGATCTGCTTTACGCTGAGAATATCGGTGCCTACACCATCGCCTCGGCCACCTATTTCAACGGCTTTCCGCCACCAAAAGTGGTGCATGTTAATAGATAGTTAATTTTAGGAGGGTGTGAAAAATTGGCAAAATAGAAATAGACGTTCAATTCGTCTTAAGGGATATAACTATAGTACACCGGGTTTATATTTTATTACGATCTGTTTGAAGGATAGGGAATGTTTGTTCGGCAAAATTATAGAAGGAGAGATGATTTTGAATGATCTCGGATTGATTATAAAAAATCAATGGAAGAATGTTGTTAAGAGATACGATAATGTTTCCCTAGATGAATATACGATAATGCCGAATCATTTGCACGGTATTGTGATTATTGAAGAATTGATTATCAACGTAGGGGCAACCCTTGCGGTTGTCTCTGGATCTACAACGAATGCAGGCGCAAGGCCTGCCCCTACGACGACGGTGACGTTGGGCGATATCATTGGTTCATTCAAATCGTTGTGTATTCATGATTGGTTGGAATATATTAAAAATAAAAATATTGACCTGCCGGGTAAATTTTGGCAACGCAATTATTACGAACACATCATTCGCAACGAAAAATCTTTGAAAAAAATTAGACGATATATAATAGATAATCCCCTCAAATGGGAAAATGACATTGAAAATTTACAATTCATGAAACAATTATTGGAGAGGGAGCGGAATATCGAATTAGAAAAATATTATAATGAAATAATTCTAAAATAATAAAACGCAAAAGGTATAATGACGATGGATTATTGATAAAAAAAGAGCCAGTGTTTTTCTTGCCACTGGCTGGGGGCGTCAGTCTCCTCCGCCTCTGGCGGACTGTAGGCGTCCCACTAACGCCTCGTTTTTCGGCCCAAGGCCTACACTGACGTTGTTCTAATAATATTATCATTAGAAAAAATTGTCAATCGTTTTTGGTTAAAGCAAATGAGATTGAAATGAGGGACAGAAAAAAAACAATCCTTTTTGATTTTGACGGCGTTATGGTTAATTCCTTTGAACCAGCTTTTGAAGTAAGTAAAAGTTTGCGGCCCTGGATGAATTTCACTGAGGACGATTATCGTAGTCGTTTTGAAGGCAACATCTTTGAGGAGTCGCTTAAGACTGATAAAGAAAAAGTTGCTGACGAGCGATTCTTTGAAATCTATATTCCCAAACTTTTCAAATTGCCAGTGATTCCGGGAATCCCCAAGGCGCTAGCGGCACTGGCCGAGAATTATCGGCTGATTGTTATTTCTTCA
>CAZFGO010000041.1:0-6309 GCA_964518525.1 uncultured Gammaproteobacteria bacterium | reverse complement strand
GGGGAATCGTCGTGCCAAAGGCAGATCCGCCCTTTGGCGGAAACCCCTATTGCCACATTGTCACCCTTCGCCTGCCTGCCGCAGGCAGGGGTGATGGCCCGGAGGGCCAAAAGCGTGGCATCTTAAATTATTTTTCTAATAGCCCGTAGGGGAATCGAACCCCTATTGCCACATTGAAAGCGTGGCGTCCTAGCCATTAGACGAACGGGCCAAATAGACTTTGATAATTTTTTAAAAGTTTTTAAATCCTTTTAAAATTTTCAGATTTGATATAATGTTAGCATATTAGCCTAATTATTTCAATTTATTTTCGCGGTTATCGCGACTCGATTTGCGTTGACCGCAGTAATTATTATGTTGATTCTAGGTATTGAAACTTCTTGCGATGAGACTGCAGTCGGAATTTTGGAAATCAAAAAAAATCAAGTCAAAATTTTGAGTAACCTCGTCTATTCGCAGGCGAAGATTCACCAAAAATATGGTGGCGTGGTGCCGGAAGTGGCGGCTCGGAAGCACGTGGAAACGATTTTACCTTTGATTAAGTTAAGTTTGGAAGAGGCGTTGGTTAGTCCGACCGAAATTGATTTAATCGCAGTGACGCGTGGGCCTGGTCTCGTCACTTCGCTCTTGGTCGGTGTTGAGACCGCCAAGAGTTTGGCTTACGTTTGGCAAAAGCCTTTGGTGGGAGTCAATCACTTGGCCGGACATTTATATAGCTCAGAACTGGGATTGAATCGATTGGAACTGAGGCCGATAAATTTTCCGGCTCTGGGTTTAATTGTCTCGGGCGGTCATACTGAATTGGTTTTGATGAAAAGTCATCAGGACTATCGCGTCATTGGCCAAACCATTGATGACGCGGCTGGCGAAGCCTTTGATAAAGCGGCCAAGCTTTTGGGTTTAAACTATCCAGGCGGGCCAGAAATTTCGCGGCTGGCCAAAGCCGGCGATCCCAGCGCTTTTGATTTGCCTCGACCAATGATCAAAAGCAAAGATTTTAATTTTTCTTTTTCGGGATTGAAGACAGCGGTTTTATATAAAATTAAGAATGATCGGTTGAATATCAAAAATCAGCAAATTCGATCGGATTTTTGTGCGGCGATCGAAGCGGCGATTACCGATGTTCTGGTGGAAAAGACTATCCGAGCCGCTAAGATTTTTGGCGTTAAGACAATTTTGTTGGGTGGCGGAGTCTCGGCCAATGAACATTTGAGGGAACTGCTTAACTTTCGAGCTAGTGCTGAATTGTCGAGGATCAAAATTTTATTGCCCGAAATTGGATTATCGACCGATAACGGACTCGTGATTGCCTTGGCGGGCTATTATGTAATCTTGAATCGTGAGTCAGGGATTAAGAATCAAGAATTAAGAATCAGGGAGAATAATTGGAGGAAGATTAAAGTAGATCCAAATTTGGAGTTATAATCTATGATGGTTTTAACTAAAAGCCAAAAGGAAACCATCGAGCTCGGTAAAAAAATTGCTCAAGGACTAAAGGGCGGAGAAATTATTGGGCTAGAAGGTGATTTGGGTGCGGGCAAAACTACTTTGATTAAAGGCCTGGCCCAAGGATTGGGGCTCAAAAAAGCTATCACTAGCCCAACTTTTTTAGTTATGCGGGTTTATCAATTACCTGTTAATCTGGGACGAGCGAGGTCAAGTCCGAGGCAATGGTTAAAATTTTTGGTTCACGTCGATGCTTATCGGTTAAAACAGGCTCAAGAGTTGATTGATTTGGGTGTTGAAGAATATCTGGGCAAGAAACAGTCGATAGTTTTAATTGAATGGGCCGAGCGAGTGCGGGGTTTATTAAAAAACAAGAAGGTGATGAGAATCAAATTAGATTTTGGTAAAAAGGAAAATGAGAGAATGATAACGATTCAAGCTATATCTCGCTAGCCCGAAGATCTTAGCTCCGACTGGTGCGAAGGTCTCGAGACCGAGCACGATATTAACACAATCTTAGATAGTCTCAGTCCTTGGTCTCGAAACCTTCGGGCCAAAGTAGGCTGAGATTGCTTCGTTCGTAATGATAATTTTCTGTCATTGCGAGGACCCCGCCTGGCGGGGGACGAAGCAATCTCTAACGTCATTCCGACCCCGCCTTGGCGGGGGAGGAATCCCAGGAATGGTGTATTAGTCGTGGGATCTTTCGCTACGCTCAGGGTGACTCTTCCCATCAGATTGCCACACTCCCTTCGGTCGCTCGCAATGACAGATAGGATTGGCGTAGTCGGAATGATAATAAAACATTTTTGTAGGTAAAAGTTTCAACCGTCACGTCCCAGCAGACAAATAAAAAATCACCCGCCAATAAGGCGGGTGATTTTTAGATTGAGATCTTATTCAATAACGCTAAAGACTTCTGATACCGAGGTGATTTGATCTAAGGCTTTGAGTAAGCCGTCCTGGGCCATGGTGATCATGCCTTGTTTGGCGAGCGTTTCCCTAATGAGATATTCAGGCGTGTTGCCCGAGAGAATGATTTTTTCTATATCTGGGCTCATGGTAAAAATTTCATAAATTCCGATGCGACCCTTGTAACCCAGACCATTACATTCATCGCAGCCGCCGCCCTTATAGAATTTTAGATTATCAAGGGAGACGCGATAGCCCGAATTTTCCGGAATGGCGCCGAGGGTTTCTTTGACTCGCTTCATGGTCGCTTCATCAAGTTGATCTTCTATTTTGCATGTCTGACAAATCTTTCTGACTAATCTCTGGCCGATCACCGCATTCAGTGAGGGTGCCAGTAGGAAAGGTTTTACGCCCATGGAGAGAAAACGCGGGATCGCGCCAGCCGCATCAATGGTGTGGATGGTTGAAAGCACGAGGTGTCCAGTCAGGGCTGCTTGAATTGAGATTTCCGCGGTTTCGAGATCGCGGATTTCGCCGACCATAACGATATCGGGATCCTGTCTTAGGATGGCGCGGAGACCAGAGGCAAAACTATAATCCCTGGAATGGTCAATTTGACTTTGCACCGTGCCTTTGAGTTTGATTTCGATTGGGTCTTCGAGAGTGATGATTTTAACCCCGGGTTCATTTAATTTATTCAAGATCGCGTAGAGAGTCGTGGTTTTGCCCGAGCCGGTCGGACCAGTGGTGATGATCATGCCATTGGGCCGTTCCACTTCCCGTTTAATTTGCTCAAAGGCTCGGCCGCGGATACCCAGATCTTCAAAAGCATAGCCAGTGAGACCTGAAACGAGCAAGCGTAAGACCACGCTTTCGCCATAGTAGCTCGGTAGGGTGGAGACGCGGATATCCATCTCTTGGCTAGCGGAAAGATAAACAGTGATCCGACCGTCTTGGGGAACGTTGGTGATATTAATTTTTAGTTTGGAGATTTCTTTGATGCGACTAATCACTCGTGGCCAGAGCTCTTTTTTTAAAGTGGCCACTGGCTGAAGCACACCATCAATGCGATAGCGGATGACAATTTCAAATTCTTCGGCTTCGATATGAATGTCGCTCGAGCCGGCCTGGAGAGCGCCGGCAACGATAATTGTGAAGACGTCGGTTAGGCTAGCATTCTGAATTTTTTGGTTGATAATCTTGAAACCGGTTAACTCTTTTTTGAATTTCTCCAGCTGTTCGCCAGTTAGTTCAATACCCGAAACCACTCGCCTGATTTTGGGTAGGGTGTCATAGAGTTTAGCGGCGTATTCAAAACTGTGTTCGGAAATTAAATAGAGACCGCTTCGCGCGTGAAGACGTTCTTCGAGTTGAAACATCAGTTCTTTGATTTCGGGACTCAGGGGGTCAAGAGCGGCCACTCGAATTTCCGAACCAGTGTTCAAGAAGCAAATCACTTTTAATTTCTTAGCTTCTTCTTCAGTGATAGTGCTCAAAGTGCCGGGTGTAATTGGAAAACCAACCAAATTAATATAGGGCAAACCGAGTTTTCTAGCTTTTTCTTCGGTCAAACGTTCTTTTTCCTTGAGTTCGATTTCCTTCATCCGTTCGGAAAATTTTTCCGCCATTTCCTTTGAGGCCAAATTGGGTAAGGCTTGATATTTCCCCTGATAATTTTTTAAGAGATCGTCAATCGAAGCCATGATTTTACATTAATTGAAATTTATTTAACTTAATTATAGCTAATTTTTATTCGAGCGGCAACTTTCGGGTAAAATAAAACCCCCCAATCAATTGGGGGGCGGGAAAATTTTTTATTTATCTTTTATTCTTTAGCTTCTCGCTTGAGGTAATCAATGCTTGAAGAAATAGCTTCAACGATTTTACTGGTGGCTCCCCTCTCAGTAAGTTGCAGGAAAAGAAGTGTCCAGGTTGTGTATTGAAAAGTTGAAAGGATGGCTGTAAAAACTGAAATCAAAATTATTAGGCCGGCGATAGCAATGATTGCCAGTAGGAAAAGTCCAAAATCGCTCGCTAGGAAGTAGAAAATAATTGAGAAGAGGATAAAGGGTATGCCGAGTAGAATAATTAAGACAATCAGTCCTATCACAGCGAGCAGATTGATTAAGATCAGAATTAGGCTGATTTCCAAACTCAAGAGCCAGTTTTTAAGGAATAAGTTCCAGGCTGATCGGATGGCCTCAAATAATTTTTGATTTTCAAGGATAATATAGGAGGAAGCATAGATGGCTAAGAAAGCCAAGATCAGCGAGAGTGGAATGAAAATTAAGAAAAAAATGAAATTCAAGATGGTGGCGGCTTCGGAGAAAATTTGAGTGTAAGCTACGCTCGGATAAACAAGAAGCAGGAAGAAAAAGTAAATAATGACCTGGACTAGTAAATTCAGCCCAAAAACCGGCCAAAAATATTTAGTCGCCTGCTTGATTGATTTTTTGAATTCGATTTTTTTATTTCGACTGGCCGGTCCGATATTTTTGATAAGACAGATTTGGGAAATGATGACGAACCAAACCAAAACTAAGATCCCAGCGATGATAATAAGACCCAGTAAGGCCGAGAGGAAAAAGGCCAGGGGCCGATTAAAAATCAGATTGCCGATGTTGCTAAAGAGGTTGGCGATTGGCCCCCAAGAGGTGAGCGCTCGTCGATAGAGCCGAAAAGTATAAAAGCCGGTCAGATCCTCTTGGGTCATGAGATCAAGGTTGTTTAAGATGAAATTGTAGGCGCGATTGTTGCCGAGCAGGGTGACGGCAAAAAAACCAAAGACCCAGAGAATCTTATTATTCCAGGTTATTTCCCAGGAATTTTTTAAAAGCTGACGATAGGAAAATGTGGTCATAGAATTTGGCTGTCTGCCCTACTCGTGGTAAGTCGACAGTAAACTGATTAAGAATAATTAAGATAGAATGATTCTGGGTCGACGTGACTCATTTCTGATTTAGAATTAATCAGGCCTTGATTGGTTCTTTGGTCGTTTCAACCTTTGATTCAGGAAAAAGTGATTCAAACTCAGCGCGTTCAATAGTTTCTTTTTTGATCAGGAGGTCGGCGATTTGATTGAGCTTGTCTCGCTTCTTGGTGATGATTTCTTTAGCGGTTCGGAAGGCATTGGCAATCAGCCGATCAATTTCTTTATCAATGGCCTCGGCAATTTTCTCACTGTAATCCTTTTGCTCCTTGATTTCTCGACCGAGGAAGATCATTTCTTCTCGTTCACCAAAGGTCCTTGGTCCTAAGGTATCAGACATACCGTATTCAGTGACCAAGCGACGGGCGAGCAATGTGGCCTGTCTTAGATCATTCGAAGCACCAGTGGTGATTTCATTGAAGACCTCTTTTTCAGCCACCTGGCCGGCCAGCATCACGGCTAAATCATCAATAAATTCTGAACGAGAATGAAGGTGGCGATCTTCCAAAGGTAATTTGAGAGTATAGCCGCCGGCTCGGCCGCGAGAGATGATGGAAACTTTGTGAACCGGATCAGTGTGGGGCAATTCGTGGGCCACCAAGGCATGACCGGCTTCGTGGAAGGCCGTGATTTTTTTCTCTCGCTCGCTTAGGATGTGGCTCTTTCTTTCCGGTCCAAGCAAAACCTTATCAACGCTCTCCAAAATATCATTAAGTTCGATCTTCTTTTTATTTCTCCGAGCTGCCAAGATGGCTGCCTCGTTTAGGAGATTAGCCAGATCAGCACCGGAAAAGCCAGGGGTTCTTTCGGCTATTAGTCTAAAAGAAACGTCTGCCGCGAGTGGCTTTTTTCGAGCATGAACCTTCAGAATCGCTTCCCGATCATTAATATCGGGTTCGTCCAGGATAACGCGGCGATCAAATCGCCCCGGTCGCAGCAGGGCCGGATCCAAGACATCGGGTCGATTGGTGGCGGCCATGACAATGATGCCGCTGTTAGGATCAAAACCATCGAGCTCAACT
>CAZFGO010000040.1:0-6756 GCA_964518525.1 uncultured Gammaproteobacteria bacterium | reverse complement strand
AGCTCTTGACAAATTTTTATTAATCGCTAAACTTAATTATCAAAACTAATTCTAAAATTTATGCCCGAAGTAGGCCCGTCATTAGAAAAAAGAGAAATCAAAATGGATTTGAATTCGATGGTGGAAGGTATTCTAGATTCCATTCCATTGGGCGAAGAGCATATTTTTAAATTGGGCCGTGGCGGCGAGACCGAGCAAGAAATCAGAACCGATCTAGAAAAATTAGCCAATCTCTTTATCGAGGTTGAACGAAGATGGTCGGATGTGCCGGCAGCTCTGAAACCCGAACTCAGAAGGGCTCATGAGAAACTAATTAGAGAAACCCTTTATCTGGCCGAGAGATTGAATTTGAAACCAGCGGAGACTACTGAAGTTTTAAAAAATTTAAACCTAGGATCATAAAATAATAGAAAGGAGGCAGAGAAGTGGAAGCCAAGAAGGGAGTGGCCGGTTTTAACCAAGGAGATCAAGAACTTGGTTTGGTGGAAAATGGTCATCCTCACCCCGATGTCTTTCTTTTGAGGTCAGGTAAGATTAGGCTCGAAGAGCTGGATCTCGAACTGTCAAAAGAATTTTGGCCGGGATTCTGGAAGAGATTCCTGGAGCATATCCAAGGTTGCGGGCCTTGTCAGCTTGTCAGGGTTTTCGAAGTCAATGCTTCTTTGGCCGTAGCCAGAGAGGAATTGAGAGAAAAACTCAGCCAGGCGCCAACCGATCTTCTCCACTAGACCCCAGTCGTGTTTCACGCGGTGGGGTCTTTTTTATCTTGATAAAAAAGAATTCCAAGAGTAAAATAATGTAAACACCAACCCAGAATAGTTATTGTGACCCTGCACTGGCTATCGCAAACAGGACACTGTCTTTAAAGAAGTTCACTTTTAGTAAAGGGAGGAGTTCACCCTTTAGGGTGTAAGAGAATGTGATTACAGGCCTGCCTGCTGTAGGCAGGGAGATCCGACGTTAAGTCGGATCGACGAAGCAATCTCTCTAAAACCATTGGGATTGCTTCGCTTCGCTCGCAATGACAAGCCAATTGTCATCCCGAACGAAACGAGGGATTTCTCCTTTAATCACTTGCTTACTGCGATTGGACACACTAGAAAGGAGATCAGGCTTTATAGCCTGCCTACCGTAGGCAGGCTCGCAATGACGGGTTTAAAATGTCATTGCGAGGGCCGACGAATGTCGGCCCGTGGCAATCTCTCGCGAATGCGAGAGGCTAGGACGAGCCCGGGGATTCCTCCCCCGCTTTAGCGGGGGAAGCAATCTTTATCAGCTTATTATGAAAAAATATCATCACCAAACAATAGAAAAGAAGTGGCAGAAAAAATGGGAGCAAGAAAAACTAGGCCGGGTCAAAGATTTTCCCCTGAAGCCGAAATTTTATTGTCTCGATATGTTTCCTTATCCCTCGGCCCAGGGTCTGCATGTTGGTCATCCCGAGGGCTACACGGCCACAGATATCTTGACTCGTTACCGCTGGATGAAGGGTTACGAGGTCCTTCATCCTATGGGCTGGGACGCCTTTGGCTTGCCGGCCGAGAACTATGCCCTAAAGACTGGCATTCAGCCGGCCATCTCCACGGCCCGGAATATCAAAAATATCAAGCGGCAGATCAAGAGATTGGGTTTTGCCTATGATTGGTCGCGGGAGATCAACACCACTGATCCCAATTATTATCACTGGACTCAATGGATTTTTTTACAACTTTTCAAACACGGCCTGGCCTATGAGGCCTTGGCACCGATTAATTGGTGCCCCTCCTGCAAGACCGGTCTGGCCAACGAAGAAGTGATCGCTGGCGAGTGCGAACGCTGCGGCACTGAGGTGACGCGCAAGAATTTAAAACAGTGGCTGCTCCGGATCACGGCTTATGCCGATCGACTACTCGAGGATCTGGAGGGTCTCGATTGGGAAGAAAGAATTAAAGAAATGCAGCGAAATTGGATTGGCCGGAGCGAAGGAGCGGAAGTTATTTTTCCCCTCCAGGGCGATTACAACTTCGTTCTCTTGCACGGTTTTAATGGTTCGCCCGAGGACATCTTTTTCCCTTGGCTTAAGAAAAAATTGAAAGGATTGGGTTATAAATTTTCCGTGCCCCAGTTGCCCCACCCAGATCAGCCAACGGAAAAAGAACAGGTTGATCACGTCTTGAAGCAAGTCCGGTTTGATGAAAAAACTATTCTCTTTGGCCATAGCCTGGGCGCGGCGGTGGCCTTGAAAGTTTTGGAAAAGCTGGATCGGCCCATTGCTGGTTTGGTTTTGGCCGGAGGGTTTGTGGAGCCCAGGTTTAAGGATCGGCCAAGACCTTTTCATCAGACTTTCAATTGGAATTTTGATTTCGAAAAAATCAAAAAAAATATTGGCTGGGCTAAAATTCTCAGTGCCCGGAACGATTACGCTGTTCCGCTGAAACAGGGTCAAATCTTGGCAGAAAGTCTCAGTGGCCAGTTGATTGAGACTGAATCCAGGGAGCCTCATTTCACCGGATCAGAAGAGCCAGTGATCCTCGAGCAACTAATTCCCCAGATTAAAGTTTTTACTACCCGACCCGACACTCTCTTTGGGGCGACTTACCTGGTGGTGGCGCCGGAACACCCACTTCTTGAAATAAAAAATCAAAAATTAAAAATTAAAAATATCGAGGAAGTTAAGGAATATATTGAAGCAGCAAGTTCTAAGAGTGATCTGGAACGAACCGAGTTAACAAAAGAAAAGACTGGTGTTGAACTTAAGGGTCTTAAGGCCGTTAACCCAGTGAATGGGGAGGAAATTCCTATCTGGGTGGCGGATTATGTTTTGGCTTCTTATGGTACGGGCGCGATCATGGCTGTACCAGCTCATGATGCTCGTGATTTTGAATTTGCTCGAAAATTTAATTTACCGATCCGAGAAGTAATTTCGGGTGGCGACATCTCTAAAGAAGCCTACGAAGACGTTGGTGTTTTAATTAACTCGAGCAAATTTAGTGGCTTCGTGAGTACTGAGGCCAAGGCCGAGATCACGAATTGGCTCGAGGCTAAGGATCTGGCTAAAAAATCGGTTCATTATAAATTACGCGACTGGGTTTTCTCGCGGCAGCGCTACTGGGGCGAGCCGATTCCCATTATCAAGTGCGACCAGTGCGGCAATGTGCCGCTTGAAGAAAAAGATTTGCCGCTCAAATTACCTCGGGTTAAAGAATATAAACCAACTGGCACTGGCGAGTCACCGCTAGCCTCGATCGAAAAGTGGGTCAAGGTCCGCTGCCCCAAGTGTCGGGGTTGGGCCCAGCGGGAAACCAACACCATGCCTCAGTGGGCTGGTTCTTCTTGGTATTGGCTGCGCTACATCGACCCCGAGAATCAGAAAAAATTGGCCGACGAAAAAAAATTAGCCGCCTGGCTGCCAGTGGATCTCTACGTGGGCGGAGCCGAGCACGCGGTTTTGCATCTGCTCTACGCTCGGTTTTGGAATAAATTCCTCGTGGACATCGGCGCCGTGCCCAAGGTCAAGTTGCCGAGCGGCCAGCCGAGCGACGAGCCGTTTTATAAACTCAGGAATCAGGGAATAATCCTGGGTGAGGATGGCGAGAAGATGTCCAAGTCGCGAGGCAACGTGATCAATCCCGATGAGGTGGTGGAACAATATGGCGCAGATACCTTTCGCCTCTATGAAATGTTTATGGGTCCGTTTGCCGATCCTAAACCTTGGAGCACCAAGGGAATTGTTGGTATTCGGAGGTTTTTAGAAAAAATTTGGAATTATTTTGATTCGTGGCAATTAGATTATAAAAAAGATATTAAGGCCAATAAAAAAAATAGCGAGCTATACAATAAAGATTTCTCCGACGAGAGGATTCAGGTAAAACTACATAAGACTATTAAGAAGGTTACTGAAGACATTGAAAGTTTTAAATTTAATACCGCTATTGCCGCCTTAATGATATTTGTCAATGAAATTAGGAAAGAATCCGAAGATAGTCGTAGCGGATTTTTAGAAGAAACTCCAATAACTATACTTCAATGGAAATCGTTCTTAAGGCTCTTGGCGCCCTTCGCTCCGCATCTGGCCGAAGAGCTTTGGGAAAAATTAGGCGAGCCCGAGAGTATTTTTAAAGCAGCTTGGCCCAAGTACGAACTTAGCTTGGTAAAAGAAGAAAAGGTTGAGGTCGTGATCCAGGTTAATGGCAAGGTGCGAGATCGGTTAATGGTCGAAACCGAAATAACCGAAGATGAGTTGAAGAAGTTGGTCTTGGCCAGCGCCAAGATCCAGCCCTGGCTGGCCGGTCGCGAGCCAAAGAAAATTATTTATATCAAAGGGAGGCTAATCAGCATCGTTGTTTAAACTTATGTCTTTAAAAACTGTTTCCGTCGTCATTCCGGTTTATAACGAAGAAGCCATCCTCAAACCCAATGTTCTTAAGGTTGAGAATTTTTTGAGAGCCAATTTCAATAATTACGATTGGCTGATAATTATTTCGGATAGTAATTCCTCAGATCAAACCAGTGCCATTGCCCAAGACCTAGCTCGAGACAACTCGCGCATCAAATATTTTCATTTGCCTGAAAAGGGGAAGGGCCTGGCCGTGATGCGAGCTTGGCAGGCTTTTCCGGCCGAGATTAATATTTTTATGGATGCTGACCTAGCGACTGATCTTGAGGCTCTGCCACGATTAGTAAAATCAATCGAAGAAGGTAATGATTTGGCAATTGGCTCGCGGCATCTCCCGGAGTCCGAGGTTAATCGGCCCATCAGCCGTAAGGTGATGTCTCGCGTTTTGAGCAGTTTTTTGAACTGGTATTTAGGATTGAAAGTCGAGAGCGCTTGTGGATTTAAAGCGATCAGCCAGAAGACTCTGATTGAGATTGTTCCTCAAGTCGAGAATCAAGGCTGGGTTTTTGATACTGAATTATTATTTTTGGCCCAGAACCAGGAATTTAGGATCAAAGAGATACCAGTTCTCTGGCAAGAGCCTGAGTCAAGGAAGAATCGTTACGCTGTTCTTGGCGTGGTCAATGAATATCTAAGAGAAATGTCTCGATTACGGAAGTTGATTTAAAATGATTTTTGATTAATTTTCTTTAACATAATACGATCGGATGATGTGGATAACTTTTTAAACTAATCTTCTCTAATCCATTTTTTTGTGGTATAATAAAAGTACAAGATCAAAAATAAAATGGTTTGCAAAACCAAAATTTTTAATTTGCCATGCTTTTTTATCTAAAAATAAATAAATTTAAATATTAATAAGTGCTTTTAGAGCACTTTTTTTATTAATCAATAAAAAATATGACTCACGAAAAATTAGTCACCAAAAAAAATTTTTATCAGCGATGCCAATATAAAGGATCGTTAATTAGATCGATTTTAATAAGATTTAGTATTTTTTTCTCGATTATATTGGTGGCTGGCTTAATTACTGTTCAAAAAGTTTCTGCTGCACCTTTATCTGGAGCTAATGCTGATATGGATTCAGTCCAATTTTTTGATGGCACAGCTACTTATACTGACGAAACCGCTGCTGCAAATAATGCTACAGCCAGCGATGTCGATTTGGGTAATTCCACAGTAGGGTCAACTATTTATTTCGGTATGAATTATAAATTTAGGCAGCTTAAGATAAATGTTGGTACGGCCGGCGCTGGCACTAGCCCAGCAGTTGCCTGGGAATATTGGAATGGATCAGCCTGGACATCACTTTCGGGTTTGACTGGGTTTAGTGATGGCACCAATAATTTTACTAATGTTGCTGGAACTTATACCTTAACTTTAGCAACTTCAATTAATTCGGTCAGCGGTTGGACTACGACAGCAGTTAATAGTGTTACCATGTATTGGATTAGAGCCAGAACAACCAGTGCATTTAATACTACCGCACCATTGGGAACCCAAATTTCGGCTGTCGAATACAATTTACAAGTTTCGGTTCAAAATGAATTGACCACTCCTATTACGGGTTTGCTAGTAGGCGCTTTTACTTTTTCAAGTTGCCCTACCAGCAATACAATAACTGATTTCAATGAAATTGGCGGCGGTGTTTATGTATTCGCTTTAACTCCTCAAGCAAGCGGTTGCACTTATACCGTTGCCAATTCGGGTTATGTAACAACCTCAGCCCATTCCACCGGAGCCTTAACTACAGCCCTAACAGATTTAACCGGGAGCCCAGATTCCATGCAGTTTGGTCTCAAGGTCACCATCCTTAATGAACTTGGTACCAATCCTTCGAACGTCTTTAATACTATGGACACAGCTACCTACAATAGTGTGGCTGCTACTACTTCTGCCGGCAACGTTTATTATTGGGCCAATACCGATGGCGTGGCACATGCTTTGTCACTCCAAAAGGATGGTTACGCCGCTAGTGAAACCACTAACAGCGGCGGCGTCACGGCGGTAACAACCAGCACGGCTGCTCAGGTCGCCATTTCTTTAACCAATGCCGCGGCTTGTACCACTGCTATTTCGGCTTCTACTTCCTGTGAAGGTATGCAATATGCCTACAAGATCACCTCCATTCCCGCCGAGGCCACCGGCGCTGAGCTCAAGGCTTCAGCCAGCGCGGTTAACACCGGCGATACTCAGGCGGTCTCTTGTACCTCCTCGGGCGGTAATTGGTACTGCGCCGTGCCGGTCGCTGACACCACCTTAGGAATTCAAGTCACTGACGATGGCTATGTCCAAGACACCACTTCTCTTGCCTTTACCACTGATCGAACCGCTCAGACCGATGCGCAACAAACCGCAACCGCTGGATCAGTGAAGTATGC
>CAZFGO010000039.1:0-6900 GCA_964518525.1 uncultured Gammaproteobacteria bacterium | reverse complement strand
TTATTCCACCCTCCTAATTCTCGCCCCCAAATTACTTAATCGCTCTTCGATCTTTTCGTAGCCGCGATCAACCATCTCGGCTTCATTAACAATGGTCTCGCCGCTTGCCGCGAGACCGGCAATGATCAAGGTCGCGCCGGCCCGAAGATCAAAACTCTTAATCTCTTGACCATAGAGCGGGGTGGGGCCGGTGATAATCACTCGATGCGGATCAGCCACGATCGCGTTGGCCCCCATCTTAATTAATTCCTGAACGTAACCTAAACGACCCTCGTACATTGGATCTTGAATCAGGCTCGTGCCAACGCATTGAGTGGCCAAGACGCTAAACGGTGCCTGCAGATCAGTGGGAAATCCAGGATAAGGCAGAGTCTGTAAATGAAAAGCTTTGAGGGAAGTGCTAGGTTTAATCTTTAGCCAATCTTCGCCCAATTCAAAATTAACGCCCGCTCGTTCCAGATTAAGTAAAATAATTTCCAGGTGTTCGGGAATAATATTTTCAATTATTACCTCGCCCCGCGTCACTGCCGCCGCCACGGCAAAAGTTCCCGCTTCGATCTGATCGGGTATCAGAGTATGACTGCCGCCGCCTAAACTCTTAACTCCATCAATCACGAGGGTGTGCGTGCCCGCCCCGCTAATCTTGGCTCCGAGCTGGTTCAAAAATTTAATTAAATCTTGAACGTGCGGTTCGGCCGCGGCCAGCTTGATGACCGTCCGACCTGACGCCAAGACCGCCGCCATGATCGCATTCTCAGTTGCGGTTACTGAAAATTCTGGTAAAATGATATTGGCGCCGGCCAGACGATCGGCTTCGAGATGATAAATTCCATTAGATCGTTCAATCACGGCCCCCAATCTGGCCAAGGCCGAAAGATGAGTGTCGATCGGCCGATTGCCAATGATACAGCCGCCCGGCTCCGGCAAATTAACCGAACGAAATCGAGCCAAAAGCGGCCCGAGCAGAAGAATGGAAGAACGCATACAGGCCACTGCTTCCTGATCAACCAAGCCTGGCTCCACCTTGGCGGTCGAAATCCTAACTTGATGATCGCCAAGCCAGCTCACCTCGCCGCCCAGACTCTTGATAATTTCCAGCATTTTAAAAACATCAGTGATGCGCGGAACGTTATCGATCAAACAATCCTCTTTGGTTAATAAAGTAGCGGCAATTATTGGCGTCGCCGCATTTTTCATTCCCGCCACTCTAATCTCCCCTTGAAGTGGAAAGCCTCCTTCGATAATAAATTTCGCCATGAGAATTTAAAATTCTAATGAATAATTTTCAACGCTATACGGCGATCCGAGGCTAACAAAAAAATAAACTAGCTGCGCAATTTTTAGCTAAAAATTCAATTCTGAGGCTAGCACTATTTGACTATAATTCTAACTTATTTTTAATAATTTAACAAGCTCTTCATGACTGTTGGAACCAGAAGATTTATCTACCTCTCCTTCATAATTATTTTTTTGGTCGTGGCTCCGATTCTGATCTTTTACGCCAACGGGTTTCGCTATAATTTTAAATTGGGAAAAATCCAAAAGACCGGTATTATTTTCTTAACCTCGGGACAAACCGATGCCACGGTTTATCTCAATAATCAATTATACCCCGCCAAGCTCAACGGAAATTTGAGCTTAAATGACCTCTTGCCCGATGATTATCTGGTCCGAATTGAAAAAGAAGGGTTTTATCCCTGGCAAAAGAAATTAACTGTTCGCGAAGCCCAAACCACCTTTACCGATAACGTCATCCTTTTCAAAAAAGAACTGCCAATCAATCTGATACCGGGCCAAATTTCTTGGCTCAGCTCATCTCCAGACCAACAAAAGATTGTCTATCTTATTGATAAAAATTCGGCTAAAGAGCTTTGGCTTTACGAACCGGCCACCGATCAGTCAGTTCGACTTTATCAATTACCTTCACCAGCTTCGACCAAATTAAACTCGATTAGCTGGTCCGCTTCCAATAAAAAAATTCTAGTTAGCTTTGGCCCATCTACCAGCCAAAAATCATATGTAGTTCTAAATATTGAACGACCCCAAGAGATCACAAATTTGGCTGATTTAACCCAATTAAATTTCGACCAAATTAAATGGGATAACCAGTCCGACCTCCTGCTTGGAGGTCTGGCTAATCAACAATTATATCAAATTGATCTAGCAATTAAAAAAATTACTTCTCTCCTAAAAATAGAAATTGGTTCTAATGAATTGATCGGAGATTTTTTAATAAAAGATGAAGTGGCTTATTATCTCAAAACTGGCAAAACGTCTTCGTTCCTCTCAAAAATAAATTTTGGAGTCGATCCCGCGACAACCTCTCAAATCAAACTGCCGCGATCGCCAACTTACCAATTGATCACCGGTTCAAATGATTTCTTAACTCTTCTCGATCAATCGAAAAAGGCTCTCTGGCTCATCAACCTGGCCAATTTTGAAAATCTAGCTCTAGCTGACCAAGGCGAAAGTCTCATCCCTCGTTTCGAAGCGAAAAATGCCCAGTGGACCGACTCGGGCCGGCAACTACTTTTTTATAATGATTTTGAAATTTGGACCGATCAGCCCGCCAGTGGCAAGAGCCAACTAATCGACCGCTCGAGTGAAGAAGTTAAAGAAGTAATTTGGCAGCCTGGCAATCAATATCTGATTGCCTTAATTGGCGACCGGCTCCGGATTTTGGAATTGGCGGACAGGGATCGAAACGTCATTGACTTAATTAAATTGGACAAAATTGAAGATCTCAATACCGATTCTTCGGGATCAAAATTGTTTTTTATCGGTCAGCTAGGAAAACAAATTGGTCTCTACGAACTAACGCTGGAGTAAAGGAATAAAAATAAAGTAAACAAAAATCGAGGCAGAGAATCTTCCGCCTCGATTTTTATATATCTTTAATTTTATAATTGCTAGCGAGCCAGCAAATGTCCCGACTAGGCTTGACATCTGGTGCGAGCGATGCAATTCCAAGCGATGCACGCGCCGTGATATCGCTTATTTTTTCTTAACCTTGGCTGCTAAGTTTGATGCCCGGAGTAAAGAATTGAAGGTGCCAGCGTCGGTCCAGTCACCGTGAACAATCTCATAAGTCAAAGTTTTCTGATTGACGTAAAAATTATTGACATCAGTTATCTCTAACTCGCCCCGAGCCGAAGGCTTCAGTAATTTAATGATCTTGAAAACCTGATGATCGTAAAGATAGAAGCCAGTGACACAATAATTTGATTTCGGCTTTTTTGGTTTCTCCTCGATACTGATAATTTTATTACCAGCCAGTTCGGCCACGCCAAAACGCTCGGGATCAGAAACTTTCTTGAGTAAAATCTTAGCTCCGCCGACCGTCTGGCCCTCAACCTCGAATTCTTGGTGCTCGAAATCTTGACTGGCCTTAACAATTTGCGAGTTATCCTCGTAGATATTATCACCCAAAATCACTGCTATTCTATCTTTGTCGGCAAAATTTTCCGCCAAGCCCAAGGCTTCGGCAATGCCGCCAGCTTCTTCCTGAACCTCATAAGAAATTTTTACGCCAAACTCCTTGCCCGATCCCAAGAGATTCAAAAAATGTCCCGCGTGGCCCTTACCCGAAATGACTAGAATCTCTTCGAGACCGATGGCGATTAGAGACTTAAGAGGATAATAAATCATCGGCTCATTGTAAACCGGCAAGAGATGTTTGTTGGTAACCTTGGTCAGTGGCAAGAGACGAGTGCCGTTGCCGCCAGCCAGAATAACGCCTCTCATAATTTTTCTTCGCTAAGATATTCTCTCAGGGCCTCGGGCCAGGGCCTCAGTTTAGTAAATTTGGTGTTGCTGAGGGTCGAATATTTCGGCCTTGGGGCCGAGCGCCTTAATTTTTCCGAAAGAATCGAAACTAAATTAACCTCAATCTTTTTTATTCCAAAAATTTCTTTAGCCCAATCAGACCATGAGGCCTGACCTTCGTTAACCAGGTGATAAATGCCAAAAGGATATTCCTGGTTAATTAAATCAATGGTAGCTAAAGCCAAATCTTTAACATAGGTCGGATTACTTATTTCATCGCTCACTGCTTCAATTGTATTGGTTTCCCGAGCTTTTTTCAACATCAGTTCAACAAAACTCGGCTTAGAAAGATCACTCCGACCCGGCCGACCGTAAAGTAAATTTGTTCTGATGAGATAAAACCGATCGTAATTCTCTCGTAGTAATTTCTCGCCCAAAAATTTTGATCGCCCATAAGCATTAATCGGCTTAGGCGGATCATCTTCCTTGTAGCCATTCTTGGTTCCATCAAAGACATAACCAGTACTGTAGTGGACCAAGACCGCTCCGGTCTCTTTGGCTGCTTGGGCTAAAAAACCAACAGCCGAGCCATTAACCAAGTTAGCAAGGGCTGGCTCTTCCTCGGCTCGATCAACCGCATTATAAGCCGCCACGTTGATTATTATCTCGGGCTTTAAATTTTTTATTTTTCTGTTGACTTCAATTTCATTAGTAATATCAATTTCTTCTTTATCCCAAGCGATAATTTGTTCCTCGCCCCGAGCTTGTCGAAGAGTCTGTTGCAAGGCCTGGCCCAGCATTCCCTTGGCTCCAATAATTAATATTTTCATGACAATGGAAACTAATTTAATTTTTTATAATCCTCGAGATCACCAACATCTTCCCAGCGGCCATCAAAGACATAGCCGAAAATCGGTTCGCAATTTTTTATCAACCGAACATCGGCGTCGATGATTGAACTGAATTTTAGTTCCAAATAATCAAAGATCTCTGGTTCAAATACCTGGATGCCGGCAAACATATAACGATCGTCTATCAAACCAACAGCCTGATCAACCAACTGACCAATCTTTAAAACTCGATAATCGTCATCAATGCCTAGCTTGGTGTATTGGCCAGGATTCGGTCTTAAAACCATAGTGGCGATAGCTTGTTTGCCCTGGTGAAATCTAATAACCTCTTTCAAATCAAGATCAGTTAAAAGATCGCAATTGAGAACCAAAAAACTCTCCCCGCTCAAAAATTTTTCGGCGGCCTTGATCCCGCCGCCCGTTCCCAAGAGTTCCTGCTCTCGGGAATAAGTTATCTTCAATCCTAGTTTCCGACCATCACCTAATTCTTTCTCAATCAAGTCACCCAGATAATGCAAATTAATCACCACTTCATCGACGCCGGCTCGTTTAATCAAATCTAAGCCATAATAAATCAAAGGTCGATTCTTTATTGGAATCAATGGTTTGGGTAAAGTCTTGGTTAGGGGCCGCAATCTGGTCCCGAGACCGGCCGCTAAGATCATGGCTTTCATAGGAATCAAAAGATCACTTAACTCGGCCTTTGGTTATTTCTTTAATCAACCGCTGACTGGCTCTTAATCTTTCACCGGTGCCATAAGGGTAAACTTTAAAACGACGATAAGCGGTTTCAAATGAGCCAATACTGGGACCGCGGCCTTTGATAAAAAGTGTTCGAGCATCCGAATAAGCCAAGATCCGCTCCTCAAGAGTTCGAGCCAAGGTATCACTGGTTCCAAAACTATATCGACGATTAACCTGTCGCGGCAAGCCACTCCCGCCCAAATGGCGACGGCAAAATTCAGCCAATTTGGGGTAACCAAATTTCTTTAAAATTTTATAACCTTCGTAACCATGATAAACCGGATCTTTCAAAATCTTTGAACCAGCACTGCCCGTCACCATTCGCCCTAGGTCATGGACGTAAACAGCCAGCTTCAACAACCGCCGATCAACCGGATAACCATTCTTAATCGCCAAGAGAGCGATCCGATCAGCCAAGCGCCAAACCACGGCCGAATGGCGCCAAGTATTTTCAACTTGTTCCGGAATGCCGTTTGCTCGAGCAATTTTATTCATTAAATTTTTAATCTGACTGAGGCTCGGCAACTTATCTTTCTTCATATTGTTTCTTAATAAAGTTTTGATAATCTCTTTCGGCGATTATCTTCCGCCACCAATCTTTGTTGTTTTGATACCACTCGATTGTCTTCTCGAGATATTCGTCTAAATTATATTTCGGCTCGTAACCTAACTCGCGTTTGGCTTTGGACCAATCGATCGCGTAGCGGCGATCATGACCCGGGCGGTCCTTGACAAATTCGATCGCATCTTCAGATTTACCAATGATTTCGAGCACTCGTTTAATCAAATCCAAATTGCTCACCTCTTCACTCAAGCCGCCAATACAATAAGTCTCGCCAATTTTTCCTTTAGCCAAAATTAAATCGATAGCACGGCAGTGATCATCGACATAGAGCCAATCGCGCACCTGCTCACCATCGCCATAGATTGGTATTTTCTTGCCTTGGATCAAATTGGTAATTGCCAAAGGCAATAGTTTCTCCGGATATTGATAGGGGCCAAAATTATTAGAGGTGTTAGAAATGGTGATAGGCAAACCAAAAGTCTCATGGTAAGCGCGAACCAAATGATCCGAAGCAGCTTTGGAGGCGGCGTAGGGGCTTCGCGGATTATATGACGTTTTTTCATTGAAAGCCTGGTCGTTGGGTTTTAACGTGCCAAAAACTTCGTCAGTGGAAATGTGATGAAAACGTTTTAACCCATTATTTTTCGCCGCCTCGAGCAAAATTCTCGTTCCTTCGACATTTGTCTTAATAAAATCTTCGCTTGATATGATTGATCGATCGACGTGGGTTTCGGCCGCGAAATTAATTATCGTGTCGGCATCTTTTACCAAATCATTAACTAAATTGCGATCACAAATATCGCCCTTAACAAATTTGTAGCGAGGGTTGTTCTCTACTTCGCGCAAATTTTCCAGATTGCCGGCGTAAGTTAATTTATCAATATTAATAATTTCATCCTCGGTATGATTCCCAAACCAATAACGGATAAAATTAGAGCCGATAAAACCGGCTCCGCCGGTGATTAATAATTTCAT
>CAZFGO010000038.1:5409-8329 GCA_964518525.1 uncultured Gammaproteobacteria bacterium | reverse complement strand
AAACGTATCTCTTGCCATCAGCGCCGTAGTAATAGACTGCGGGGGTGCTCGCCTTGATCAAGTCACCCGAAGCAATGGTTGTCGCCTGGGCCGATAAAGGCAAGAAGGCCGCCAAGCCGATTGACCAAGCAATCGTCGTAACGGCGACGCCGACAGTCAGAGCTCGCTTTCCCTTCTTAATTAGATCGTTCATTTAATTAATTCTCCTTAATGATTACGAACCAAGTCGGAATTTAGACAAAAATAATTTTGCTTCGATTCTTCCTTAATTCGTAATGTTTATTTATTATAATAATTTTAATGTAGAAACTCCCTCACACAATTGAGATGATTATTTTCATATTCACCTCAATTGTGCTAGGATCGACCTTGCTGTTCCTACTCTTAATTAGCAAAATTAATTAATCATTCCTCCCCGACCAGATTTCACCAGCCAAAACTTGAACCTTACTTTTACTGTTTTTAATGATTTTTGTTACTTTATTCCCTTATCATCGTAAAGTAGCGATCCAGAAACGCTCGCATTCTCATTAGTAATGATGTCTCCCTTAACTTTGGCATTACTATTACTATTATTGTTAGTATTGGTATTAGCCTTGACATTGCTATTAGTCGTTGCCTCAGCATTGGTATTGCTATTATTCGCCTTTAGGTTGGAATTAGTATTGATATCATTCGCATTGGCATTGGCATTTGTATTAGTACCGGCGTTCTGGCCGACTGCTTGGCTCCCCGAAGCCGTGGCCTGACTCTGATCAATCAGATTTTGAATATTTTGAGTCAATTGGTTACTCTCCTTAACTTTTTCAAAAGCCGAAGACAAATCGCCTTTTTGGAAAAAGGCTTTGGCTTCGTCCAAAGACTTCTTGAGTTCTTCTGGTTTGGGCACATCCTTAACTTCGCCAGCCTTCTCACCCAAAAGCTGATCGATCTTTTCTTGGGAACGATTAATTTTCTCTTCCACTCGCTTGGCCACCTCGGACTGATTTACTGCTCCACCCGCTTGATTGCTATTATCAATTAAAATCTTAAAGGCCTTATCGCTGGTCTGTTCGGAAACCGTAATTGCCTGGTTGATATCTGTTTTAATAGCCGACGGAACCCGATTGGTTTTGGCCGCAAGAGCATCGGCAAAATCTTCGGTCTTATTATCAACTAGATTGGCCAAAGTGATGACCTCGTTCGCCTGGCCGCTCTTGGCGAGATTATCCAATCGCGCATTAACATTACCGAGCTCCTGAGTAAAGGCCTGGAGCGGCACCTGAATTTGATCTGCTCCAATTTTTTGTTCGGTCACTTTACCGATCTCATCAATTCGTCGACCGGCAAATTCGATTTCCAAAGCCGTCTTAGCGCTATCATTAAAATTCAAGGCTAGCTGAACTTTCTCGGTGGTGAGCTTGACCGGATAAAGAGCATCACCGGGCAAACTATCAAAGGCCGCGTTCACGGCCGCAATGCCGCCGCCCAAAGCCAAAGCGACCACGAGAATGATCGTGCCGAGAGGTCGCAGAGCCAGGGTAACTAATTTCTTGAGTTCCAATCGATCCCAAGACCAGAACGATTTGAGATACTCAGTCACGACAGGCAGGGCCTTAACTTGATTCTGCCTTAATCTCGCCCCTTGCTGAGCTTTGATTTGGGATAACAAAATCTCGCGATTAGATTCTTTCCAATCCAATCGCGGCTCAATTTTTTTTAACTGCTCTAACCTTTGTAAAATTTTTCGATCACTGATCATAAGACACTTAATCTTTTTTTCCCTCGGCTTCTAAGAGTTCTTTCAAAGTATTCAAGGCCCGATAAACCAGAATCCGAACAGCACCTTTTGATTTGTCTAGAATCTTAGCGATCTCGCTAGTTGAGAGTTCTTCGACAAAACGCAGAATAATTACTTCGCGATATTCATCCTTCAATCCTCGCAAACTTTTTTCAATATTTTTAAAGTCTAAACTAATTTGAAGTTTTTGTAATTCTTGATCGGTCACCGGCGTTTGTTCCGCCGCTTCTTCTTTGATGATTTCGCGCTTGGCTCGATCGCGATAAAAATCAATCACGGCATTGCGCGCCACGCGATAAAGCAGAGCATTTAAATTTTCAATCTCTTTTCCTTCGTTAATGTATTGCCAGGTTTTCAAAAAAACTTCTGAGGTCAGGTCTTCCGCCTCTTCCACTGAAGAAACCTTAAAATAAATAAACCTGTATATTCTTGAAACATACAAGTCGTAAATCTCGCCAAACGCTTCCGGATCCTTATTCTTCAACCGCAGTAAAATTAGTTTTTCCTTTAACCAGTTTTTCATTTAATTAGACGGAGGAAACGAGAAGTTGTTACAGTTTATTTCACTACAATTTAATAATTATTCTAATCTAAATTAGAAAAAAAGTAAAATAATTCTTAAGAAATCTATTGCTTTAATTTTAAATTCCTGTTATTATTTAAATAATTGTCTAGAATATTCTAGACAAATAAATTAATTCCTTTATAATAATATTAGGATAATATTTAAGGAAAAATAATTTAAATTGATAATTTAAAAAAATTTATGACCAATTCCCTACTCGCCAATTCCTCACCCAATAATGTCATCCGAGTTTCGGTCTCAGAAGCCAGCCGACTCTTTGGCATTGATCAACGCACCATTCGTCGCGCCCTGAAAAATCAAGAGCTCCGCTATGTCGTGGTCCGGAATCGCTACAAAATAAATTTTGAAAGTCTACTCAAATGGTCGCAGCAAAAAGCCACGGTCAAAAATAAATTGGCCACCAAAGGCATTGGCCAATATGTTGATCACTGGAAAATCAAAAACAAACTCTATAGTCCCAACCCCGCTCACCTAAACAAACCGGAATAGATCTGGTACCAACGCGAAGGACTAAGACCAATTATTACTGGCGCGAACCTGCCCCTACGCGAACT
>CAZFGO010000038.1:0-5309 GCA_964518525.1 uncultured Gammaproteobacteria bacterium | reverse complement strand
AACGCGAAGGACTAAGACCAATTATTACTGGCGCGAACCTGCCCCTACGCGAACTGAAGTAGGCAGGTTCGCGCTGATAGAATGAAAGGAGTTCAGGCTTTAGCCTGTATTGGAGACCTGTAAATTTCTTGCACTCTAAAAGGCGAACTCTTTAAAACAATCTTGTGCCTGACTATCGGCAGCCTGCCGGCAGGCAGGACAGACTTAGTCGAAGTATGACAATACAAAATAAATATCGGGTCGGAAAAAATATTCCGTCCCGATATTTATTTTACGATTGATCCAATCTTAGTTGCGGCTGTTCATTTCCTTTGGTCGAGAGTAATTAATCATTCGGCCGAAGTTTTTTATCAAGTTGGGTAGGAGTAACTGCTCGTAGAGATTCACGGTTTGGCGCACAATTTTATTCCAATCGTGATTAATCATCACTTGATTTCGAGCTTTGATTTTTTGATCTCGAGCAATTTCTGGATTTGCGAGCAAAAATTTTAATTTCCTTTTGAGATCGCTCACGCTCTTATTCCTAAAGACAAAGCCGGCTTCGGCAATGGCTTCTTTATTCTCAGCAATATCGCTCACGAGCGTCGGCAAACTATAACTCAAGGCTTCAAGCAAAGCAATCGAGAGACCTTCGGACTCCGAAGGCTGAACAAACAAATAAGCGTTAGAAAAAAGCTCAGCCAAAACCTGACCAGTTTGTTCACCAGTAAAGATAATCTTTTTATTATCCCGAGCTAGCTCTTTGAGATAGCTGCCATATTCAGGAGTAAAATGAGTATCACCCACAATAACCAACTTCTTATCGGTTTTTAAATCCTGATAAGCCTCGATCAAATAATGAATACCCTTGTGCTTCACCAAACGGCTCACCGATAAAATGTAATCATTGCCCCGAAGACCCCAACGTTTAGTGATTAGTTTGGGTTTAATTGGTTCGGGAATAGAAACACCATTAGCAATGAAAGTTGGATCACCACCAAATTCCTTTTGGCATTTTTCCTTTTGAGCTCGAGAAACCGTAATCGCCCGATCAGGCAGACGCAGTGCGATCAAAGCGGCCAAACTTAAAAACTTTTTAGCCAACCAACCCCATTTCTGATGATTGCGATCATCGGAATGGAAAGTCGCCAAAACTTTAGTCTTTCTCTTTAAGAGCTTGGCTAGCCATAAAAGCGAAGACGGTCCAATTGCTTGATAATGAATAATATCAACCTCGCGAAACAAAAGATCAATCGTAGCTAAAAAAGTATGACTGATCGCATCAAGATGTTTGGTTCTGATCGAAGGTAAATGGATCAGTTTAACTCCCCGATATTCCTTTAAATTCTTGGGCGTGTAATAATTGCGGCAATAGCAAATCACCTCATGACCTTCTTTGGCCAAGCGGGTGGCCAATTCTTCGACATGACGTTCGACTCCGCCCGAAAGCGCCGGAATTCCTTTTTGCCCAATAAAAGCGATTTTCATAATAAAGATTAATATTTTTTATCCTAGTGGATAACATCCTATATTAGCATATTTAATAAATCTTGTCAATAGTTTGTATGGGTATGCTTCCTCCCTATCATTAATCAAAGCTGTTTTAATTAATATAATAAAAATAGGGAACGGTTCAAAAACCATTCCCTATCATCAGATTTTCTCCCAAATCGAATCTTAAAGCCGTCCCCCTTAAGGCTTTAGGAGAATGACGCCATCATCTCCGGCCAGACTAACTGTTTTGACCAGTTGACCAGAAACAGTCTGATACTGCTTCTCTAGAGCAATTGTTTGGGGATTGGCTGAAGTGTTGACTAGAGCTAAGCCGCGATCGAAATCGCGACGATAAAGACCGGCTCCGACGACCTGGTAAGGCCCAGTGGGATTACCCAAAGTGACTTCGTACTCAGGATACCACCAGACTTCACCATGCGAAGTCGGACCAGCGTCGTAGGAATAATAAACATTGTCGAGCATCAGAGCCGAGGCCAAACCAAAACGCATTTTTCTTGAGTCAGACTGGGCACCCGAGCAGTTGATGAAGCTGATCGGCTGGCTAACCAGACCGGCGTTTTGGAGCAAACTAACTTGCCCCAACCAATTTCCGCCAACCGGAAAGCTCTCGAGCATCAAACCGTTCTGACCGCCATAAAGAGCGTTGCCATTGCCAATGATTGCGAGGTTGGGGTTGGCCTCCCGCAACCGCGTTACCAATTGCTGCATGCCCTCGCGCCACCATTGGTCGAGCTGGTTGGGATTGTCCTTTAGGCCGTCGTTATTGGCATCGAAATTACCGCCATTGATTTGGGACAGCCCATTCCAGAGCGTATCGAGAAAGACCCCATCCCAAAAACCGGTTTTCAGATATTCTTGAGTCAGAAAATCGGCCAAATAGCTCACCCAAGTTTGACCAGCCTTGGTTGGGCATTGACTTGAACCGTTGAGTAGATAATTGCTCGGCCAAAAACTCGCTGGCCCATTGCCCGGCAATTTGAGGTACCAGACCGGATCAATTCCCGTCTTGAGCCAAGACCAGGGCGCGTTGGCGGCCACGATCTTTGGAATCTCAATGCTCGAAGCATAGAGCAGAATCTTGATCCTAGGATTGAGCCCGCGAATTTGGGCAAACCATTCTGGATGCCAACGCTGGAGATCGTCCGGCGGCAGGATGATCACATCCCACTTAGCCAAAACGTCACGATTGGTCAAAGCGTTGATCGAGGGACTATAATTGGCCTTCTTGGGATAAGGATGGTTCCAATTAACCAAACCACTCGCTTGGCTGCTAGTCCCGTCAACCGCTGCTGGATCAGGTCGAAACCACTTTATGCAACCTTCAAGTGCAATCAGAACAACAAGTGCTAGCCAAACCTTTTTCATTTTTTCCTCCTTGACACGGCGGTCGCGACCGCCGTGTCTTGACACTGCATTCGTGAATGACGTGACTTCCCCTCCGTATCCGCCAGCTGGCGGCGTAGGAGGGCTTGCCTTCCTTGGTCCCGCCTTTGCGGAACGAAGCAAGGCTTTTGGTGATTGATTTTAATTTACTAACCAAACGCTGATAACCTAGTTTAGCAGGTTATTATAAAAAGTCAATCAGCCAAAATAAAAACCCCGCACCCGAACTGCTTGACGCAGATCTGGTGCGGGGGAAACTCCGGTTCAGTTATTGAACCAAGAGTGATTTGGAACCTCCGTTATCGTTGATCCCGGGGAGCTCGAGATCACCATACTGGGCCCAAACGATTCGACCGTCAGTTTCCTTTTCAATCACGGTGAATCGTTGGCCAATGAGATCCGGACGATTCGACAGAACCAAATAGCCGCCCATTTGATCGAGAACATCAGCCGCACTCACAGTTGCTCCCCAACCGTTCCGATCGTAGGCGGCGTAGAATGGTCCATTCTTCAAGGTCTTCAAGATTGTTCTCTGGACCTTGATGTCCGAACCTTCGCGCCAAGCGGCCCTGACCGTGGCCGACGGATTCGTAGAATCGAGCTTCGGCCGAATCGGTTCCGGAGAATTAACTTGACCACTCCGAACTCGCTGCCACTCCTTCACCACCGCTTCGCTGTAACGCGAATCGTCGTGGTAGAATACGGCGCAATCGTAAACCACGATCACTCGAGCACCAGCTCGAGAAGAAATGACGTATTCCGGCTCGATGGCTTCGGGCGTCGGTCGATGAAGCGGCCAACTGTAGGCCTGAATAAATCCGCCAACTGCCTTGCTGTTCTTTTCCGCTACCGCGGCAATCTGGCGGATCCCCTTTTCGTTCAGCCACATAGGCCACTTGGTTTGGTCCAGACCATCTTCGCCAAACTCGACCACCAAGTGATCGAGTTCTGGCAACCGGCTCAGCCACTGAGCCGAAACGCCAAAGACACGGCTGTTTTGAAGCACCGGCCAATCATTGCGATAGGAGAATTCTCCTTCGGCAATAACCCGCTGCCATTCCATGACAATGGTCTCGAAAGACCCATTGGTTGGTTTGACCGCTTCGGACGCGGCCTTGAGCATCTCGCCCAAGTAATGGGCAAAGATGCGGAATCGCCATTCGTAGAACTGATTCCATAGTTCCGAATCCGGCGCTGCGAACTCGGTCAGTTGATTGACTAGGGCCGGACGATCAACCGGCAACTTGTGGCCAGTGTAGTCACGGAACGAAGCCGCAGCGGTGTTCGAGTAGGTCGGCCCTTGCCAATAATTGACTTGGTGGGGCCAGGGCGTGGTCGGATCCCAAGGATTCAATCGGTCCTCGGTCATCATGAAATAATCGACCGGCTCTTGAGCCGTGATCCGTTCCAAGAGCAACTTGGTTCTGGAAGCGCTCCAAGCCACGGCCTCGGCATTGGTCTTGTCGAGGGCCGGAAAAAAAGCGTAGTCATCAGACGAACTCGCTGGGACGATCTGCCCGGTCAGACTGAGCTTGTAAGCTCGAAATTCGGGCGGCAGGTTCTTTGAGTCCGGGTACTCCCAGAAATTGACGGCCACCTTGAGTCCGGCCCGATGCGCTGCTTTGATGAAACGCACCAAGAGCGCCGGGTCATAGGACGAAAGATCGCTGGTCTCCCAGACCCGAACTTCAAGCCCGTCAAAATATTGCTTCATTTCCCCGAAAAACTGCGGCCAGTCCGCTTCTTTGAGTTCGTGATTGTCGCCGATGATCACCCGCTGCTGGTAGACATAGGGACCTTGAGCAATGAACTGAGTCGCAGATCGGCTAAAGGGGTAATCGGGCCGCAACCACTTGATGCAACCTTCAAGCATGAACAGAGCAACCAGTACAAACCAAGCTCTCCTCATTTTTTTCCTCCTTGACACAGCGGTAGCGACCACTGTGTCTTGTCGCGGCATTAGCGAATGCCGTGACTTGCCTCCATATCCGCCAGCTGGCGGAGTGGAAGAATTTTTTGATTGTTTTTCGGTTGTTTAGGTACAATCCTTAAAAGTATTCTTGCCTAAAAAACAAGAATACCTGAACAAGGTATTCTAACACAGTTTCTATAATAAGTCAAGTCTAAAATCTAATTTTAGGTTTAAGTCAATAATTGATTATAAATCTTCAAAATTTCCTCATAATGTCGTTCTTTATTATATTTCTTTTCGACTTCGAGCCGAGCTTCCCGACCCCAGACCCTAACATGATTATCATCTTGAAAAAGTAATTTAATTTTTGAAGCCAAGTCATCGGCATCGTTTGGTCTAAAGAATAAACCAGTCCGACCCTCGTTAATTAATTCAGTAAACGAGCCAAGCCTCGAGGCAATCACTGGCTTACCTCGAGCAAAGGATTCGAGAATTGAAAAACCAAAAGTCTCATAGGCCC
>CAZFGO010000037.1:0-8348 GCA_964518525.1 uncultured Gammaproteobacteria bacterium | reverse complement strand
TTGCTGAGCGAAGAAAAAAAGTATAAACTAGTAATAGTTGAGTGATCACTATGCCTTTAGTTTTATACAACACCTTAACTAGAAAGAAAGAAGAATTTAAACCCTTGGAAGATCGGCGAGTTGGTTTTTATTCTTGCGGGCCGACGGTTTATAATTTTGCTCACTTGGGCAATCTGAGGACCTATCTTTTCGCCGACATTTTAAAGCGGGTGTTAATTTACAATGATTTTCAGGTGAGGCACATTATGAATATCACCGATGTCGGTCACCTCACTTCCGATTCGGATACAGGCGAAGATAAAATGGTTAAGGGGGCGAGGCGCGAGAGGAGAACTGCCTGGGAAATAGCGGAATTTTACACCGAAAAATTTAAAGAAGATATCAAAAAATTAAATATCATTGAGCCGGATATTTTTTGCCGAGCCACTGATCATATCAAAGAACAAATTAGTTTGATTAGGGAATTAGAAAAAAATGGTTTTACTTATTTGATTGCCGACGGCGTTTATTTTGATACCTCCAAATTAAAGGACTATGGCAAATTAGCTCGACTCGATATTAAGGGTTTGGAGGTTGGGGCTAGGGTTGAACCCGTACCCGGTAAAAAAAATCCAACTGATTTTGCTCTCTGGAAATTTTCTCCAGCTGGAGCCAAGCGCGATATGGAGTGGGATTCGCCCTGGGGTCGCGGGTTTCCTGGCTGGCATATTGAGTGTTCGGCCATGAGTTTGAAATACCTAGGTAACGCTTTTAAGGACAGCGAGTTTCGACCAGAGCAAGTCAAAACTATTGACATCCATAGTGGTGGAATTGATCATATCCCGGTTCACCACACTAATGAAATCGCTCAATCCGAAACAGCATCGGGCAAGAGATTTGTTAATTTTTGGTTGCACGGAGAATTTTTAATCATCGGCGATCAAGCCAAAATGGCCAAATCCGGAGAAAATTTTATCACCCTACAAAGCTTGATTGATCGCGGGTTTAAACCCCTGGCTTATCGCTATCTTTGTCTCACAGCCCATTATCGTTCGAAACTATTGTTCAACTGGCAAAATTTGGAGGCGGCCGAACACGCCCTAGATAATCTTTACGAGATTGTGAGTACCTGGGATGAGCCCTTGATCTTAAAAAAGAGGGACCAAGATTTTGAGCAGAGATTTTTGGATTTGATCAATAATGATCTAGATCTGCCCGGTGCTTTGGCCCTGGTTTGGGAATTAACTAAATCGTCATTGCCTTCCAAGGTTAAAAAAGCGACCCTTTTGAAATTCGATCGGGTCTTGGGTTTGGGTTTGGACCAAATCAAAAAGAAAAAGGCAGCGGTTTCGAAAGAAGTTTGGGATAAGGTTTATGAGCGGGAGGAAGCGAGGAAGAAAAAGGATTGGAGCCGAGCCGACAAGTTGCGCCAAGAAGTTGAGGCCCAGGGGTTTTTAATCGAAGACACAGAAAAGGGGCCGCAGATCAAAATCAGAAGATAAGAACATTAAAAAAGGAGAATCGTTTCAGGATTCTCCTTTGACATCGGGGATGCTCTTGGGGTCGATTTCGGTTACCGAGATGGTTTCAGAACGTTGATCGCCGTGAATTACAGTTACTTTAAAATCGTCCCCTCTAATAATTTGTTTTCTAATTTGAGGAACCCCAGCCAATACGAACGGGAAATCGACTTCTTCGCCAGTCTTCAGTTTGACTTTCATTTGACCTCCCTCCAATCGCAGATTAGTTTGCCCGAGAAAGTTTAACTTAGCCCCGTTCCAGGAACTGCTTCACGGTTTTGGGGAAACCCTCATCGATCGGTTTGGCGACTCGTTCATCGATAAAGGCTAGGAAGCCCTGGTACTTTTCGAATCGGCCGCTGAAGTTGAGGGCGGCATCATTGCCGCTCATCAAGATGATGGGCAACCGGGGATTGGCTTCTTTAATCTTCTTGGCGATATCGAAACCGATTTCTCCGCCAAGTTCGACATCGAGCAGGACCAGATCGATCTTCTGGGCTTGGATGATCGATAGAGCCGCTTTTTCAAAGGTCTCGAGCATGGCTGGTTCGACTAGCAAGAGATCAACGTCGCCTAACTTTTGACGAAGCAGTCTTGCGAGCGCTTGTCTCAAGAGCAGATCGTCGTCAATCACTAAGATTGTTTTCATCAAGCCTCCTCCTTGTCTTTTGATGACCTGGTTGATGATTCGATTTTGTTCAAGGTGCTAGTTGGCCTATCTTAGGCTATCCCCAGGTATTTGTCAAGTCTATTAATTTTTTTAAAAAATGATTTAGAGCCAACGTTTTCTTTTGAAATAGTAGATCATGGCAAGAGTAATTATTGCCATCAGGCCAACCACAGCCCAGAAATCGTAGGGTTGGCCGACCAGGGGATTGTTACGAGTGTTCATGCTAAAAATGTCGGCTAATAAAGTCAGGGGGAAGATGATGACCGAGAAAACGGTCAGAGTCTTGATTATGTCGTTCAATTTAAAATTAACCAAGGCGTTGTTAGTGGCCTCCAAGGCCTCGATGGTTTCTTTTTGATTTTCCAGAATATCCCAAATATTTTTGATCTGATCAATCAAATCGAGATAATAAATGTTTAGTTGTCCGCCGTCAAAATAATTTGATTTTATTTTGAGCAGGCGCCGCATAGTGTCTTCGTGGGCCTGCATGGTTTTGCGGAAATTAACAATATTCCGTTTGATTACTAAAATTTCTTTAACCATCTGTCGTTCGTAGCCGGCAAAAATTTTTTTCTCAATGTTTTCGATGTCCAGGCTGATATGATCAAGCATGGGGAAACAGCCATGCAAAAGTCGATTCAAAATTTCATAGAGCAATTTGGCCGGCGTGGAGCCAAAATATTTCTCACGTTCGGCCGAGTCGATTTTACAGGTATTAAAAAAGTTAGTCAGCGTCGTTAGTTCTTCGGTATGGAGAGTGATTAGCTCCTTGGGCGTGATAAAAAAATCAACTTCGCTCGCAATAATCTCCCGTCCGCGGCGATAATAATAGGGGAAAAGGAGAATCAAGAATAAATAATTTGGCTGGTCATTGACCTTGGGCCGCTGAGCGTAACGGTCAGCCCGCGCATCTTCGAGGTCCAGGGGATGGAATTTGAAATTTTTGGCAAGATAATCAAGCTCTTTTTTGCCGGCCGAAGTGATATTGAGCCAAGTCACTTGATTGGTTTTGGTTGTTTCGATGGGCATAACGATCAAGAATAAAGATTAGTTTTTTTAAAATGGTTCCAGTTTCAAATTATCTTCAGTAGCGAATACCGAAGTAATTTTATCATATTTAAGGTTTGGTTGCTAGAGCAATCAAAATTTGTTATAATTAGATTAAGATTATTAAGATTTATTCTGTTTAATCTAATGGCTAATGAGTTAGAAGAGAAAAAAAATGAAGAGGGTCCGATTTCGGCTCCGCCTCAAACATCAGGAAAGGAAGCAAGATCAGTCGAAGCAAAGCCGGAGATGGCTCGGCCAACCGAAGTTGAGGCGAGGCCTGAGGTTGGATTGCCGGCGGTTGAGAAAAAAGAAGAATTAAAAGAGATTGAAGCGGCAGCACCAAAGCCAGCACCGGCGGTTCCGGCCGCGACTGTTCCGGCCAAGAGCGAGATGACCAGAAATATTGAACGAATCCTCGAAGAAGATTTGGGCGAGGTTTATTTTAAAATGCCGCCGGCCTTGCAAAAAGAGTTTCGGGCTAAGGGCGAAGAGACGGCTTCAAAAATTGAAAAACTGCTCAAGCAGACTAGAGTGGCAGTCAGGAAGATTTTGAAATTAATCAGGGAGTGGCTCAAGATCATTCCCGGAGTAAATAAATTTTTTTTGGAACAAGAGGCTAAGATCAAGACTGATCAATTAATCAAGTTGAAAGAAAAAAAATAGTGTTCGCTCAAGTTGACCACTTTCATGTTTTGCCCCTTAACCGTAGTTGCTGTCATCCCTCGCTACGCCTGCCTGCGGTAGCCAGGGCAGGCTCGGGATGACAATTTCGCTCCCGCCTGCCGATAGCCTACCTGCGGTAGGGAGGTCTGACTCGCAATGACCAAGGGATAAACAATTATTTTTCAAAAATGTTTGACGCGTTTCAAATTGCCATCTCGAATTTGCTGGAACAAAATCAAATAGTTTCTCTTCTGATTATTGGTGCGCTTTTCGGCGCTCTTATTTTAATTTTAATATTTTTCCTTTTGCGTCGATTCTTGCATCAGGTTGGTCGCATTCCCAACGCTTTCCAATTTGTTATTCTACTTGTGACTCTGCCCAAAGAATCAGCTGAAGAAAAAGGCCGAGAGGCGCCGCGCGATACCAAAGCACTGGTCGAAGCCATTGGCGTGGCTGAAACTTTCTTCTCGAGCATAGGCGGTCTTCGCGCCCAGCGTGGCTTCAAAGCTTTTCTTTTTGGCCGAACCGATCACCTGGCTTTTGAAATCGTGGCCCACAAAGGCCTGATTTCTTTTTATGTGGCCACGCCGCGTTATCTGCAACAATTTATGGAGCAGCAGATCCAGGCTCAGTATCCGACGGCCGTGGTTGAGGAAGTGGAGGATTATAATATTTTTGCGCCCGAGAGCCGGATTCTCGGAACTTATCTCACTTTCAAACAAAAGAGTCTTTTTCCCATCAAGACTTATAAAAAAATCGAGTCCGATCCTTTAAATTCTTTGACTAATACCTTGAGTAAATTAGGCGAGGAGGATGGAGCAGCGATTCAATTTATTATCCGGTCGGCCAAGAAGGAATGGCGCCGGGAGGGAGTGCGGATTGCTCGAGAAATGCAACAAGGAAAAAAACTTTCCGAAGTCTTGAATCGAGGTTGGTTTTCCGGCTTTTGGGATATCTTCAAATCGCAGATCCAGACCAAACCAACCAAACCCGGCGAGCCAGCTAAAGAGCCATATCGACTGACGCCGCTCGAAGAAGAGATGGTCAAGAGCCTAGAAGAAAAGGCGAGCAAACTTGGCCTGGATGTTAATATTCGCCTGATCGCCGCGGCCAAAGACGAGGCTCGGGCCCGGATGTATCTGAATAATATGGTAAGTTCCTTTAGCCAATATGATCTACCCCAGTATGGTAACATCTTTCAAAAACATCTGCCCGGAATTTTTGGTGGTCAGAATAAATTGACCCACGATTTTATTTTCCGCAATTTTAATGATCGAGCCAAGATCGTTTTGAATACCGAAGAGATGGCCAGTGTTTTTCATTTTCCGCTGCCGACCACCGAGACGCCGAACATTCGTTGGCTCTTGGCCAAAAAGGCGCCAGCGCCAGTTAATATTCCCAAAGAGGGCATTCTCTTGGGCTATAATGAGTACCGCGGCCAGAAGACCGACATCCGAATCAAGCGCGAGGATCGTTTCCGGCACATCTATGTTATTGGTAAATCTGGTTCGGGCAAATCCGCCCTGATGAGCAATATGATTATTCAGGATGTTTTGGCTGGCGATGGAGTCGCAGTGATTGATCCGCACGGCGATCTGATTGAGGACGTTCTACCGCTCATTCCCAAAAATAGAATTGACGATGTGATTTATTTTTCTCCCTCAGATACCGAGCGACCCATGGGACTTAATATGCTTGAATACCGCACCGAAGAGCAAAAGGATTTTGCCGTGGGAGAGATGATCGCTATTTTCTATAAACTTTTTGGCCAGGAAATGATCGGACCTATGTTCGAGCATTATATGAGAAATGCCATGTTGGCCCTGATGGAGGATCAAGAAGCTGGTGCGACCCTGATTGAAATCCCGCGCATCTTTACGGATAAAGAATTCCGTAAACAAAAATTAACTAAAGTCAAAAATCCAATTGTCAAGAGTTTTTGGGAGCAGGAGTATGAACAATCGCAGCGCGGCTCGCAGGCGGCGGATATGCTTTCTTATGTTATCTCGAAGATCGGTCGATTCCTCACCAACGACATGATGCGCAATATCACGGGTCAGGTGAAATCGGCTTTTGATTTTCGAGAGATTATGGATCAGCGCAAGATCCTTTTGGTTAATCTCTCCAAGGGAACGACGGGCGAGGTCAACAGTAACTTGCTCGGCATGATTCTCGTGACTAAACTGCAGATGGCGGCTATGAGCCGAGCCACTTTGCCCCAGAGCGAGCGCAAAGATTTCTTTCTCTACATTGATGAGTTTCAGAATTTTATCACCGAAAGTATCGCCACCATTCTTTCCGAGGCCAGAAAATATCGTTTTGGTTTAGTGATTGCGCATCAATACATTGGCCAGTTAGTGCAGGGCCAGAACACCAAGATCCGGGATGCGGTCTTTGGCAATGTCGGCACGCTGGTTTCTTTTAGGATCGGTGTCGAGGACGCCGAGATGATCGCCAAGGAATTGGCGCCGATTTTTAACCAGTATGATGTGATCAACATTCCCATGTACACCGCCTACGTTAAGCTCCTGATTGATAACACGGCGAGCAAGGCCTTCAACATGGCCACTTTTCCGCCCCAGAAAGGCAATCGCGAAGTGGCTGAGGCCATCAAACAGCTCTCGCGCCTCAAATACGGTCGGAATAAATCAATCGTCGAGTCCGAGATCCTGGAGCGCGGCCGCTTGGGTCAATTGGGCGGCGGTGGCGGTCGGCCCGAGAACATGTTCTAAAATAATTTTCCTTTTCTAATGGCTTTGGTCTATCTCGAAACCGGTCTTTTGGTGCTTTTCAACCTTATAATTTTTTTTATTCTGATTTCTTTTGCCTACGCCGGCCTCTCGGCTGCCCCCTGGGTGCCACTAAGATCTCGGGACGCGAGCCGACTGCTCGAGGTGGCCGAAGTTAAGCCCGGAGAGTTGGTTTATGATTTGGGTTCTGGTGACGGTCGGATTTTGATTCTCGCCGCCTCGAAATTTGGCGCCAAGGCCGAAGGCTTTGAACTATCCATCTTGCCTTATTTGCTTTCTCGTTTGAGAATTGGGCTCTTGGGCCTCGGTTCCAAGGTGCAAGTTCATTACCGCAATTTTTTTAAACAAAATTTAAGCCGAGCCCAGATAGTCACTCTTTTTTTAACGCCCGCGGCCATGGTCAAGCTCAGTCCCAAATTCCGGCGTGAGCTTCGGCCGGGCACGCGGATTGTTTCCTACGCCTTTGCGCTCAAGGATTGGCAGCCAGTTAGGATTGATAAGCCCGATGCCAATACCGCTTCAGTTTATCTTTATCTGGTTGAATAAAATTTAGGATCCGCTATAATAAGAACATCATTAGATCTATGGCTAAGAAATACCTCGTGGAATTTGATCGAGAAAATTGCATTGGTTCGGGCGCTTGTGTGGCAGCTAACCCAGAATATTGGCAGCTGCTCGAGGATGGTCGATCAGATCTTAAAGGCGCGAAAAAATTAGATCAAAATACTCGCCAAAGATTAGTGATCGATGAAACGGATCTGCCCCGAATGATCGAGGCGGCTCAAGCCTGCCCCGTGCGAGTGATCAGGATTATTGATCAGGAGACAGGGGGAAATATAGTCTGAGATAAAAATATAAAAACATAAAAATATAAGCGCCTTCCTGGCGCTTGAAATTGCGTCGCCTGCCTACCGCAGGCAGGCTCGCCCAAAATGTCCCGCCTAGGCGGGACGCTTGCGGGCTCGCTAGCAATTATAAAAACATAAAAATTAAAATTATGCCAAAACAAAACAAAAGTGATCTTGATCAAAATCAAATTGAAGGAAAAACTACAGAAGTAACTAACGAAGAAAAAAATTATTTTAGCAGTGAGAAGTTGATTGCCTTAAAACAAGCGCTTCTGGGCGTCAAAGTAAATATTGACAAGGCAATTCAAATCTTGAGCCAGGGCGAAGAGCCGACCGAAGAGTTCCCAACCTCTTTTGACGAATCAATCCAGCGGCTTCGCGGCTTCGCGAGCGAGGCTGGAGCAGGCGATCGAGTGATTGAAGGTGTTTTTGATGGCGAGAACATGGTTGGTCCCGATGGCAAGATTTATACCATTCCGGCCAACTACGCCTCCAAATCAAAATTAGTCGAGGGCGATATCATGAAATTGACCATCGCACCCAATGGTTCTTTTATTTATAAGCAGATCGGGCCAGTGGAGCGCGATCGTCTAGTGGGCGTTTTGGGCCAGGTCGAAGGGAGCGGTGATTACGTGGTTTATATCAAAGATAAAAAATGGCGAGTGCTCAAGGCTAGTGTTACTTATTTCAAGGGCGAGCCTGGTGATGAGACCGTGGTTTTCGTGCCCAAAGATCGGCCAAGCAAATGGGCGGCAGTGGAAAATATTATCAAAAAGAAAGAGTGATAATATCTAATTTAATTTATTCGAATGGCCGTGGCTGGGCCGCGGCTGTTTTTATTGGATTGAAAACATGTCTGGCCTGAAGG
>CAZFGO010000036.1:0-9009 GCA_964518525.1 uncultured Gammaproteobacteria bacterium | reverse complement strand
CAGCCCCATAGTCCAGATATCCAAATCGACTTCTGGGTCTTTGATGGTTTTAAGAGTCTCGATAATTTTTTCTTTACTAATCATTGGTGGTCAATCTAAATCGTATTAAATATTAAATTATGATAGCATTTCGCAGCTATAAGATCAAGGCCTGCTCCTTTGTCATTCCGAGCGCAGCGAGGAATCTCTGGGTTCGTCCCGGTTTTTCGCATTCGCGATAGATCATTCGACTCCGCCCCGCAAATGCGGGGCTTCGCTCAGGATGACAATTGGCCTGTCATTGCGAGCGAAGCGAAGCAATCTCATCCGCTTTATAGAGATTGCTTCGTTGATAAGACTTGAAGTCGGATCTCCTCGCAATGACAAATAAAATTAGCATTTGGGATGACAATAGACCTGATTCATGATTCTACCGCCGTTGGCGACACCTCGCCGCATTTTGCGGGACCCCGCCAACGGCGGTGACTGATTCGAGATTTCTATTTCCTATCTCGTTCGTAACTAAAGTACTTGAATGCTTCGATGATGAGCAGATTAATCAAACCAACCAGAAAGACCAAGAACCATTGAAAGAGATTGAGCGGCTGGAGTCCCAGGATTTGGTTGAGCGGCGCGAGATAGAGTGCGGCCAAAATTAGAATAAAACCGTAGATCACCGATCCCAGGAGATATTTATTGGCCCAAAAATTTTTAATTTTGATTAGCGGTTTCTCCAGATTCTTGAAAGAGAAAATGTAAATCAAACTAACCGAGGCAATGGTGGCAAAAGCTAGGCTGCGGGCTAAGACAAGATTAGATTGATCGGCGTAGTAACGGAAATAAAGCAGAGCTAAGAGACCAACCACCAGACTAATGGTGATGATCAAAAATTTCATTGATCGGTCGAGGATTTTTTCTTTTTTGATTTCAGTCGGTTGCTTGGTCATGAGCGCCGGATCAAATGGTTCAAAACTAAGCATGATGTCGGGCGGACCGTCACAAATTAAGTGGATCCAAAGAATTTGGGCGACAGTTAGTGGGGTATCGAGGCCCAGGAGTAGTGAGCTAAAAATCAGGGTGATTTCGGCAAAGGAATTGGAAAGAACGTAGCCACTGACTCGCTTGATATTGGCAAAGATTAAACGTCCCTCTTCGACCGCCGCGACAATGGTTTTAAAATTATTATCGAGCAGGATTAAATCACCAACTTCTTTGGCCACCTCGGTGGCACTGCCCACCACTACGCCGATGTCAGCTTTTTTCAGAGCCGGAGCGTCATTGACTCCATCGCCGGTCATAGCCACAACCTCGCCATTCTCTTTTAGGGCTTCGACAATTTTTAATTTCTGATGAGGGGTAACCCGAGTGAACAGAACGATCTGGTTAATTCTTTTCTTGAGCTCGTCTTTTGAGATTAATTCCAATTCTCGACTCTCCAAAACATTTTCCGCTTTTATTTTGAATCCCAGATTGGCGGCCACTCGCTCGGCGGTCGGACGATAGTCGCCCGTGATTATTTTTACTTTGATGCCGGCCCGCTGAGCCAGGGCGATGGATTCGGTGACGCTAGGTCTAATCGGGTCCTCAATGGCCACCAGACCCAGCCAAGCAAAATTGTTTTTTTCTTTGAGTTCACCTCGGTCTTTAAAAGCCGCGCCAATAATCCTTAGGCCTTGACTGGCCCAGTCATTAATCTTGGTTAGGATTTTACTTTCCTCGATGGTAGAGAGGCGGCAGAATGAGAGGGCGATTTCCGGCGCGCCCACGAGAAAGGCAATTTCTTTTTGATCAATCAGATTGATGGAAAGGCCATATTTTTTCTCGCTGTCAAAAGGTTCTTGGTAAACTCGGGGCATTGAATCCTGGCTGGCGCCAAGATCAATAATTCCTTGTCCTTTCACGTAATCGAGGAGAGCGATTTCCAAGTTAGTTCTTTGGTTGTTGGCCAAGGCCAGCGCCAAATGGGCCAATCGCGGATTATTAAAATCAGTTTTAACTACTCTCATAATACCTTCGGTCAGAGTGCCGGTTTTATCAGTGCAGATGACCGAAGTTGAGCCTAGGGTCTCAATGGAGAGCAATTTTTTGACCAGGCCATTTCGAGCCAAGATTCGGCGGAGGCCAAGAGCGAGAATAATAGTCAGGGCAATGGGCAGACCTTCGGGAATCGCGGCCACGCCCAAGATCACCGCGACCTTAAACATTTCCCAGATGTTTTTGTGGTAGCCGAAGACGCCGATAAGAAAAATTAAGAGTGTGACGACAATGACGATGAGCGCGAGGCCCCGTGAAAATTTTTCGAACTTGATCAAGAGGGGGGTCTTTTCTTCTTTGATTAAAATTAGGCTCTGGCTAATTTTGCCTATCTCAGTTTCGAGTCCGATTTTTTGGACAAGCATCGAGCCATTACCCGAAAGGATTGTCGTACCCATGAAAAGCGATCGCTGATTCGCTTTTGGAGTTTTGCTCACCGCTTCTTCTTCGCCGGTGAGAATGGCTTCGTTTGCCAAGATATTAAAGCCCTCGAGCAAGATTCCATCGGCCGGGACCTTATCCCCACTGCCGAGCATAACGAGATCGCCGGGCACCAAATCCTTGACTTCAATCTCTTGCCGCTCGCCATCTCTAATTACCATGGCCTTGGGTTTTAAAATTTTTTTTAGGGCCAGGAGAGTTTTTTCGGCATGATATTCTTGATAAAAGCCCATCAGGGCGTCAATGATGATCACAATGGCGATCAAATAAAAATCAATCAGTTCTCGAAAATAGAGCGAAACTAGAGCGGCGAATATAAGAATATAGATAAGCGGACTTTTGAATTGGGATAAAAAAAGAGAGAGCCGAGAAGTGCCCTCTTTGGTGGGAAGGAGGTTATCGCCAAATTTCTTTTTTAAATTTAAAACCTCTTTTTTACTTAATCCTTGTTTTGGCATGATTAAGTTGGTGAAGTTAACTAATTATTACTTTTTCTTTCTTGGCCTTTTCAATTAATTTTAAAAAATCTTTTTGCGGAATTAATGGACAATACTGACCCCAGACCCATTTACCTTTTGCTCGGCCGATTCGACCTACAATATAATAGCCGACTCTATATTCAATTTCGCCTTTGTTATAGTTAATTTTATGGGTAACTTTCCCTTCAGTTTTTTCTTTTTTTAATCTTTCGATAATAAAGACTTTTTCTTTAAGATTATGTTGGGGCATAAAAGTCCAAGCCTCTCGGATGAAGTAGAATCTACCTTTACGTCCAATATCTTTCATGCCGATTAATTTGCTCTTTGCTTTAATGTACTGCGCATTTTTTCTTTTTATAAAGTTTATTACTGATTCCATAAAAATTTTCAAAGTTTTAGTTGGTCGGGGTGGGGAGGATCGAACTCCCGATCTCACGGTCCCGAACCGTGCGCGATACCACTTCGCCACACCCCGGCATCACGAATTTCTTTTATTATAATATAAAGTTTGGAAAATTTAAAGGGTGGCGATGCCTTTATTTGACAAGATTGCGAACTTAAAATATGATTAAAATAGAACTTTAAGCTGATTGAGATGGTTCACCAACCATCTATCCTGAACAATTGGGATTTCCGTCCTCATTGGCCGGAACTAAGACTTAAAGATCAAAAAAAGAGCGCTTTGTCCGCCAGCCGGCGGACGTAGAACTTGGGTGGAACCGCGAGGTTAGAAAAGAATGAGCCTCGTCCCAAGAGATAACTTTTTATCTTTTGAGACGGGGCTTTTTGATAAATTAAATACCAAAAATATTTTTAATTTCTAATATTTGATTTTTAATTTTCTATATTATGTCTAAGACCAATCGATCTTCGGTTAAAAAACCAGCAGAATCAAAGGCCGATCCGCTTGAGACGATGCGTCACTCCACGGCTCATGTTTTGGCCATGGCGATCTTGCAAATGTTTCCCGATGCTAAGCTGGGTATCGGGCCGACAATTGAGCATGGATTTTATTATGATTTTGATCTGCCTCGAAGTTTAGTGCCCGAGGATTTAGTGGAGCTCGAAGAATTGATGCGTAAAATTATTAAAAAGAATTTTGGTTTTGAGCGAAAAGAACTCTCGATCGCCGAGGCCTTAGAATTAGTGGAAAAATCCGGCCAGGTTTATAAGCAAGAGTTAATCAAAGAGCTCGCTCGTGAGGGCGAGAAAAAAGTTTCTTTTTATGAGACTGGTGATCCTTCGGCAGGCTCAGAACAAGGCTTTATCGATCTCTGCCGCGGGCCGCATGTTAAGTCCACCAAAGAAATCGGCGCTTTTAAATTAACCAAGATCGCCGGCGCCTATTGGCGCGGCAACGAAAAAAATAAGATGCTGCAGCGAATTTACGGTTTGGCCTTTAATACGGAAGAAGAGCTGGATCGTTATTTAATTGTCCTGGCCGAGGCTGAGAAGCGGGATCATCGGAAATTGGGCAAAGAGCTGGATTTATTTATTTTTTCCGATTTGGTTGGTTCGGGTCTGCCCATCTATACTCCTAAAGGCGCTCTGGTTCGAAAGAAAATCGTAGACTATTCCAATGAATTGCAAAAAGCGATCGGCTACGAGGAAGTTTATACACCCAACATTAACAAAGCGGAGCTATTCAAAATCTCGGGCCATTACGAAAAATATCGCGGCGATATGTTTCGGGTGGCTTCGAATTACGCCGAAGAAGAATATTTTCTGAAGCCAATGAATTGCCCGCAGCATACGCAAGTTTATGCTTCAAAAATCAGAAGTTACAAAGACCTGCCAATTCGTCTGGCTGATTTTGCTAATCTTTATCGCGATGAAAAGCCAGGTGAACTTAGTGGTCTCGCGCGCCTGCGGAGCTTTAGCCAAGACGACGGTCATTGTTTTTGTCGGGAAGACCAAATTCGAGAAGAATTTTTGGTAGTGCTCGGCTTGATCGAAAAGGCAATGAAGACTTATGATATGGAATATTCCATTAGGCTTTCGCTCTGGGATCCGAGCCACCCCGAGAAATATCTGGGTGAGGCCAAGGTTTGGGCTAAGTCGCAAAAATTATTAGAAGAGATTTTGGTCGATAATAAGATCGATTACGAACGAGCCGAAGGCGAGGCCGCGATCTATGGTCCTAAAATGGATTTAATGTCCCGTGATTCGCTTGGTCGCCAATGGCAGATCTCAACTATCCAGCTGGATTTTATTATGCCTCAAAGATTTGGTTTGAAATACATTGATGCCCAGGGCAAGGAACGAACGCCGGTGATGATTCATCGGGCCATTGTTGGCTCGCCGGAGAGATTCATAGGAATTTTGCTCGAGCACTACGCCGGCGCTTTCCCGGTTTGGCTGGCGCCGGTTCAAGTGATCATCTTGCCGGTTGGTTCGCGGCATATTGAGCCGAGCCAGAAACTGACCGAGGAATTCAAAAAAAATGGCTTGGGAGTTGAGGTTGATGACTTAAATGAAACCGTTGGCAATAAAATTAGAAAGGCAGAGAAACAAAAAATTCCTTATATGATCGTGATAGGTGATCAAGAAGTTCAGAGCCAAGAACTGGCCATTCGGGTTAGGGGAGAAAAGGAGATTAAGAAGCTCCCAGTTGATCAATTTATTTCGAGAATTAAAAAAGAAATTCAAGAGCGGAAATAAAATTCGCTAGAGTTTTAATTCATGTTTGAAGCTAAGCCAAAATATTATCTTTTTACTCTGGGTTGCCAGATGAACCAATCAGATGCGGAGCGACTAGGTACAATTTTCGAATTTTATGGTTACGAGGCGGCCACAAACGAAGAAGAAGCCAAGCTCGTGGCCGTGGTGGCTTGTTCCATTCGCCAGTCAGCCCTTGATCGAATTTATGGGAAATTTATCAAAAAGAAAAAATCTGGGCAGCAATGGATACTCACCGGTTGCCTCCTCGACGCTGATCGAGCAAAGCTCAGCCAAGTTTTTGATCTCGTAGTTGATTTAGCCCGGCCCGAAGAGCTTTTTAAATATCTAAAAAATCAGCGCTGGGGTTTTGAGGTCAATACTATCGGCGCCACAAAATCTTTGGCTGATTTTTTTAGAATTCAGCCAACTTACAGTAATTCTTTTTCTGCCTTGGTGCCAATCATGACTGGTTGCAACAATTTTTGTACTTACTGCGTAGTACCCTACACCCGTGGCCGAGAAATTTCGAGGCATCGGGATGAAGTTATGGCTGAAGTTCGGGGGCTGGTCCAGGCTGGCTACAAGGAGATAACTTTGCTCGGGCAAAACGTCAATAGCTATAGCGATGATTTATTAGAGTCGAGTTCCAAGCCAGCTTTTGTCCGCCTGCTTGAGGAGATTAATGCACTCCCGGGAAATTTTTGGCTTAGATTTATCACGAGCCATCCCAAAGACCTCTCACCAGAATTAATTAAGGCCGTCGGTCAGCTAGATAAGCTCGCCGAATATTTGCATCTACCAGTGCAGGCGGGCGATGATCAGATTTTAAAAAAGATGAATCGGCATTATACGGCAGAATATTATCTCGGTTTGATTCAAGAACTGAGGCAGGCTGAACCAGGGCTAGCGCTTTCTACTGATATTATTGTTGGTTTTCCGGGCGAAACCGAGAAGCAATTCTTGGCCACGGCTGATCTGATGGAAAAAGTCGGCTATGATATGGCCTATCTGGCTGAGTTTTCGCCGCGGGCGGGTACGGGCGCGGCTCGGCTGGCGGACGATGTACCCAAAGAAGAAAAGAAGCGACGCAAGGAATTTTTGAATCAAATTTTGAGTCGATCGGCTCTACGGCGTAATCAAGAATTAGTTGGTCAAGAAGTCGAAGTTTTGGTTGATAAAATTGAGGTAGAGAAATCGGGTCAGGTCTTTTGCTTTGGCAAAACACGAACTTTTAAAACGGTTAAATTTAGAGGAACCAAAGACCTGATCGGTCAATTTGTTCGAATAAAAATTAGTCGAGCTCGAGCTTTTGGTTTAGAAGGTTCGTCAGTTAACTCCACCTTTACCAGTTTGAGACCGGTTCTAGTTCAAAAAAGCTATCATGAATAATCATAACCATTTTAAAATTAAGGCCCTGCGACGCGAGCAGAAACGCCGGAAGATTAGATATGGAGCGACCGGCGGTAGTTTTGGCGCTCAAGCCAAGCGAGCGCGAGTCAGCCGAGGTTACGAAGGTTTGCCTCGGGCCTTAAGACCGCGGATCAAGCTCAAGCTAAAGAAATGAAAGAGCGCTTGCCTAAACTCATTGTTATTCTCGGGCCAACCGCTTCGGGTAAATCAGCTTGGGTCCTAAAACTAGCCCATGAGTTCGGCGGCGAGATTGTTTCGGCTGATTCCCGGCAAATCTATCGCGGGCTTGATATTGGTACAGCCAAACCATCGGGTCAGCGAAAGACAATCAAAGGGAAGTCTTATTTATTAGTTCAGGGCGTGCCGCATCATCTGATTGATATTGTTAAACCAAATCAAACTTTAACTTTGGCCCAGTATCAAACCAAAGCGATCCGAGTAATCAGAGCGATAATAAAGCGAGGCCGAACACCCTTCCTGGTTGGCGGAACCGGACTTTATCTCTCTTCAGTCATTGATCATTGGCAAATTCCTAAAATTAAGCCTCAGAAAAATTTAAGAAAACAATTAGAGCGCCTGAGTACCAAAAAATTAATTTCAAAACTCAAGACCATTGATCCAGAAACAGCCGCGGTTATCGATCTCAGTAATAGACGACGATTAATTCGAGCCCTGGAAGTTAATTTAACCTCTGGTTCTTCATTTTTGAGTCAGCGGCAAAAAGGCGAGCCGTTGTTTGAAGTTTTGGAGCTGGGCCTTCTTCGGCCGAGGGGGAAATTATATCAAGCGATTGATCGCCGAGTTGATGCTATGATCAAGCGAGGCCTAGTGGGTGAGGTGCGAAAGTTACTGGTTCAGGGTTATAATCTCGGTCAGCCGGCTTTGAGCGGCATTGGTTATCAGCAAATTGGTCAACATCTTCAAGGAAAGATTGATCTTGAGACAGCTATAAGGTTGATCAAGCGCGATACCCGGCACTATGCCAAGAGACAGTTAACTTGGTTTCGGCGAGATCAGAGAATTAAGTGGCTTTCGAATTTCGGCGAGGCGAGAAAACTTGTTAAAAAATTTATTAAGTAATAAAATTATTTGGGATTCAAATAACTGACACCCCGCACCTTTAAAATGAAAACTAGGAGGTGGGTAATGAGCCAACCTAAGCTTGGCCTGATTGCTGGCGGGAAAGTTCCACCCAATAAGATTGTTGATATTAGTCTTACTCTTCTAGAACACGCCATCAGGGTAGTTTATTATTATCGCGTCAAAGGTTGTTTGGCGCTGATCTTTGGGAATGAGGCCAAGGCCCAAGAGTTTGTCAATGGTGATAGCGTTGCTGGGCCAGTTTATCTTTTTTTGGTTCATGGCAAAAGGTCCGATCGACCATTCTATGATAAAGTAATTAAGATGGTTGCTGCCTATAGTCAGAGGGAGGGCAATGTCGTTTTTCTCTCCGATGCCGATAAGACTCGGTCACGGGATCGTTTCCTCGATACCATCCCCAACATCGACACACTCGAGGTTTTTATCAGTAGGCGAGGGCAGAGTCTCAGGCTAGCGATTGAGTCGGTGAATGACGAGGTATGAAAGCCAGGCTCAATTACCAGACTACTAGCCGGATAAGATTTCAAATTTCTTATCCGGTTTGTTTTTTTACGACCAATGCCAATTGGTTGTAAAAAAAGACCAGCGGGTGCTGGTCTTTGGAATGAAGATGAAGAATAATTAATCTAAGTCGAGTTGATCCGTGATATCGATTTCGGGCGGTGGATTGGAAGGCGATTGATCTCGCCCTGAAGAACTATATCGTTGCCTTCTTCTAACTGTTGTTGGTTCCAGAATTACCACTCGACCACTATAAATTATTTGAACCTCTGAATCAGCCTGAGACTTTCCCTTTTCAGCCATTTTTCCTCCTTACTTTTGGCTAATTTTGGCCAAAAGATTTTATTTTTATTTCACAAAACTATATTATATAAGATAATAAAAAAATTGTCAAGAGGAATTG
>CAZFGO010000035.1:0-9123 GCA_964518525.1 uncultured Gammaproteobacteria bacterium | reverse complement strand
ATACCTTCAAGTCTTGGCAACAATCACCCCAAATCCTAATTTTGAAAATTGGCGGAAGGGGTGGGATTCGAACCCACGGTGACATCGCTGCCACACTGGTTTTCAAGACCAGCCCTTTAAACCACTCAGGCACCCTTCCTTTCGTTTATCTAGAAGCAATATGAAATTATTCTAAATCAAATTTAAAAAGCGCACAATGAATCTGCGCTTTTTAATATTCTCATAAAACTAGAGTTTAAATTTTCTCTCCAGCAGATCAGTGGTCGATTCTTCTTCTTTTTCCAAATCTTCACTCAAATAGCTTAGCAACATCTCTCGCACCTTGAGTGGATTCTGATCTAAAAGTGGGATTGAGATCCTGGGCCGAAAACCGCTTTTAAATTCAAAATATAATCTTTTGACTTCCGGTGGTTCATAAATAATCCAGAAATGTTTTATCTCCTTGTGGGGATAAAAATGACTGCCCAATTCCAGGCCGTCTTCAGTGATATCAAAATTGATTAACATCGGCTCCCTAATTAGATAAATCAGAACAATAAAAGCGATCAGGATCACAATGATGGCAAAGAGATAGTTGTTAGTCAAAATCGAATAAAGGATCAAGCCAGCGCCAATAATACTGGCCCCAACATACCAGGCTGAACCTCGTTCGTATTTGACGAACTCAGGAAATTGCCAAGAAGCTAAAATTTTACCATGCTCACCTTCTGGAAATTTTTCTGATGTTTTAATTTTACTTTTTTCGGGCATAAAAATTATTTTTGAATTTTAAAATACTTCTAATTTCCATTTTAAATCATCTATCAAACTTTGACAAGAGCAGAAAAAATTGATAAAATTAAGAAAATTATAAGCGAAAAATCTGGAGAGGTGGCCGCCCGCTCGTCTCCGCGAGCGGGTCCGCTCAACCCGATCTTTTGAGCGGGTATGAGCGGAAGTGGCCTAAAACAAATATGTTTTATACTTATGTTTTGCAAAGTATTAAAAATAGCCGACTCTATACCGGATCAACGGAAGATCTAAAAAACCGTCTCAAGGATCATAATAATGGAAGAGTTATTTCTACTAAACCTCATTTACCTTGGCGATTAGTTTATTATGAAGCCCATCTTACAAAGATCTTGGCTCGTAAAGCAGAAATATTTTATAAGACAGGTCAAGGCCGAAGGCAGCTTAAGAAAAAGTTAGGGTCGGAAAAATAAATCTGGAGAGGTGGCCGAGTGGGTTCATTGCGACCAAAGGGAGTAACGAACGGGCGCTAAAAAAGCGCCCCGGCAGACACTCGGCATCAGTTTTTTACTTTTTTTCGCGAAGCAAAAAAATCTGGAGAGGTGGCCGAGTGGGTTCATTGCGACCAAAGGGAGTAACGAACGGGCGCTAAAAAAGCGCCCCGGCAGACACTCGGCATCAGTTTTTTACTTTTTTTCGCGAAGCAAAAAAATCTGGAGAGGTGGCCGAGTGGCTGAAGGCAGCGGTTTGCTAAACCGTTATACGGAGTCATATCCGTATCGAGGGTTCGAATCCCTCCCTCTCCGCCAGTTAGGAAATGAAGTCATTGGCTCGTCCGCTCGACGGGTATTGCCCGCCCGTCAGAGCTAGGGCCATTTATAGCTCAACGGATACTGCCCGTCATTGCCTATGCCCTCGTAGTTCAACGGATAGAACGCGAGATTGCGGATCTCGTAATAGAGGTTCAATTCCTCTCGAGGGCATTGGCGATGGCAGGATTGCCCACCGTAGGCAGGCGGGGATCTTGCGATGTAGGCCTGCCTGCGGCGGCGAAATGGGTTCGCACTAATTCAAGAATAGAGCACCAATCCATAATAAAACATATCTACATTAACTTATGACCACGAAAGATTTTAAGCAACTTATTCAAGACATTGTAAAGCAATCTTGCGAACTCAAGAATAAACACACATCAGAGAAAAACGCTCAAGTAAATTATGCGGCGGTATTTTCGCAGAACGATAAAGAATACAATGACTTTTACGAATCGGCGAAGCAGATCGGCAAGGTTATCCAAAATACACCTACAGGCGACCTGTTTGAAGTCGCAGGAATAGATACGGTGTCGGGAGTGCTTCGGCTGTTGAAAATTCGTAAACCAGACCCCAGCCGACCCGAACGCGGAGATGCAGACTTCACGGTTAAAGATTACATTACCTTTAAGGATACTCATTTACCAAAGCCAGGATTTAAGTTAATTGAACGCAACAACTTTGAAATGATTGAGCTTGTAGATCCAAAATTCAACGTCAGATCTTATTTTTCCAACCCGCCATTAGATCAGCAGCTGGGATTGAAGTAGGTCGTAATAAAACCGTAGTCCTTGTAATATATTTTATTATATCCATGGCTAATCAGAATATTGAAATTGAAATTCAGGTTAAGGTTGAAAAATCTGAACCATTGCTAGAATTTTTAGATAAAAACGGAATTTTTCAATCAGAGAAACATCAAGTGGATGAATATTTTTCTCCGGTCAATGGAGATTTCCTTAGTGCGAGGCCAGTAAAAGAATGGTTGCGACTTCGTGATGCTAATGGGAAATATTCTATTAATTACAAAAATTGGCAGTTTGATAAAAATGGGAAAAGTTATTATTGTGATGAGTTTGAAACTGGAATCGAAAACATTGACAAAATCAAAAAAATTTTTTCAGCTCTTAATTTCAGATCGATTGTGGTAGTTGATAAGCTAAGAAAGATTTGGATCTACCAAGATTACGAAGTTGCACTTGATTCAGTTGAGAGTCTGGGCGATTTTGTGGAGATCGAATATATTGGTAAAGCTGAAAAAGTAGATCCGAAAGAGATAACTGACGAAATGGTTGACTTTCTTAAAAAAGTTGGTTGCGGAAAGATAATAAGGAACTATGTTGGTTATCCTTTCCTGATGCTTTTTCCGGACGAAGTTGAGTACGAAGTTAAGTGAAAAATTTTTAAACGATGAATAAAATCGTTACCCTTTCGAAACTCAAGAAAACACTTAGGCCGCATACCGCCACACTCGTCGGTGGCGTTTTTGATTTGTTTCATGTCGGTCATCTTCGCTTTTTACAAAAAGCCAGCGAAGTTGGTCGGCCCCTTGTCGTGGTTGTTCAATCAGACAAGGCGGTTAAGATTCGCAAGGGGTTCAATCGTCCAATTATCAGTGAAAAGCGGCGCGCTGAAATTATTGCTGCGCTGGAATTTGTGGACTATGTTTTGATTCTCGATAAACCCTCGCACTCTGAAAAATATTTAGAAATTATCAAGCCAAGTAATTTTGTTTTTTCAAAAGAAACAATGAGGTATCGAAGGCATCGAGCTAAATTGATTAATGGAAAATTCCCCGGTATTAAAGTTGTTTTTCTTGGGAAGGATATTCGTCGTTCGAGCACCAGTTTGTTTATCAAAAAGATGCTGGCCCAAAGAGATTATTCCAAAATCAAGAACCCAGTGGCCAGAAGGCTGTATTTTCTTGCTGATCATAGCAAGGCAGTGATCGGGAAAATATCAGCTCTGATTACCTTAGCCGGTAAAATTATCGCTGAATCAGACAATATTGAAAGCAAAGATCTGCACGCGGAACACATTGTTATCAAAAAAGCAAAATCTAAGGGCGTCGATTTGAGGAAGATAAAACTGTATGTTTTTATTCCTCCCTGTATTCTTTGTTCAGAAGAAATAATTAAAAATAAAATAGCTGAGGTATATTATTTGAACTATTACGGTAATGGCGATGGAATTAAACTTCTGCGAGACCATGGAATCGGAGTTAAAAAATTGAGATAGTATTTAAAATAGATTTTTATTAATGGGCCGAAAACCTCAGATTTAGCTGGGGTTTTTGATTAAAAGTTTGATCAATTTTAAATTTTTTGATACACTCAAAGCATAAATTCTGATTAGTGGTGATATTATTTTTTTAAAAATATGGAAAGAATTCATATCGCTCAAGCTAAAGAACAGACCGGAGAACGAGGGAAAATCGCGGGCTTTGTGCAGATTATTAGAGACCAAGGCAGCATTAAATTTCTCCTAGTCCGCGATATTACTGGAATTATTCAGGTGGTTATCACCAAGCAAAACAAAGAGGCGATGGAGGTCGCCCGGACTCTGAGTCTCGAATCCGTGGTCGAGATCGAGGGATTGATAAAAGAAGAGCGACAAGCGCCCGGTGGATTTGAAATTGCGGCGGAGAAAATAGAGATTCTTTCACTTGCTGCTCCAGAACTGCCCATCCCAGTGGTTCATAAGGGCCAAGAAGAAACCGACCAGTCTCTCCGGCTCGATTGGCGCTGGCTTGATCTGCGCAAGCCCAAAGAAGCATTGATTTTTAAAATCTGGACGCTCCTCGAAGCCGCGCTTAGAGAATTTTGGATCAGCCACGATTATATCGAAATTCATTCTCCAAAACTTATCAGCGCGCCGAGCGAATCCGGAGCCGAGGTCTTTGAGGTGAAGTATTTTGAACGCCTGGCCTATCTGGCACAATCGCCGCAGTTTTATAAGCAGATGGCCATGGCCGCGGGTTTCGAAAAAGTCTTTGAGGTGGGGCCGGTGTTTCGAGCCGAACCTTCTTTTACCTCCAGGCACGCTACCGAATTTACCGGCTACGACGCTGAAATTTCCTATATTCAGTCACACTACGATGTTATGGCCGAAGAGGAGCAAGCACTTCAGTATATTATTCAAAAGATTAAGGACCAATATGGCCAAGCAATCAAAGATTCGTTCGAGCGAGACCTCGTAGTGCCAAAGATTCCCTTTCCAAAAATTTCACTTAAAGAAGCCAAAACAATTCTTAAGAAACTTGGAGCGCCAGCCGAGCGAGAGCACGATCTTTCGCCAGAAGAGGAACGTCGAATTGGTGAATACGTGAAAGAGAAAGAAAATCATGAGTTTGTTTTTATCACCGAATATCCGGTTTCGGCTCGGCCGTTTTATCATATGCGCGACGAAAAGGATCCGACCCTAACCAAGAGCTTTGATTTGTTATGGAATGGTCTTGAGATAACCACGGGCGCCCAGCGAGAACATCGCTACGAAGTGTTAGAGAAGCAAGCTAAAGAGCAGGGTCTTGGCCTGGAATCAATACAGTTTTATCTCAATTTCTTCAAATATGGCTGTCCGCCGCACGGTGGCTTTGGTCTAGGCCCCAACCGAATGATCATGAAACTCTTGGGCCTGGAAAATATTCGCGAGGCCATGTTCCTCTATCGCGGTGTACGCCGGCTCGAGCCATAGAAAAATAAACCAGAATAAGAAAGTTAGAGGAATCTGGTTTTAGAATTTTAAAATTTACTATGTTCGATCTAAATACTCCAGTTTCCAGGCTTGGTCAGTTAGGTAAAGTTTTGGCTCCGAGGGTAAAGAGATTGGGAATTCTGACCGTCGCCGATCTCATTTTTTATTTCCCTTTTCGTCATGAAGATTTTAGCAATCTGCTGCCGATTTCAAAGATTACGCCTGGTTCATCGGTCACGGTCAAGGGTCGAATTGATCTGATTGCCAATCGTCGCAGCTGGGCCAAAAGAAAAATTTTAACCGAGGCCTTGGTCTCCGATGACACCGGTTCAATCAAGGTTATTTGGTTTAATCAGCCATTCTTAACCAAAGTTTTAAAGCCCGGTGATCGAGTCTTTTTGTCCGGCCGAGTTGATCACGATTATCAGGCGCTTCAATTCATTAGCCCAATCCATGAAGTTATTAGGAGTGATGAGATCAAAGGCATCCACACGGCTAGAATCATACCAATTTATTCTTTGACTGAAAGCATTACTCAAAAACAGTTAAGGACCTTGGTTAAGCTAGCACTTGGCGCAGTTAAATTTGTTAAAGATTGGTTGCCAACTGAAATTAAAAAAGACTTGAAGCTGCCCAGCTTGCCTTTGGCCTTGGCGCAAATTCATTTCCCGGATAATAAATTTAAATTAGAATCAGCCAAACATCGTTTAAAATTAGATGAGCTTTTCCTCATCCAACTCCAGGCCAAAAAATTGCGGCGTGAACTTGAACAAAGCCCGGCACCAAAAATAAATTTCAATGAAGCGGCTATTAGAGAATTTGTGAACCGCCTACCCTTCAAATTAACTGAAGCCCAACGAAGATCAGCTTGGGAAATTATCAAGGATCTGGGGCGATCTAGTCCCATGAATCGACTACTCGAAGGAGAGGTTGGTTCAGGTAAAACCGTAGTGGCAGCTCTGGCCCTACTAGACACCGTTCTCAATGGCTATCAGGCAGCTTTTATGGCGCCAACCGAGATTTTAGCTCGACAACATTTTAATAACCTGAGCCAGCTTTTGGCTGGCCAGCCAGTTAGTATCGGTCTCCTCACTCGGAGCGAGAGCCGATTGAACGAGGCGAGTCAAGGAAGTGATTCAGTCGAGCGTGAAAAATTGCGCGAGGCCATTAGTTCGGGGCAAATCCAGATCATTATCGGTACTCAGGCTTTGATTCAGGAACGAGTTCGTTTTGAGAATCTAGCCTTGGTTATTGTTGACGAGCAGCATCGGTTTGGAGTCGAGCAACGGGCCAAATTAGTTAAGAGACGAACTATTGGTCATTCAGCCTTAGTGCCGCATTTTTTATCGATGACTGCCACGCCCATACCTCGAACTTTGACCTTGGCCTTTTTCGGTGATCTTGATTTATCAATCATTGATCAATTGCCGGCCGGCCGGAAAAAGATTGTCACTCGAATTATCGAGCCGGCCGAGCGAGAGCAAACCAATCAGTTTATTCGACGAGAGATTAAAGAGGGCAAACAAGCTTTTGTGATTTGTCCCTTGATTGATCCTTCCGATAAGTTAGGCGTCGAATCGGTTAAAAGTGAATATGAAAAACTGAGTAAAAAAATTTTCCCGGATTTAAAAATTGGTTTCTTGCATGGTCGGCTTAAAGCGAAAGAAAAAGAACGGGTTATGAAAGAATTTTCGACCAATCAGATTAATATCTTGGTTTCGACCTCGGTTATTGAAGTTGGTATCGATGTCCCCAATGCGGCTATTATGGTGGTGGAGGGCGCGGAGCGTTTTGGCCTGGCTCAGCTTCATCAATTCCGAGGTCGTGTCGGGCGAGGCGGAGATCAGGCTTATTGTTTCCTTTTTATTGAAAATAATAATGATTCGAGTGAGGAACGGGTGAGAGCCTTGGTTGAAACTGATAATGGTTTTAGCTTGGCCGAAAAAGACCTGGAGCTTCGTGGGCCCGGCGAAGTTTATGGTTTGAGGCAAGCAGGCTTGCCTCGTCTCAAAATTGCCACACTCACTGACCGGGCGATTATTGAAGAAGCTCGTATTCAAGCGGAAAAAATTATTTCCAGCGGTCCCGATTTGAATAATTATCCTGATCTCAAAATCGAGTTGGCTAATTTCACCTCACTAGTTCACCTGGAATGAGACTTGACTTTAGATTTTAATTTGATAAAATAATTTTTATTGGAGGTATTAACAGGCGGGGCTTAACCTGCTTACCGCAGTCGGTCTGCGTAGGTGGGGCAGCCTTAACAACTAACCAAAGGAGGGGGAGTGGAAATAGATCCGGCAAAGGTTGCTTGTAGGGCTTGCAACTTACTACTTGTTCCGAACGAACAGATCGTAATCGAGGGGAGGACTTATCATCGAGATAGCCTGGGTTGTATCATGACCGAAGCTCGCGAATTGGCCCAGGCGGTCAGGAAAGGGATCAATGGTAAAGATTCAGCGGTCTTGGTTCCATTCAAGGACGAGATCCTCAACTGTCAACCCGAACGTTTGAGGGAGATCGTGGAGAAGATGGCGAATTACGTTCGCGGGGGTCAAACACAGATGGATTTAATTCGACTCCAAGCCCTACTCGATTTCATTTTGAGAGGGCGGCGGTCTCACAAGAGCGTTCAAGGGGACGTTCGTTCCGCCTTGGCTCGCTCAGTCTAGGAATCAGCTGTTAGCCTTTCGTCTGTTTGCCCTGGACACCAGTCCGGGGTTTTTCTTTTGTTTTGCCGGAAATGAATATTCTGGCGCGCCTGCCTGCGGCAGGTAGGAAGGTCACATTTTTCTGGCGCGAAGGTCTCGAGACCGAGCGTGTTATTTGTCATTGCGAGGAGCTCCGCCAAGGCGGAGCGACGTGGCAATCTCTCAAAATTAAAGAGAGTTGTTTCACTGATTCCCCTAAAGGCAGGGATAGAGATTGCTTCCCCTGCTAAAGCGGGGTCGCAATGACAGTAAATCCGCTTTAGGGAATGTGATAAGGGAGTCCATCGACTCGTTGCTATTTTCTGATAGATTTTAAATCTACCCCTCGGGCTCGAGACCGAGGGCAGAGATGATTTAATATGTGCCTGCCCAGCCTATGCGGGCTCGGTCTCGAGACCTTAGCACTAGTTTTTTTAGAAACAAAGGGATTATCCTTGAGATAGAACCGCCATTTTTTGTTTTTCCAGGAGCCAGCATAATCAACGCCGATTCGTTTAGTCGCGACTATTTTTTGTTGGGGTATTTTTTCACCTCGATCCTCGAGCCAGAGAATATTTCCAGTCAAATCGAGGCCATTAAGTTTTCGGTTAATTTTTAAATAGCGGCAAAGTTTAGCCGGGCCGTTAGTTAGGTGAATATTTCCTAATCTTGGTTTAATTGGTTCAACTGCTCGAATCAGGATCGCAGCCGGAAAGCCTTTTCTTTCGGTCGTGATATTAAAGCAATAGTAGAGACCATAGATCAAATAAATATAGGCATGTCCGGCCGTGTCAAACATCAATTCAGTTCTTTTGGTTCGGCCATGCGAAGCGTGGGAAGCGAGATCGCGGGTGCCAATATAGGCTTCGGTTTCAACAATCTTGGTAACTATCCTTCTTCGTTCAATTCGCCTTAGGAGATATTTACCCAAGAGTTTTTGGGCGATGAGGAGCGAAGGCTTAGTATAAAAATTTCGTTTTAGTTTCATGACAGAAATAATTAATCCGCCCAACAGCGGATTAATTTGTTTTATTAATTTAAGATTAGGGGTTTAAATTTTATTGTGATATGCAGACATAGTCTCCTGATCCTTGAAGACCTTGAGTATTAGTGTTTGCCTGCAACGAGCTTTTAGGGACGCAAGTAAAATTTTGGGGACATCCAGATAATATACAGGTAGTGGGGCTATCAGGAGATAA
>CAZFGO010000034.1:3696-9303 GCA_964518525.1 uncultured Gammaproteobacteria bacterium | reverse complement strand
CGGATCCGTCGGCTTCAGCGTTTCCGCCACTGCGGCCGGGCTCGTGGCCTGGCTGGGTGGCGGCGTTTCGGGCACCACTTGCGGCGGTGCCTGATCAGCCGGCGTCGACGGCGCCGTCGCTGTCTCGGTGGGTGCCTGATCCGGCGGCGAGGCCGACGTCTCGGGCACCGGGTCCGGAACGAGCGCGAGGTTGCCCTCGGTCCGCGGTCCGGCTTCGCCCCGCTCTTCCTTCGGATGCTTCTGGTCCTTTCTGGTCTTGCCCATGTTTTTCCTCCTTCCCCTCGTGGGGATAGCGACTGGTTGTTGGTTTGAAAAACTTGAGACTCCGGGTTAAGACAGCCTGACGGAAAACCCGTAGGAGGAAAAACGAGCACCATCAGAGCCGTCTTAATCTAGAGTCTCAAGCTAATAATAAGTTTTCAAAGTTCGTCTCTTAATCAATCACTGCTACTAGAGAAAAAACTGGAGGTTAGTCGGCTATTTACTTTTTAAAAAGTATATATTATTATATATAAAAGTAAATAGGTTTCTTGATCTATCTATAAAAGATGATCAAGAATTATGCTTAAAAAGATAATTCTTAGTGTGGACCAAGCATTTCTTTGTTAAGCACAACTTTAACTACCCCCCATGTTTCTCTCTATTATTTGGTAGTTAATAGGAATTAGATCAAAAGAACATTTTTAACTTTGTAGTATATCACAGATAAAAAAATTTGTCAAGCCTAGCACGATCTAAAAGAAAAAATTTTGCTTAATTTAGATTAAAAAATTAGTCTATCGGACTGAATTTTTTGTTTAGATCCGGTTTTTAACTGTTAATTTACTTATCCCCATCCTGATCAACTGACTTGAAGTCTAAATACCCCGCTCTAGCCCGAAGGTCTCAAGACCGAGGGCGATCAAAACTTGACCAGATTAATTGACCCTGATAATATCTACCCAGTTAATTTATTTATCAATTATTGCCAATAAAAATTTAATAAGAACATGCTCACTATTAGACTTTCCCGAAGAGGTAAAAATAAAAAACCGACTTATCGCCTGATTGTCGGAGAAAAATCCAAAGACACCTTTGGCGATGCTTTGGAAATCTTAGGCTATTATAACCCTCGAGCCAATCCTAAAATTGTTAGCCTCAAAGGAGAACGGATCAAACACTGGCTATCAGTCGGCTCCCAAATTTCGCCCACGGTTCATAATTTATTAGTTGATCAAAAAATTATTTCCGGCCCCAAGGTTAAAGTTTCGAGCATCAAAAAGAAAAAGGTTGAAAAGGCGACTACGGCCGAAGGGGCGAAGAAAAATCCAGCAGCAGTCGGACCAGCGACCGAGGCAACCGAAACCAAAAAAGAATCGGCCTAAACCAGAAAATAGTTCTGCTTGACAAATCGTTACAATCTGCTATAATACCCAAAGATAACTAGCCCTTCAGTTTAACGGCGATTCGGCAGCCCTAAGAATAAGGCGCTACGAAGAGCAAAGGTCGAAGAAGCCAGCTTGTTTATCGCTTTAAAATTAATTAGAAGACGTATGGCTGCAAAAACGAGTGATCAAGAATTTATTGAGTACATTGTCAAATCAATCGTAGCGCATCCCGATGACGTCAGCACCGATCGGACGGTCGATGAGATGGGTGTTCTGATCACCTTGAAAATTAACCCCGAAGACATGGGTTACGTGATCGGACGCCAAGGTCAAACCGCTCGAGCTCTACGCACCCTGCTAAAAATAGTTGGGGCGAAAAATAACGCTCGAATCAACCTGAAGATCTATGAGCCCGAAGGCGCTCGTCGAGAACGCCGAAGTTCAGCCGCTGATGTTGATACCGGAATGGTTGACGAACTAAAAATATAAGTCTGTAAAGACGCGAAATTTTGCGTCTAGCAACAAAGACCGTGCCACATGATATAATCTGGGTGCGGTTTTTGTTTAGAGGCGATACGAATAGGATCGCATACGAATGATACGAATTACGTTATTCGTATATATTCGTATCATTCGCATGTAATTCGCATTATTCGCATCGCTATACCATATATGAGATTTGATCTAATCACAATCTTCCCAAAAATATTTGATTCCTATCTCAACACCTCGATTATCAAACGAGCTCAGAGCCAGGGTTTGATTATGATCGTCAAGTATGATCTGCGGCGCTGGGCTAGGGGACCACATCGCCAAGTCGACGACAAACCTTATGGCGGAGGAGCCGGCATGGTCCTGATGGCCGAACCGATCATTGAAGCAGTTAGCCAGATCAAAAAATTAACCAAAAAACAACGAAAGAAAATAATCATTTTTTCGGCCAAGGGAAAACCCTTTAATCAAAAAATGGCCACGACCTGGTCAAAAAAATTTGATCAGCTAATCTTGATCTCTGGCCGCTACGAGGGGATTGATGAGCGCGTTAAAAAAATTCTCAAGGCCGAGGAGGTCTCGGTCGGGCCCTATGTGCTGACTGATGGTGACCTCGCTTCCCTGGTCGTGGTCTCAGCGATCACTCGGCTAATTCCCGGCGTCATCAAATCTGAATCACTTAAAGAAGAATCGCACGGAAGTTTTGCCGAGGGAGAAAATTCTACCAACTTAGAATATCCCCAATACACTCGGCCCGAAATAATCAAATATCAAGGCCGAAATTATCGAGTTCCCTCCATCCTTCTATCCGGTAACCACAAAAAAATCAAAACCTGGCGCTTAAAACAAATAGGCTCGAAATCGAACCAGCGATATTTGACAGAATCCAATTAATAACTTAAAATAACCTCTGTGGAAAACTAACCTAATTAAGCTTGACAGAGTCCTGACCTCGGAGTAAACTTTAAAAACCAGGTAGGATTTAATAAAATCTGAGTTTTTAAACCCAAAAAGTTCATCAAAAATCATCCCCTTTAAAATTTCATCGAGCGAGGAGAAAAGACAGTGGTATCTAAAATAACTTAGGTATCTCTGTTTTTTCTTCATCTTGGCCTTGGCTTCGGCCCTAATGAATCAAAATAATCTTAGTTGTTTTGGTTCACTAGTTCCGACCAACGGAACTCGATCTTTAAAAAGTGACAGGAAATGTTAATACCTTTGAATCAAAACTTGGTTTCACCAAGTTTCTTCCTTACTAGTTTCTGAAGATATCTTCTAGATCTTCGGATTTCCAAATCCGAAAAACCAAAAGATCTTTTTAATGAGCAGCGAATCAAAAATTCGCTCGGATCATTTATTTGAGAGTTTTCCGCTCGTCTAGCGAGCGGATCCGTTCACGCCTCTGGCGTTGAGCGGAGATCCTAAATTAAATCTCTACGCGAGTAAAGATTATTTAGAATCGTCTTTCATTCATTTGAGAGTTTGATCCTGGCTCAGGATGAACGCTGGCGGCGTGTCTAAGGCATGCAAGTCAAACGGTCCCGACGCAAGTCGGGACAGTGGCAAACGGGTGAGTAACACATTGGTAACCTACCTCCGAGACGGCCATAACTCCGCGAAAGCGGAGCTAATAGCCGATGGAAATGCGGGGACAAAAGTCATTCGCATTTAAAGTGGCAACACGCTCGGAGAGGGGCCTATGGCCTATCAGCTAGTTGGTGAGGTAATGGCTCACCAAGGCTCTGACGGGTAGCGGGCGTGAGAGCGCGACCCGCCTCAGGGGAACTGAGACACTGTCCCCACTCCTACGGGAGGCTGCAGTCAAGAATCTTCCCCAATGCGCGAAAGCGTGAGGGAGCGACGCCGCGTGTCTGATGAAGCCCTTCGGGGTGTAAAGGACTTTTACCTGGGACGAACTAATGACGGTACCAGGAGAATAAGAGGTTGCTAACTCTGTGCCAGCAGCAGCGGTAATACAGAGACCTCAAGCGTTATCCGGATTCATTGGGCGTAAAGCGCCTGTAGGCGTTCTTTTAAGTCGATGGTCAAATCTCCCGACTCAATCGGGAAACCGCTGTCGATACTAAAAGAATCGAGGCCGGGAGAGGCAAGTGGAATTGTCGGTGTAGCGGTAAAATGCGTTAATATCGACAAGAACACCAAATGCGAAGGCATCTTGCTAGAACGGTCCTGACGCTGAGAGACGAAAGCGTGGGTAGCGAATGGGATTAGATACCCCAGTAGTCCACGCCCTAAACGATGGATACTAGACATTGGAAGTATCGACCCTTTCAGTGTCGTTTTACCTAAGGTAACCCCTTAAGTATCCCGCCTGGGAAGTACGGCCGCAAGGCTAAAACTCAAAGGAATTGACGGGGACCCGCACAAGCGGTGGAGCATGTGGTTCAATTCGACAATAACCGAGGAACCTCACCAGGGTTTGACATGCTAGAGTGTAGTCCCGATGAAAATCGGGGTGACCGTTAAATCGGAGTCTAGCACAGGTGCTGCATGGCTGTCGTCAGCTCGTGTCGTGAGATGTACGGTTAAGTCCGGTAACGAGCGCAACCCCCATCCTATGTTAAATTTTTCATAGGAAACTGCCTCGCATAACGAGGAGGAAGGTGGGGATGACGTCAAGTCAGCATGGCTCTTACACCCTGGGCGACACACGTGCTACAATGGGTAGTAACAATGGGCTGCGAAGCGGCAACGCGGAGCTAATCCCATCAAACCTACCCCCAGTTCAGATTGGGGTCTGCAACTCGACCCCATGAAGTAGGAATCGCTAGTAACCGCAAATCAGCTATGTTGCGGTGAATACGTTCTCGGGTCTTGTACACACCGCCCGTCACGCCAAGAGAGTCGGTAATACCTGAAGCGCCCTGTTCGGGGAACTAGGGTAAGACCGATGATAGGGGCGAAGTCGTAACAAGGCATCCGTAGCGGAAGCTGTGGATGGATCACCTCCTTTCTAAGGAGTATAGTCGGGTAGAGCGCCTCGATATCGGCGTTTTACTCAATTTAGGTCGAGAGATAATAATATTATCCTGTCACTTTTTAGAGATCGAAAATAAATAAAATTTTATGGAAGTCGTCATCCGCGGCAAAAGCGGTCAGCTCTATACCCTGCCCTTGGAAAACCAAGAAAGATTTTTAAAAATTCTAGAATTAAATTGTTCCGATTATTATACTGATGCAGCTGACAACAGCTATCCCCTGGATTTTCATTTTGAGGTAATTGAAGCTAGAGGCATTACTCCCGAAGAGGCCAGGAAACTAATTGAGGATTTCTTGATTTCGATTGATTCACGATCTTTTCCTATTAATGACTAATTCAAAGAAAAGATTGGCTCGACTAAACTTGTGAGAACCAATCTTTTTTTGTTATAGTTAAACCAGCTCCAATTAAACTGATCCAGGCGATAAAATCGGGGTGAGTAGTTCAGTGGTAGAACGCTGTCCTGATAAGACAGAGGTCGAAGGTCCGATTCCTTCCTCACCCACCAGAAATTTTATATATACCTAAACTTCTAACTGGCCAGGGTAGCTCAGTGGTAGAGCGAAGGACTGAAAATCCTTGCGTCGGGAGTCCGATTCTCCCCCCTGGCATTTAAAAGATGATGGCGAGACATTTGAAAGTAGGGTATGGAAAAGGATTTTCAAAAATCCTTGCGTCCCGACCGAAGTCGGGATTCTCCCCCCTGGCATTTAAAAGATGATGGCGAGACATTTGAAAGTAGGGTAT
>CAZFGO010000034.1:0-3596 GCA_964518525.1 uncultured Gammaproteobacteria bacterium | reverse complement strand
ATTTTCAAAAATCCTTGCGTCCCGACCGAAGTCGGGATTCTCCCCCCTGGCATTTGGCACTGGCTTAGACGACGATCTTGATAATTTAAGCAATCTTATGCTTCTAGATATCGTCATCCTGCCACCGATTCGATTAAGAAACCGCTTAGGTAGGTTAATACGGCAGGCAGTTAATGGCTATCCTAATATCTTGGTAGTGGATAACAAAAAATTGATACCGCATATCAGTTTGTTCCATCTCAAAGTCTCTCCTCGAGACTTACCCAAAATTTTTAAGACGATCGATCAAATCTCAAAAAATTATTATTCTTTTAAAATTAGTTCGCGGGGATTAAGAGTTAACGGCCAAAACATCGCACTCAGACTTTCAGGGCCGGCGATTCTAAAAAAATTGCATCATGAGGTTCTCTTGAAATGCTATCGCTTACGAAGCGGAACCATGCCCTGGACTGCCAAGAGGAAACCAACCGCCTTAGAACGAACCTATCGAAAGAAGTACGGCTCCAAACATATATTAAAATTATTTGCTCCCCATCTGACCTTGGCGGCACTCAAAAATGATCCAGACGCCAATCTAGTCAGCCAGAAAATAAAAAAAATTAAATTTAACTTTACTGCCGATACCCTGGCCATTGGCCAAGTCAATTTCTGGCATCAAGTCACAAGGATCTTAAAAAAATTTAAACTAAAAAATTGAGTTCGAAATCAAACTCGAGATAGCCGCAAGCCGGCTGTTTTTTATTTGACTTATTTTAATTGATAATTTAAGATCAACTAAACCGATAAAAGCAAGCACCCTTGAAAAAGGAGGTAGAATGTCACGAGATAGCAAACCGCAAGGAATGACCTACGCTAGTTCTGGTGTTAGTTACGATTCAATGGATCCGTTCAAGGTCTGGGCTCAAGAAGCCGGCCGAGAAACCGCTCCCAACCTGAAGGATCATGGCTTTTCCGAATTCGAACCGAGCCGCGGCGAGAGCGCTTATCTCATAGAAACACCTTGGGGATTTTTGGCTCATGTCGAAGAGGGCTTGGGTACCAAAAATCTGGTTACCGCTCTTGTCTTCGAACTAACCGGTCAATCTTATTACGCCGCCGCAGCTCAAGATACCGTAGCCATGATCGTCAATGATCTCATCACCGTGGGAGCAATGCCGCTTTCAGTGGCCATGCATTTGGCCGTGTTCGCCTCCCAATGGTTTCATAACCAGGAACGCAGCAAGGATCTGATTCTGGGCTGGAAAGAAGCTTGCAATCTGGCTGGCTGCGCCTGGGGCGGAGGCGAAACTCCGGTTCTTCGAGACCTAATCTGCCTCAAAGCTGAAATCTTGAGCGGCTCGGCCATCGGCTTAGTCACCAAGGAAAACTTGATCCGGAGCGATAACATCAGGGCTGGCGACGCTATCGTCTTGATTGGTAGCTTGGGTATACACGCCAATGGCCTCACTCTGGCCCGCCAGATCGGAGAAAAACTATCTGATGGCTTCCTCACCAAAATACCAACCGATCCTCAAGGCCGAAGCTATGCCGAAGTCCTGCTCGATCCCACGATCATCTACGTTCCCCTGATCCGAGACTGTCAAAAAGAAGGCATCCGGATCCACTACGCGGTCAATATCACTGGCCACGGTTGGCGCAAACTGATGCGGCCAACTCAGCCCTTCGCCTATGTCATTGACCGAGTGGCCGAACCTGAACCGCCGATCTTTCGATTCATTCAAGAGCATGGTCCGGTGGACGATACTGAGGCCTACAGTAACTTGAACATGGGCGCGGGCTTTGCCCTCTATCTCGCGCCGGCTGATGTCCGGAAAGTCATCGCCCTGGCCACTAAGCTCGGCTTCAAGGCCTGGCACGCTGGCCAGATCGAACCGGCCAAGGAGAAGCGATTGGTCATCCGTCCCAAAAATTTGGAGTACCTCGGATCAACTCTCCAGATCCGTTGATCCAACCAAGAGGCGTCTGCCCCAGAGCAGCGCCTTTTTTCTTTTTCAAATCCAGAGAAGAACAATTGATTTTCCTTTGATTTTAAATTATAATCAATATTAATTATTGTTGGTTAATAATTTTTAAAACAAAATTATTATCATCCTTGCCGGGGATTGGCGCAGTTGGTAGCGCGCATGGTTTGGGACCATGAGGTCGTGGGTTCGAGTCCCACATCCCCGACCAGATTAAACTTTTTTCAAAACCAGAGGCGTTTTGTTGCTCGCTCGCCCCGCCTGCCAAAGCAGGTGTCGTATAACGGTTATTATGTCACCCTTCCAAGGTGAAGACGCCGGTTCGACTCCGGTCACCTGCTTTGGACGGCGGGTAGGCAAGGAGTAGGCGCCAGTTCGACCTGTCCCGCCAGTTGCGCGAAGTTAAACTGTACGGGATTCTGGTATTCCGCTATATATGAACATAAAAACTAATACCGTTTTTATTTAATCTACTTCAGAAAATAAAACCGACTGTTCTCGGCAGATCGGTTTGGTTCGGCCGTAAAGTTTTTTTACGGCCTGAGTGGGGTCAATAATTCCTTGGTCTTTTTACCGCACTTGGGGCAAAAAACTTCCCTCTTGTATATATCCACGTGTTCCACGCAATCAGTCCTAATCGCATCGAGCGGACAAGTACAAGATTTTCTTGCCCTCTTTTTTATTTTTCCAAAAAAATTTATTACTAAAGTATTTGTTTAGCCAGCAATTGACACAATTAAATTTTTATGCTAAGATAAAACATAATTTGATTAATAAACTAAAAAATAGAAACCGATCTTAGTACTATGAAGTTGGATTGGCAGCAAAAAAGAATCAAACTAATTACTCCGATTTTAATTGCAGCTTTTCTTATTCCTCAAATAACTTGGGGCGCACCGGCCTTTCTGGAAAATAAATATCCGAGACTGGCCAATTACTTTTTGAAGTGGAATCTCACTAATGACGACGCTCGAGAAGTAGCCAGGTGGGACCTAGTTGTTCTCGTGCCTCAGCCAGAATTATTTAATCCCGAGGCGATAAAAATTATTCGTCAAACCAATCCCAAGATAAAATTATTGGCTTACATCTCGGCTGCCGAGATTCCGAGCGAGGCCCAAAGCTATCCCAAAGAAAATATCTGGCGGCAGATGTTCGATCTGGTTGATCAAAACAATTGGTGGCTCAAAGATCCGGCGGGCAATCATCTGGGTTTCTGGCCAGGCAACTGGCTGATCAATGTTTCAGACCAAACCCAACCAAATTCCGCTGGCCAAAGGTGGAGTGAGGTCCTGCCCGAATTGATTAATCAAACTCTGCTTTCAAAAAACCAGTGGGACGGAATTTTTTTTGATAATACTTGGGATGAGATCACTTGGATCAATCAAGGTAAAATTGACATCAGTAATAATGGCCAGTTTAAAAACAATGATGCGATCAATAATAGTTGGCGCCAAGGGATGAACAAATTATTTGTTCAAGCGCGAAATCTCTTTGGCCCGGACAAAATTATCGTAGCCAATGGCAGTGATTTTTATAACCAATATCTCAACGGTCGCATGTATGAAAACTTTCCCGATGTTTCGGGCAACTGGCCAGGCGTGATCAACCTCTATACCAACCAAAACAATGGTAATT
>CAZFGO010000033.1:0-10068 GCA_964518525.1 uncultured Gammaproteobacteria bacterium | reverse complement strand
TTATTTCACAAAACTATATTATATAAGATAATAAAAAAATTGTCAAGAGGAATTGCTTGACAATTTTTTTAAATGTGATAGGTTAAAATATTGATCAGATTTACAGGGGGCAAGGCCCCCAAAGGTGGAAAGTTTTTTGAAAATCTAGTGCTAAAAAAGGAGGCAAAAAATGCGCCGTGTCGAGGCCGCAACTCTAGAAAGCCATTTGGGTAATTTTACCAATGGCGTCTATTCAGCCGATCATTTCTATGAACAGCTCTGGAAATGGCTTCGGGAAAGTAACCCACTGCTCTGTCAGCTGATGGAGAGCGCCATTCGGCAATTCGAGGCCGAAGGTAAGAAGGAAAACTATATTTCCGTTACCCAATTGCTCCAGATACTGTTCCTACTCGAACCTTTGCCTAGGGTGGGCGAACGGGCGCTAGGGATCGTCAATCAGGTCGGTTTTGGGGACCTGATTGATGAATGGGAGCGTTTTAAGAAAGAAAATCCAGCTCTCTGGGTCTATTCGCTTCAGATCTGCGTTGGTGTCGATGACGATTCTAAAGTTCGAATCACGTTCCTGATGCTCAGATGCCTCAGGTTGATTCGGCTTCAAGAAGCGATAACCGAAACAAGGGGGGAGTTGCCCAACTGAAAGGCCCTTAGGTCAGTAGATCTAAGGGCTCTTTTTAATTTCTAATTAATTACTTCTAAACACTATACTGCTTTTTTATTTCTGCCAATTGCCGATCAATTAATTCTTCAATTTTATCTGGTGATAAAGGTTCTTTCTTTGCTTTGTAAGATCGAGCGGCAAATTCAATATTTTGAATCATTCGACTGAGGACAGTGATGAGATCGATATTCCTTCCTCGAAGCACTTCTTTTAAATCAGCGAATCCATCACCACTGAATCTTTCCAGGATTAAAGATAAGGCTTCGGGTTTTTCTCTAATAGCGGCCAGGTTAGTTTCGATTTGGGAAATTTTGGCTGCCCCGCCCATTTTCTCCTGATCATTCCGTCCAGTTGGGAATAAACCAAGCTTTTCACGGGTTTCTCCTTGGCTATCTTTCCAAGTTTCTTTAAAAATTCCGACACCGTCCGCGACGGTCTCGACTAGCTTGGCACCAGAAGGCGGTTCTCTAAAGCCGCCGATATATTCAATTCCCTCAGGTGGTATCCTACCTTTTAATTCTCTGTTGGGTTCTAACATAGTTTTATAGTTTTAAGGATAAAATTTATATTATAATTATAGCATAGCCGTTTAAATTTGTCAATTTTTTAATTTTTTTCTAAATAGCTCTTCCGCTGTCTTGGGGTTAATTTTTCCTTTAGTTTCGCGCATAATTTGGCCAACCAAAAATTGAAGCGCCTGGACTTTACCCTGCTCATAATCCAAGACTGGGCCAGGATTGGCCGCAATTATTTTATCCACCAGAGCCTCGATTTCTTTTTCATTATCGAGCTGGGCTAGGCCTTTTTCTCTGATGGCGTAATCTGGTTCAATGCCGGTTTTAAACATTTCAGCCAAGAGCGTTTGGGCCGTGGCGCTATTAAGTTTGTTTTGATAGATCAGGGCGATCATCTGAGCAAAATTTTCCGGCGTGATCTTGCATTCTTTGATCGTAAGATTAGCTTCATGGAGCAAGGCCAAAAGTTTATTGACGAGCCAACTAGTTATCAGTTTAACCAGTTGTTTTTTATTTTGCTGCCAAATTTTTTCTTCAGTTTCAGCGCCCTTAATTGATAAGAGCCAGGCTTTTAATTCGGAAATTACTTCCTCGGTGTAGTTGGCGAGATCTTCGTCTTCAATAATAATCTTGGCATCGGTCGGATTCATCTCATACATCTCGATGAAACGTTGGCGCTTAATTTGGGGTAGCTCCGGCAACTTGGCTCTGATTGTTTCGACTTCCTCGGGAGCAAAAGTGATTGGCGGCAGATCAGGCTCGGGAAAGTAGCGATAATCATGGGCCTCTTCTTTGGTTCGTTGCTCTTCAGTGATTTGTTTTTGATCATTCCAGCCGCGAGTGGCTTGAATCTGTGGCGGTCGGGATTCGGTCCATAATTGGGTTTGTCGTTTGATTTCATATTCTAGGGCTCGCTCCACGGCTCGGAAAGAATTAATATTTTTAACCTCAATTTTGGGCGATAACTTTTCTTGGCCTCGAGGCCGAAGCGAGATATTGGCATCGCAGCGGAGATGGCCTTTTTCCATCTCAGCCTCCGAGACACCGAGGGCCAGCATCATTAGCCTCAATTCTTGCATAAAAGTTTTGGCTTCTTCCGGGGTTCGTAAGTCCGGCTCAGTGACGATTTCCATTAGTGGCGTACCAGCGCGATTAAAATCAATATAACTCCATTGGCCACTCGGCGAATGGATTAGTTTGGCCGCGTCTTCCTCGAGATGCAGTCTCGTGATACGAATTTTTTTTTGTTCTCCCTTAACTTCGATAACGAGCCAGCCGTCCAGGGCGATTGGTTCCTCGTACTGCGAAATTTGATAACCTTTGGGCAGGTCGGGGTAGAAATAATTTTTTCGATCGAATTTGGAAAATTCCGGAATGCGGCAATTCAAAGCCAGGGCCGAGAGCACGCCCCATTCGACTGCTTGGCGATTGAGAACGGGGAGGGTGCCGGGGTGGCCTAAGCAGATCGGGCAGATGGTGGTGTTGGGCGGTTGATTCTCGCCGGAGTTATCGCAACCACAAAACATTTTTGATTTGGTTTTGAGCTGGACATGGATTTCCAGGCCAATGATTGGTTCTAGGTCCATAGTTGATTAATAATCTTAAAGTCGTCATCCTTCGACTAGGTTCAGAGCTTGCACTGAGGTGAAGCCGAATGTGATGACAATTTCTCATTATTGTGAGGAGCCTTATCAAGGCGACGGTAGGGATTGCTTCGCTCCTGTCTGTTGGCAGGCAGGTCGTTACGCTTGCAATGACAATTCTCTGTCATTGCGAGGAGATCCGACGTCAAGTCGGATCGACGAAGCAATCTCTCTAGGGATTGCTTCGCTTCGCTCGCAATGACAAATAAAGCGTTCAAAATAGCAACTAAATTTATTGTACTACAGATTCGATGATAAAAAAAGCCGCGAAAAGCAGCCATTCGGTTGATGGAAACATTTTTACGATTTAGTTTTTGACTTCAGAAATTTTTCCCAAATTTCAATCACGTCTTTATTTTCTTTTTCGATTGAACCGCTCGTATCGAGATAAACCACACTCGATCCCAGATTGGTAAAAATCTTTTTAAACCAATCAGCCTGGAATCGGTGCTCAACTTTTTTCAAGAAGTTTAGTTTTTCAAAAATCGATTGATCCATTTTTTTAGTTCTTTTCTTGAGTCGATCCAGAGCGATTTCTGGTTTGAGCGTGGTGATGACGAGTAGATCAGGCCGATATTCGAGGGCCAGCTGATTGCCCCTAAGGCCGAGAATAGTTTTCAAAGAAATTAGTTCAGCCTGGACCGGTTGATAGGCAAGCGAGGTGGTGACTCCGCGTTCTTGAAAAATAAACTTACCGGCGGCTAGGGCCGGGATGATGACGCGGCGATAAAGAATCTCGCGATCCAGAGCAAAGGCTTCGGCCGTGGTAAAGGCGGAATAATTCCTTTGGTTATCGCGAACGATTTCTTCGCGGATCGCCTGGCCGACCATCGAAAAGGTTGGCTCGGCCGAGATAATTACTTGATATTTTTTTAGTTCGGCTGGTTCGGGAAAGGTGTGATTTTTTTTCCAGTAGGTTTTCAAATCTAAGACGGCCAATTTCTTGATTTTAGCCCAGCTAGCCAAAGCTTTAGTGGCGGTTCCTTTGCCCGAGCCGTCAATGCCGTCGATCATAACTAGTAGTCCTCGTCGATTTTTCATCCTTTTCGATATTAATTATTTTATTACTTGATAGTGTAATTGAATTGCGTCCTCGCCGATTTTTTTAGTTTCGAGTAGTTTGAGATTGAGATCGAATTCTTGTCCTTCCGTAAAATTTAATCCTCGGCCAAAAATTTTTGGTTCAATAGTAATTAAAATCTCATCCACCAAGCTAGCTCGGAGAAAGGCGGCGTTGGTCCTAGATCCGCCGCCGAGTACTGCCGACTTAAAGCCTCTTTTTTTAAGCATTTGAACCACCTCAGTCGGCTGACCATTGAAAAATTCTAGTTGGCCGGGTCTCGTTTGATCCTGATATTTTTCCGGCTCGCTGGTTAAAATTAAATTAAGCCGACCTGGCAGGGCTCGGCCAATAGCCTCGAAGGTGGTGCGGCCGAAAATAATCGCGCCATGCTTTTTGGTTTCGGCCACGAAGGATTTCTTGTCGGCCGGACTAGTCCAATCGGCATTTTGGTTTGGGTTTTTGGCGATAATGCCGTCAACCGTCTGGGCCGCCATCAAAATAAGCTTCATGTATGTTTTTTAAACCGCGATTGGGAAATCAATTTTGGGATAGCTTTGGTAATTTAGAAGTTTGGTGTCAAGAGCAGTCCAGTCGAAAATCGATGAGAAATTTTTGGTTTCAATCTGGGGTCGGGGATAGGCTTCGGGATCGCGCGCTAATTGTTCCTTAGCGCTGGCCAAATGGTTAGCATAAATATGGACATCAGCCAAGAAGCCAACCAATCTTCCTTCCTTAAGGCCGGTTTCTTTGGCCAAGAGATGCAAGAGCAGGGCATAACTCGCGATATTAAAAGGTAGTCCGAGCATGGTATCCACCGAACGTTGGTTCCAGAGCAGATTTAATTTTCCGTTGACCACAGTAACCTGGAAGGCGTAGTGGCAGGGCGGCAGGGCCATCTGGTTGAGCTTCGAAGGGTTCCAGGCCGAAACAATCATCCGTCGATCGTTGGGATTATTTTTAATGGTATCGATCATTTTTTTCAATTGGTCAACCCCCTGGCCTTCGTAATTTTTTTCATAACCCTGGTAATCGGCGTTGAAGTGTCGCCACTGGAAGCCATAGATCGGTCCAAGGTCTCGCTCTTCAAACATCTTTTTTTTGGCTTCTTCGCTATGAGCGTAGGGCGCTTTTTCGGGGTTGGCCCATTCATCCCAGATGTGATCGTTGCGATCCTGAAGCCATTTTTTATCAGTGAGACCTTTGATAAAAAATTCCAATTCAGTCGCCACCAGCCGGAAAGGCATTTTTTTGGTAGTGAGTAGGGGAAAACCTTTTTGGAGATCGTGTTCAAAAATAGCACCGGCAATAGTCAGGGCATCGACACCGGTGCGATTTTTTTTCATCTCGCCTTCGTCAATAATTTTTTTTACAATTTGTAAGTATTGCCTCATGGTTTTAGCGCTGGTCGCCGTCGCCGCCGAGGGTGTCACGATTTTGGCGGCTAAACAATTTTTCATTATTATTTTTCATGACCTCATCTAAATTTAAGCCGCTTTCTTCGCAGATCATGGCGAGATACCATAAAATATCGCCTAACTCTTGTTTTATTTGTTCTTTTCGCTCTGGCGTCAATTTGTTGCCATCATCACGAATTATTTTTTTAATTTTGTTGATTAATTCACCCGTTTCGCCGGCGAGGCCGAGAGCGACATAATAAAGCGCTTGCTCTCTCGGGTAGTGAGCCGTTTTTTTGGCATTAGCTTGATACTCATGGCCATGCATATTATTTTTTATTCGGCGATTAATTTCTTGATTGTCCTATCTATTTTTTTATAAAAATCTTCAAAGGTGCCGTTGTTGGTCAAAACAAAATTGGCAGTTGGTTTTAACCCTTCAATCTGGGCTTCTGGTTCAGCCGAGTCTTTTTTTAGGAATTCATCAAAAGACATGGAACTATCACCCAGTGATTGATTTCTCTTAACATAACGGTCGTATCTGATCTTTTGATCAGTTTCGACAAAGATTAAATAAAAATTCTGCCAGGAACGAAAATTACTGATGTCGGTTTCTCGCCTCACGCCGTCGATGATAATGATTTGGCTTTGGGCATTTTTTACTTTTTTCATTATTGCCTTGGCCAGGATATCCTCCGAGAAATTCTGCCGCAAAAAGGTCGAGAGTTTTTGCATGTTTTCTCGAGTGATTGTGATATCGTAAGTGTTGAGGGTTTCTTTTAGGGAATTAGAAAAGCCAAACATTTCGATTTCTTGTTTTTCTTTGAGATGAGCCGCGGCAGTTCCCTTGCCGCTGGCGATTCGACCAGCCAGACCCAAAATTATTTTGGCCATAGGTTTTAACCTGCACCTCCTCGAGCAGGATCATTTTTTACTATCTAATTTTACTTCGCCTTCCTTTGCCTTAACTTCTTTAATCTCTTCTTTAAATAAATCCTCCACTTCTTTATTCCATTCGGGATTCTCCTGGTATAAATCAATAGTCACGCCGGCTTCTTTGAGATAGTTCAAGGCTGCTTCGCCGCGATAGATTTTTCCAATGACCACTCTTTTTACTCCGGCGGCCACGAGGTATTTGACGCAGTGAATACAGGGATTATAAAGACTATAGAGGACGCTGCCTTCGGTGCTGGTTCCTTGCAGTCGAGCGGACTGGATAATTACGTTATGTTCGGCATGAATAGTACGCACACAATGACCGTCTTCCAAGAGATGGCCGGCCTCGCCATCGCAATGAGGCAGACCCGGCGGCGCGCCGTTATAACCCGTGGCAATAATGCGATTATTTTTGACCAGGACTGCGCCCGCTCGCAGGCGATCGCAGGTGCCGCGAGTGGCAATAATTTTTGCTATCGCCATGAAATAATCATCCCAGTGAGGACGAAAGCATTTTTCGGGCATAAGTAAAATTTATTAATTTAAATTTTTATCTTGATGCCGGGCCCCATAGTCGAAGCGAGAGTGGCGCTTTGGAGGTAAATGCCTTTACTTGTGGCTGGTTTGGCTTTTTTAACGGCTTCGAGTAGGGTTTGAAAATTTTCCAAGAGTTTCTGACTTTCGAAAGAAGCCTTACCAATAATCTGGTGAATATTGCCGCCGTCATCATTCTTAAAAGTTATTTTTCCCTTTTGGAGCTCGGCTAAAGTTTTAGCGACATCATCGGTTACGGTTTCATTTTTGGGGCTGGGCATCAGGCCCTTGGGGCCGAGAATCTTCGCGATCTGGGCTAGATTTTTCATCATCTCGCTCGTGGCAATGGCCAGGTCAAAATTAATTTTACCAGTTTTTTTGATTTCTTCAATCAGCTCTTTGCCACCAACCAGGCTCGCGCCGGCCTTTTTGGCTTCAGTGGCCTTTTCTCCTTCGGCAAAGACGGCCACGATCTTCTTTTGGCCCAAACTGTGGGGCAGCACGACCGTTCCTCGGACTTGTTCTTCACCGCGCTTGGGGTCGATTCCCAAGCGGAAGTGGACTTCAATCGAGGGATCGAATTTAACTTTGGAAGTTTTTTGGGCCAGCTCGATGGCTTCGGCCGGTGAATAAAGTTTTTTTTGATCAACTAACTTGGCTAATTCGCTGTAGCGTTTTCCCTGAGGCATAGATATTTTGGAGTCTCCGGATGAGACAAAAGTGTGGTTCCAACGGTTGGTGACGAGTCAACCTCCCACTTAAAAGGTTAAGGAGTACGGATTCTAAGATTTTTGATTGGCCGACTCTTCTTTACGCCGTTTAATGTCTTGTTTGATTACTAACCAATGATAAAGATACAAGGGCAAACCAACGATAATCAGCGAGAGCGAGTTTGAAGCTTCAGTGTGGCGTTGACTAGTTCGGTAATCGATCTTGGGACTCGATTGCCAGGCCCGATAATCGTCGAGCCAGTTTTTGATCAACTGTTTTTGTTCATCGGTAAGATTGCATTTGGAGTTGCTGAGGCACTCGGCTGATTTGAGATTCTGATCAACGTAAGGAGTTGGCGGCGCCGGCGGCATCCGATAAGAATAATCTTGCACGTCGGCTTTGGTGAAGATATAGACCTTGAGTCCTAAATCAATCAGCCGGGCGAAACCAACAGCGAGCATGGCCAGGCCAATCAGGGCAAAGAGATAAAGATAAATCGTGCGGATGATAGGATATTTTTCCATAAAGGTAGTTTATTAATTAACCGACGACCTCGAGACCCATTTGTCGGGCCGTGCCCTCAATGGTTTTGATCGCCGCTTCGAGATCGGTGGTGTTGAGGTCGGGCATTTTTCTTTGGGCGATTTCGCGGATCTGGGCTTTGGTTACCTTGCCAACTTTTTCTTGTAAGGGTTTGCCCGAGCCCTTTTCAATACCCGCGGCTTTTTTCAATAGCTCGGCGGCCGGCGGCGTTTTGGTGATAAAGCTATAAGTGCGGTCTTCAAAAACCGTGATCTCAACCGGAATAATATCGTTGCCGAGATTTTTAGTCTTCTCATTAAAACGATTGCAAAACTCCGAGATGTTCAAACCATGCTGACCCAGGGCCGGGCCAATCGGCGGGGCCGGGGTGGCTTTGCCAGCCGGAATTTGTAATTTGATGATTGTTTTTATCTTCTTGGGCATATCTTTTTGCGATACGAATTTAATGCGAATAACGCATACGAATGATACGAATTAGTTATTCATGTCTTCCGTATTTAATTTATAATTAATTATTCTTTTAGGCTTTAGATAAGTGCTTCGGAAATTTACTATTAATCCAAGGATTAGATTCTTAGCTATTAAATATCTTTGCATCTGATTATAATCTTCTTTGGTTATAAATTTTTTCGCCTTGCAGTCAAGGACTAATTTATTTTCAATAATGAAATCAGCAATATTGCCTTTCACTTTTTGGTTATTATTTATGACAAATGGTATTAATGCTTCTCTATGGTATTTAATTCTATTTTCGATTAATAATTGTTCTAATCGATCGGCATACTGTTTTTCGCGACAAAACCTGCCTAATTCATTCTGAGTTCTAAAACAGAGACCATTTATTTTATAACATAATTTTGGATAGATAATTTTCCCCTCCATAAAAAATTATTCGTATCATTCGCATGTATTCGTAAATTCGTATCGCTATTATATCTTCTTCACCTGCAGAAAATCTAGTTCCACCGGCGTTTCGCGACCAAAGATGGAAACCAAAACTTTCACCTTGCCGCGCGCTTCATCAACGTCAGAAATTTTTCCTTCAAAATTTTTAAATGGTCCATCAATGATTTTGACCGGCGCTCCGACGGTGACATCAATCTTATACTTTGGTTCTTCGACGCCCATGCGCTTCTGGAGCGATTTGATCTCTTCTTCGGAAATCGGCGTGGGCGTGGTGCCGGTGCCGACGAAGCCAGTGACATTGGAGGTGTTTCGAACCACCCACCAGGAATCATCGGTTACAATCATTTCCACTAGGATATAGCCCGGGAAAATTTTTTCGGTGACGACTTTTCTCTTGCCGTTCTTGATCTTAATTTTTTTTTCGGTCGGAACCAAAACGTTAAAAATTTTGTCCTGCATATCCATGGATTCGATTCTCTGTTTCAAATTGCTCGACACACTTTCTTCATAACCAGAGTAGGTATGGATGACATACCAGCGCTTTCCGCGCTGGACTATTTGTTTGGGCATAGAGTTTAAAAAAATTTTACCGATTGATGATTTTTTCGATAAAGGAGGCAAAAAGATAATCCAAGGCTCCGAGAGCGGCGGCCAGGCCCAGGCTAAAGCCAACAACAATCAGAGTATACTGCAAGGTCTGCTTTTTGGTTGGCCAGATAACCTTTTTTAATTCCAGACGGGATTCTTTGAAATAATTGATTAATTTATTGGCTAGAGGCATAAACTCTGCTTAAATTATTTAAATTAGCCTAAAATATTGAGGTCCTTTATCCCGATAAAATCGGGACTCAGGATAGATTTAAGAGTACTCGGTCTCGAGACCTTCCTGCCTGCCGGCAGCCTGCCTGCGGTAGGCAGGGCAGGCGCGCCAGTATGCTTAAATTATTTAAAAATTTGGTTTTTAAAATCCCGCCTGGCGGGATCTATTGTGTATATCTTATAATATTATAAAAAATAATGCAAGGGCTATAGAGATTGCTTCGTCGTCCCGACCAGTCGGGACTCCTCGCAATGACAGATCCAAAATTGTCATTGCGAGCGAAGCGAAGTAATCTCTAAAGTAAAGTTATTTCAAGTCTGGCTGTCGATAAACTAGGTCGTAATG
>CAZFGO010000032.1:0-10720 GCA_964518525.1 uncultured Gammaproteobacteria bacterium | reverse complement strand
AGAAATTTGATATAGGTTGATATGAGGATATTTATTGATATAATTCGGGTTAGTTGTCATTCCGACCCCGCCTTGGCGGGGGGAAGAATCTATTTGATGTGATAATATTCGAAAATAGAATTAGGGTGTATTATAGATATAAAGATACAAGGATACAAATTGATATTTATAGATATTATTTGTCTTGAATACGGGTAAAACAAAAATCCCGATGGAATTAATCGAGATTTTTTGTTTTTGGATTAAATTGGTGTTAATTACTGTTTAATTTGATTACTTGGCCGGGCTTGACTGATCGCTCGCTCGATGATTTTATAATTGGGTTGCTCTTTTCTTCCGACCGGGCGGTTTGATTTCGAACGACTGGCTCACGATTAGGAACTACCGGTGGTTTGATTTCTGATCGAGCGACGCTCGGTGCTTTAATTTCGGGCGGCCTAATTTTAGATTGACGGAAAGGCACTGGTTTTTGTTTCAAGGCTTCATCCAAGGAAATCGCCTTGGGTTCTTCCGGTCGGTTTGCGACCGCTATTGGTTCTGGTTTTTTCTTGACCGTGGGCAGTAAACCACGCCGTGATTTTTTCAGGCATTCTTTACAATATATGGCTCGCACATCATCAGGCTTAAATTTAATCTTGGTTAATTCGCCACAATTATCGCAACTAACTTCGAAGAGCGGTTCCTCAGATTTCTTAGCCGGACTTTTGGTCTCGTCTTCTTTAATCTGCCGTTCCGACTGAGGCTCGGCCAGCAGTTCTAAAAAATTGGTTGATTTCTTACTAGCGATAATCTTTTCTGGAATTTTGGTTTCTTCTTTAACTTCCTTTTCTTCTTTTGGCGCTTCTACCCCACTCCAACGTCGAATTTTATCTTCCACGGTATTTTTCGGCTTGGCATAGCGTTCTCGGGAAACAGCAATGATCTTATCTCGATTATCAAAATTTTTACTGATCGGCGGCAAAGTCCTAGCGGAAAAAGGATCCGAAGCAATGCCATCAATCATCAGTTTCATGTAAACATTATATTTGGGCAGATTAACCAAATCTTCTTGGGTGAAGCGCGGCGTGAATTCTATTTCCAGTTCTTCGGCATCAGCGGCACCCACGCGATAGCAGATGATCGTGCCGACATTACCAAAAACCGCTGGCCGGACCACCTCATTTAGTTGTTCGATGTATTGGTGAGCTAGAATCAGATTAAGCCGATACTTGCGCGCTTCGGATAAGATATTGGCGAAACTTTCGGTGGCAAAATTTTGAAATTCGTCGACATACAAATAAAAATCTTTTCTTTGGCTTTCAGGGATATCGACTCGACTCATAGCCGCCAACTGAATTTTGGTGATCATCATGGCGCCCATTAAGCCCGAGGCATCTTCACCAATGCGGCCTTTGGCCAGATTCATAATCAAAATTTTGCCTTCATCCATGATTTTTCTAACATCGATAGTTGATTTAACCTGACCGACCACGTTTCTAATCAGCGAGGTTGATAAAAATTGACCGACTTTATTTTGAATTGGTGCCACGGCTTCGACCGCGAATTGGGGACCGTATTTGGCAAACTCTTCGGCCCAGAAAGATTTAACCACCGGATCTTGGATCTTGGCAATAACCTTTTTACGATAGTCTTTATCGATGAACATGCGATTGATGCCCAAGAGCGTGCTGTCGGGATAATCGAGCAAGGCCAGAATGGCATTACGTAAAACGTATTCCAGGCGCGGACCCCAGGAATCGGCCCAGATTTTTTTGAAAACGCCGATCAGACCCGAGGCAACCAAATGCCGATAGTGAGGATCAACTTTTTCCAAAATATTAAAGGCAATAGGATAATCAATGTCGGCCGGATTAAAATAGATTACGTCATTGACGCGGTTCTTGGGTATAAAATCAAGAACTTTTTCTGCCAAGTCACCATGGGGATCAACCACGGCCAAACCATGACCAGCCTGAATATCGGCAAAGATCATATTCTCGAGCGCCACTGATTTGCCCATGCCGGTCTTGCCCACCAGATACATGTGTCGGCGTCGATCATCGGTTTTGATGCCAAAACGATGCTGATCATTGCGGAAATTGGTTTCGGCAAAGACTATGATTTCGTCTTGATGTTTTTTTAAATCTTCTTCCATAAATTAAGTTATCTCTTTTCGAGGGGTAAATTGGTCGGTGGCTCTTTCTGGTTTTCAATTTCCTTTTTGATCTTAGACGGATCAAGAGCGAACTTTTCTTCGAAATAAGGGTTATTGTAGTCAAAGGCTGGCCTAATCATTTCTTCTTCTTTTACTTCAGCGGCTGGTGGCATGGCTTCTTCTTTGACCGCGATTCTTTCAACCGCCTCTTCTTCCGAAATTGGTAAGCTAAATGGTGGCTCAGCTTTTTTACTTTCGGTTTTCTTTAAGAGCGGCGCCTTAACAGTTAGCACTGGGAAATGAAAGATGGTGGCTAATTCTTCAACATTAAGCACAAAAGGACCCACGCCTCGATTAGTGCTCCGCTTTTTATAAGCATTAATTATTTTATTTTTTCTGAGATTGACCCGCCGATTAACAAAGAAGTAATTGACTCTCGTCCAGGTTTTTTTGGCCGGTCTGAAAGAGTTTAGATTCAAGGTATTAAATTGCTTGATAGCACCAACAATCGGCGAAACACCACGGGAACGAGCATAGACTTCTTTCTTAGCCACATAGATGACTCGAAACTTAGTTTTAAAACCAAGTTTCGAAATTTTATTTTCAATCGCTTCCACGATTATTTTTTCACCGGGTGAAAGATGCTGCATTAGCGAAGGTGGGGCTTCAACTTTCCTTTCGGCTTCACCACCCAAGCCCAGAGGGAAAATTTCTTCACTCACCTGACCGAGTAGATTAAGTGGCAACTCCAAAACATTAGTCAAGAAACCTTTTTTTTCTTCCGTTTTAGCTTTAATTAATTTTTTGACGATTCGGATGCCCTCTTCTTTCCAACTATCATCGATCGGCGTGATGATTAATTGAATCCAAACTTGTTCGCCCATCTGGAGTTTACTCATGGATTCGAGTAGGGCGGCCATTGGATCCAAAAATTGTTGAGTCAAGGAATGTTCAAATTCAAAATAGGTTCTGATTGGATAAGGATCTTTATTGAATAAAACAAATTGAGAGCCCCAAAGATCGTATTCCTCGTTGGGATAAAGAGCTGGCACTGCCTCAGTATAATCCCGGACCTCGGTTATTTCGGCGTCGGGATATTGAGCGTAAATAGCCGACTCGATCAGATCGCGATATTCTTTGGGCGTACGGATCAAAAATTGAATATAGCCATCTAAGCTGACTAGCTCCAGACTAAAAGAAAGTTGAAATTTGCCTTGCCAATATTTTTCGATCAGATTATGACTGCCATGGGCCCCAGCCAAATGAACAAAAAATTGTTCCATCGCCTTGACGCTTTGTTCGTTGCTTTTGGGAATATCAATTGCTAAGAAAATATATTCAATCGAAGCACTATACTGTTCTTGAATACGATATAGCCAAATCTGCCAGAAGCCCCAAAGGAGGACTAACAAAAAAATAACCCACCCGCCATTAATGAATATTTCCCAAGTAATGGCCAGGGGTGGTTCAGATGCAAAAGCTTGAAGTAAACTTAAATCTAAATTCATAAAGACAAATAAAGAAACCCGATAATCGGAATCAATTCACTAATATTATTATAAGACTTTTTCTAGCTAGAGACCAATTCGAATTCGCCGCTAGGCAATTTTCTAAAGGTATCTTTATTTGATAGAGAAAGGTTGATAGTGGTTTTTTTAACAATTTTTTGCTCCAAAACTCGATTGATAATTTCATCTTTAGATAGATGGCCACTCTCTTTTAAAATACTAATAATCACCTCTTTGACTGTACCATTTTGATAACCCCATTCCTTGAGGCCATAAATACCGCGGCCGACCAGAACATAGCGCTCATCCATAATTAATTCATTATGAACCGTGGCCGGCTGAGCAATCTTGTGATCAAAATTAATCTCATTAATCAGTTTGGCTACATCATTATAATGCAAAGGCTTATTTTCCTTTTTTAAAACCAAATAAACTTTATCAGTCATCCTTTTAGGCACAATGGTATTCCATTCAGCCAAACCAAATTCACCCAAAATATTTTGTTTAATTAGCCGGCTGATCTTAAGATAAGATAAAAGAACGCTATCGACATCCAACCTTAATTCAGTTAGATAACAAACCGGGTCGGTTTTGGGATCACCGTGGCAATATTGAGATTTATATAATTCCAAAATTTCTTTAGCTATTAGATTGCGCTTTTCCTGACGCAAGATGTCAAAAATCTGAACCAGAATATTTTCAATAAAATCCCAGGAAACGTTATTTAACTTCCAAACGTTATGATAATCTTCATCGCCCGCGATAAAATTGAACTTATCAGACAATAATTGACTGATAATAAAAGTGATTGATTTTTTATTCAAAAGTTGATCTTTAAAAACTTTCAATAACTCAGCCAAAAGATAATCTTCGGCCATAATGCCGCCGTGGGCACGCAGCAAGCGATTGATTTCTTGTTCCACGGCCTTGATTGATAAAAATTTCGGCTGCTCAAAATCAATTTGCCTTAATTTCTTAATGCCATCGATCTCAATTTGTCTGACGCGTTCGCGGGTAATCTTATAGCTCTGGCCTATTTCCTCAAGAGTTTCTTTTTTGCTCTCGGTCAATTCATAGCGTCTTTTGATAACATCCTGTTCGCGCTGGTTTAAAACTGAGAGTAAATCCGAAACCGTCTCATTAAAATTATATTGAGATTGAGTGTTAGAACCAGTGGTTTTAATGTCCTTAGAATCCATAGGACTTAATTTTCTTTATTTTTAAGAAGATTTTGCTTTAGAATTAAGCAAAATTATTAGAACTTTTATTTAATAAAGAAGTATAGCACAAATTTATTAATAAGTCAAGTGTTATTTTACTTAATTATTTTAATATAAAGATAAAAAAGAGTCAAATATTTTTTAAATTATGACTAAAGATTGAGATTAAAACAAATTAAAAAAATCTTCGCTGGTTTTAACGAAGATTTTTTTGATTCAAATAATACTTTTTAGTCTATTTATTCTTACTCCGTCGCAGACTTAGACGGAACCAATCAACAATGATTGGACTAGCGTTAAAAATCGAAGAATAAGTGCCAATTATCACGCCGATTATTAAAGCCAAAGAGAAATATTTGATCGAAGCACCGCCCAAGAAATAAATACTTAAGAGGACCAATAAAACAGTTAAGGAAGTGTTGATTGAACGAGTCAAGGTATCGTTAACGCTCTTATTAACTGTCTCTTCGAAATTATTGGAATAATATTTAAATAAATTTTCTCGAATCCGATCAAAAACCACGATGGTGTCGTGAACCGAGAAACCCAAGAGCGTCAGAACGGCGGTGACAAAGAGACTATCAACCTCTACTCCCTTGAAATGTCCGAGGAGTGAAAAAGCACCGACCGTAATTATGGTATCATGGGCCAAGGAAATGACTGCCGCCACGCCATATTTCCAAGATTCAAGCGGTTTCGAAACTTTACGAAAGGCGTAAGCGATATAGAGAATGATAAAAATCAAAACTAAAATAATGGCGATGATCGCTCGATTTTTTAATTCCTGGCCAATGGTTGGACCAATTGATTCAAAACGCTGCTCCGTCATCACCGATTTTTCATCAAGGTTTTTTTGATCAGTCGGTTTAAATTGCTGGCGCAGAGTAGTCAAAATTTTTTGATGAGTTTCCTCGTTGATATCTTTGAATCTCAGAATTAAGCCGGCATCGCCAACTGGCTGAGCCGTGATGGCTCCTAAATTCAATGGGGCCAGTTGGCTCGTCACCTCGGCCGTGGCAGGGCGTTGATATTTAAAATTAACTTCTAAATAAGAACCGCCAGTAAAATCAATGCCGTATTTAAGACCCCAAAAAGAAAGACTCAAGATCGAAATCGAGATCAGCGTACCAGAGAAGAGATAATAAAATTTTCGTTTTTGAATAATTCGGAGCATGATTTTTATTTGTTAGTTTCTGCCTTGGTGGGCTTAATCTGACCCCAAAGCCAAAGCCATTTATCAGTTGGCAGCCAACCCTGGACTAATTTTAGTAAAGTTCGAGTAATACTAATAGCGGAAAACATTGAAGTCAAAATGCCAATCGCTAAAGTGATAGCAAAGCCTTTAATGATGCTCGAACCAAACCAAATTAAAATAACGCAGGTGATCAAACTCGAAACGTTGGAATCTCGAATCGAAGTCCAGGCGCGTTTAAATCCTTCATTGATCGCATTGTTTAACATTTTACCGGTCCGTAATTCTTCTTTTAATCTTTCAAAAATTAAGATGTTAGCATCAACGGCCATGCCAACTGAAAGATTGAAACCGGCAATGCCAGCTAAAGTAAGGGTCACTGGTATTAATTTGAAAATTGCCAAAACAATAAGGCCGTAGATCAAAAGCGCTAAGACCGAAATAATTCCCGGCAAACGATAATAAAGAATCATGAAAAGCGCAACCGCTAAAAGACCTACCAGACCGGCGAAAAGACTCCGAGCAATTGATTCGCTGCCGAGACTAGCGCCGATGGTTTGCTGACTAATTAATTTAATTGGCACGGGCAAAGCGCCGGCATTGAGCCTTTGAGCCAATTGTTTGGCTTGATCCAAATTGAATTTACCACTAATCACTGCCTTACCCTCTTTGATCGGCTCTTGAACTACTGGCGTGCTAATAGGCGTGCCGTCAAGAAAGATCGCGACCGGCTTACTGACATTGCGTTCAGTTAGCTCAGCAAATAATTTCTTGCCTTCGTCATTGAATTCAATCGAAACCTCGGGGTTATTAGTGTTGGGATCAAACTGAACCTGAGCGGTCTTAAGCTGTTTGCCAGTCAAACCAGTGTATTTCCAAGGCTCGGGCGGCGGCAGGATATCGCTTTCTTTTTCTTTTTTAATTAAAATTCGGCTGACTCGGTATTGGGTTGTTTGGCGTTCACCGGTTTCGAGAATTAGATGGAAGCCGAACTCGGTTTCGACAATATCAGAAATCTGACCAACTTTTAGGGCAAAAGCCGCGTCTTCAAATGGTTTAACCATCAGACCGCGGCCAAACCACCCTAAATCGCCGCCGGATTGACTCGCACCCGGCTCAGTGGAGTTTTCTTTGGCTAGCAGAGAGAAATTATCTTTAGTGAGCTTAGTTTTAAGATCCTCGATCTTTTTTCTGGCCTCATCTTTGGAAGTAGTTTTATCGCAACGAGTCGCTCCCTCGTAGCAGATCAAAATTTGGCTGGCTTTGATCTCGGGCACTTCTTGGCTATCAGTTACTTTGATAATATTAAAACCCTCGTCGGTTTCAATGGCATCGCGATAAATCGAATCAATCTTGGTGATTTTAGCTTTATTATATAATTCTTTAAACTGACTAAGGCTGGAAAGGAACCCGAGGTCACCGCCCTTGTCTTTAGTAGCGGTGTCTTCCGATTTTTCTTTAGCGAGGGTAGCAAAATCTGTTCCCCTCTTTAAAGCTTGATCCAAAAGATCATAAGCCTTGGCTCGCGCTTGTTTATTATAATCTTCTAATTTTTTCTTTTCCTCGGCCGTGAGTGGCCGCTGTGTAGTTTGACCCTGCTCCTTGAATTCTAGAAGAGGGGTTTCACCAATCATTTTGATCGCCTGAGTAACATCGGAAACACCAGCTAGATCAACAATAATTCGCCAGGCATCGCCGGCTTTGTTAGTTTGGACCACTGGTTCAGAAACACCAAAAGCGTTGACTCGTCGCTCAATCACATCGCGAGCCCCTTCAACGGCATTAGCTCGATCTTTATCGGGAATCTGTGAAGTATCAGCCTCGTAGAGCAAATGGGTCCCACCCTTGAGATCCAAACCTAATCGGAAAGGCAATTGATAAAAATGAGGCAGACTGAATCCGGCCCAGGCGTTAAGAGCATCGATTCCTCGGTCATAATATTTTGGATAATCCAAAAGACCAGCTAGAGTAGCCAAAATAAGAATTCCAAAAACCGCCCAACGAACCCGGCCACGAGCAGTGGGGCGAAAAATAAAACTCAATGATTTAGTAAGATTAGACATTTAAACGACTATAAATAATTGTAAAAAAATAAAAGTTGTGTATAACTTTGATACCATTTTATCGTTAACTAGAAATTATTGCAACCAAAAAATCAAATTTTAAAATAAAAAGCCTATCAAAGTTTCTTAGATAGGCTAGAGCCATTCTTGGCCTTGAGCCAACTAAATTGAGAAAAAGGATTCTTTATTACCTCTTCTTGATCCAACCGCTATCACTGATCCAGGCACCGCAATCGGAACAAGTCCTTCTTCTGAACCAACAACCACTTTCCGAATCTCGCACTCGCTGGATCTTGGTCCTCGAGTGGCAACAATGAGCGTGACCGCAATGGCATTGCTTCATCGCTTTTCCTCCTTTGTGACGGCATTCGCGAATGCCGTGGTCTCCCTGATCAAAAGATGCCTCAATAGTTCTAAAAGAAGATTATTATGATCAAAGATTTTTGTCAAATAAGAATTATTTTTCAAAACTCCAATGCCACCATTCAAGCGGATAATTTTTAAAACCGGCCCCAGTCATCACTCTTTTTAATAACCGGCGATTTTCCTTGGCTTTTTGCTCCAGGAAAGTTAGCTTTTTCTTTTTTTCAAAATAATCCATGGCCGCTTTATCGCTTAAATCATCATGATCAGTGCCGAAATATAATTCCAGTCCCTCTCGATCAATAATGGTTAAATCAAAAGAACCGCCCAATCGATGACTACCCAATTGTTTAACTCGAGGCAGTGGTCTGGCTCCAAAACTAAATAGAATTTTATTTAATTTACTTCCTCTCAAATTGGGTTGCAATAATTGTAATCTTCGACGAAAACTAGCCAGCATATTCAATTGAACCTTTAGTGGTCTCTGGCCGTCCCAGATTTTAAAATTATAACCCGAGGGCAAGAAATCACGCGCTCTAGCCAAGGCCCGGACTGCTGAGGGGCGTCCTAGAATTTTTTTCGATTTGGACCAGCCATAAAAGTAATAACGCGGTTCCAGAGCGAAGTGGTATTTTTTTAAATCAACAAATTTCATATTTTCTTTCTGTTAGCTTGAGCCCCGCAGAGCGGGACGGGCCTAGTCGAAGGATGACAGGTGGTTTAGGAAACTATTTTGGCCAAAATAAAAGCGGCCGTTGCAGCTAAACCGCCGATGAGCACGGTCTCGAGAGTGCTGCGCCAGGGTTTGGTCGCCATAAATCTTCCTCGAAGATAGCCAAAGAGTAGTAGGGCCAAAAAGGTAACGCCGATCGAAACTCCGAGCGCCTCAAACGAATTAGGTAAAACAATGTAGGGAGAAAGTGGAATTAATCCACCCGCCACATAGGAAAACGCGATGGTCAACGCGCTCAGGACTTCATGCCGGCGGTTTGGTTCTTCTAGGCCCAACTCAAACTTCATCATAAAATCAACCCAATTCTTTTTTCTTTGTTTTAAGGAATCGGTCACCACTTGGCTTTCTCGCTGGGAAAGACCATAGAATTTGAAAATATCCTGGACTTCACTTTCTTCGGCTTGCGGTTTGGTTTCAACTTCCAATTCTTCGCGTTTTAATTCGTTATAATAATGATCGGCCTCGGTTTTGGCTGCTAGATAACCGCCTAAGCCCATAGAAATTGAACCAGCGGCAATTTCAGCCAACCCCGCTGCTACGATAATACTGGGGTGACTCACTGCCCCGGCGGCCAAACCAGCGGCGATGGCAAAAGGGACGGTTAAGCCGTCTGACAGGCCGATAATTACGTCTCTAATAAATTCACTGGCTTTAGAATGCTCTTCGCGATGGTGATGGTGCTGATATTTTTGTTGCGGCATAGAATTATTCTAATGAGATAATTTGCAATCCCTTTTTCTTAATTTCATCCTCGGACCAAAATAATTGATCAATTCTAAATTTTCCAACATAAGTGACTTTTTTCTCAATCTTTCTACCAGTATAATTCTTAGTCTTGTGGTCCCATTCATCCAAAATCAATTTATCGCCTTCATTAATTTCAAAATCGTTAAGGCGCAGTTCGAATTTTTTCTTCCCAGAAACTACTGCGTCAAAGTATTCAGGCCAGATCTTTTTTCTAATTATTGCCATATTAGTTTTGAAGATATTAAATTTATAGATTTAGATAATTCTATCATTACGAGTGATTCTCATTTTTTATCTAGCCCGAAGGTCTTGAGACCGAGGGCGAACTCTATTTTCTTCCTAGTGCTCGGGCTCGAGACCTTCGCGCCAGAAATTTTTTTAATATTTCTGCCAATATTTTTCAACCACGGATGGCAAATTCTCGGGCTTCCCAATAAACCCCGCTGGTTCTCCTCGCTCTAAGACTTTTCTACTGTGAAAGCCATAAGTGACAGCCAAAGAATTAACTCCAGCTTCTCTCGCCTCACGTAAATCTCCCAAAGTGTCGGTAATAAAAACACAATCAGTCGCTTTGATTTTATATTTTTTGAAAATCATCTTTATTTTTTCGATTTTGCTTTTGCGTACATCCGCCCCCATAATTTGGGTAAAGTATTGGGCCAGGTTATGCTTGATGAGCCATTCACGGATCGGGCTCGAGATGGTTGAAGAAATAACAATCAGCCGATAATTCTCGGCCAGTGCCGCTAGCGCCTTGGGG
>CAZFGO010000031.1:2869-11597 GCA_964518525.1 uncultured Gammaproteobacteria bacterium | reverse complement strand
CAAACTATTAATTCTTATTTAACCAGAGTGTGTCAGATGTCTTGACCCATTACATGATCTTGACAAAAAAATTTAGATGTGATAAGATGGGGCTAGATGCTAAGGTAGGGTGTAAACCCATACCTCAAAAACCGAGAGAACTTCCTGAACGTTAAGTCGTCTAGGAAGTTTTCTTTTTGTTTTTAGTAGTGATAGGTTACGACTGCCACTAGACTAATTTTTTATTTTTTGATATAATTAGAAAGGTGGAGTGCAGAGAAACCTTAGCATCAACATGGTTAAGAGGTTTAAACTCTCACTTCACCATAAACTTTAACCGAGATCAAAAAATGGTAGGGATGAGTCGTGAAGAATCCCTACCATTTTGTTTTACCAAAAACTATGATAGTTAGATTATTGGATTAGTCTTCGGTTCCAGTTGGGACCGGCTCATTGGCGATTTTTTCAAAATTACAATCCTTATTGCTGCATTTGATTTTGTTTTTGCCGGCAAAGACGAGTAGTGATCCGCACTGGGGACACTTTTCGCCGGTCGGTTTTTGCCAGAGAGCGAAATCGCAATCAGGGTAACGATTACAGGAGTAAAAAATTCTCCCACGCTTGGTTTTTCTCTCAACTAATTCTCCTTGGCCGCATTTCGGGCAGGTCACGCCGGTAGATTTGACTATTGATTTGATATTCCTGCATTCCGGATAGCCGGAGCAGGCCAGAAATTTGCCATAGCGGCCGATCTTGATGATCATGGGTCGACCGCATTTGGCGCAGGCCTCACTCACAGCCTCGATTCCTTTTTTGAACTCTTCCACTCCAGCCTGATCGAGCGACTTAACGTTCTTACATTCCGGGTAGCCGGAGCAGGCCAGAAATTTGCCATAGCGGCCGATCTTGATGATCATGGGTCGGCTGCATTTAGCGCAGGCCTCATCAGTCTTTTCTTCGGTTAATTCTTTTTTAGAAATTTCTTTTTCCTTAGCCAGTAAATTTTCTTTGAAGGGTTCATAGAAATTTTTAATCACTGGCACCCAGGGCTTTTTACCTTCGGCGATCAGATCGAGGTTATCTTCCATCTGGGCCGTGAATTGGTAATCAACTATCTTGGGAAAATGTTTGACCAAGAGATCGGTAACCAAGAAAGCTATTTCTTTGGGCTTGAGTCGCCGGCCCTCGATTCGTTCAACGTAGCCCCGTTCAATAATCGTGGTGATGGTCGGCGCGTAAGTGGATGGTCGACCAATGCCATAGTCTTCGAGGGAGTGAACTAAGCTGGCATCGGAATAACGCGCCGGCGGTTCAGTAAAATGCTGGTTGGGCGAAAGTTTAACCAGGTCAACTATCTCGCCTTGCTTAAGTGGCGGTAAGATATTTTCTTTTACTTCGCTCGGGTAGACTTTGAGAAAGCCATCAAATTTTATAATCGAACCGTTGGCTTTGAAAAGATAGGTTTTAGTTTGATTTGAAGTTTCGATCTCGATACTAGTGAGGCCGACGAGCGCTTCGGCCATCTGGCAAGCCAGGGCTCGGCGCCAGATAAGATTATAGAGCTTGAAAAGGTCTTCAGTCAGATAGGGTTTAATTTGATCTGGCTCGTAAGCCAGCGAGGTTGGTCGAATGGCTTCATGAGCTTCTTGGGCCAATTTTGATTTAGTTTTAAACTTTCGGGCGGCGGCTGGCAAGTAGGCGGGACCAAAAGATGATTTGATATAATCGCGAGCCTCGGTAACAAATTTATCAGCCAGATTAACTGAATCAGTTCGCATATAAGTGATTAAACCAACTTGACCCTCGGCTCCCAATTTAATGCCCTCGTAAAGCTGTTGAGCCAGAGTCATGGTTCGTCGAGCCGAGAAATAGAGGCGGCGGTTGGCCTCCTGCTGAAGAGTGGAGGTAGTGAATGGCGTCGGTGGGTTTTTTTTATTTTCTTTAGTTTCAATTTTACTAATTTGATAAGCCGCGCTTTCAAGCTCGCTGAGAATTTTTTCAGTTTCAGCTTTATTTTTAAATTCAAATTTATCAATGGTCCGGCTATCGATTTTATTTAATTGAGCTTTGAATGTCTGGTCGGTCTTTGGTTTTTTGAAATTCGCCTCAATGGTCCAATACTCTTCTGGTTTGAATTTCTCAATTTCTCTTTCTCGTTCAACAATCAGGCGGACAGCGATTGATTGAACTCGACCAGCCGAGAGTCCGCGGGCCACTTTGCGCCAGAGGAAGGGAGAAAGTTCATAGCCAACGAGCCGATCCAGAATTCTCCGAGCTTGCTGGGCATCGACCAGGCTGAGGTCTAGAGTCCGAGGATGCTCGAGAGCGGCTTTGATGGCCTCTTCGGTTATCTCATGAAAAGCAATTCGCTCGGTTGGTTTATTTTCAAGGCCCAAAGCACTAACAAGATGCCAGGCAATGGCCTCGCCTTCGCGATCTTCGTCAGTGGCCAGGATAACGGTTTTAGCCTTGGCCGCTTCCTTTTTTAGTTGATTAACTCTTTTACGGCTGGCCGTAGGAATAACATAGCGAGGCTCGAAGTTATGTTCGACATCAACCCCCATTTCGCTTTTGGGCAAGTCGCGAATGTGGCCATAAGAAGAAAGAACCTTAAATCCTTTACCAATAAATCTTTCAATAGTTTTGGCTTTAGTTGGTGATTCAACTATTACTAAATTCATAATAAATTTAGATTATCTGCTTATTTTTTATCAATAAATCTAATTATATCTAATTTTTAAGTAAAAGTCAAGGTTAAACAGGCTAACGGCTTAAAACATAATTAGCTCCGCCCAGATTTTTCACCTTACCTTTAATCTCCATCATGATAATTGTGCTATTAACAGTAGCGGTATCGAGTTTAGATTTTAGAACTAGTTGGTCAATATGGACAGGCTCCTTAGTTAAAAATTTTAAAAGAATCTCTTCTTCTTTAGTCTCGGGCACGATTTGTTTAGTTAGAAAATCAATGGCTACTTGGTTTAAATTTAGCGCTTCCATCAGATCCTGGACCGAAGTAACGGCCTTGGCCCCCAGTTTAATGAGGTTATTGGGTCCGGCCGAACCAGGGTTAAAGATATTGCCTGGAATGGCAAAGACTTCGCGATTTTGTTCTAGAGCGGCCTGGGCCGTGATCAAAGCGCCAGAATCAAGATTGGCCTCAACTACGAGAGTGCCAAGCGACAAACCAGAAATGATTCGATTACGAATCGGGAAGTTGTGTTTTAAGGGTAGCATGGTTAAAGGAAATTCGGAAATCAAGATACCACCCTGTTCAACGATTTTGGTTGCCAGATGCCGATTGGCAGCCGGGTAGATATTTTGACTGGCTAAACCCGAACCCAAGACAGCCACTGTCTGGCCCTTGGCCTCGAGGGCACTCTGATGAGCCAACGCATCGACGCCCAAAGCCAGGCCGCTCACAATTGTCAAACCATTTTTAACCGCATCACGAACGATTTCTTGGGTTACTTGTTGACCATAGGCCGTTATTTTTCTAGTGCCCACGACGGCTAGAGTGAATTCGTTAAGAGCTTTGAGACTGCCGCGATAATAGAGCAGAGCCGGCGGATTATAAATTTCTTTGAGTAATTTGGGATAGTTTTGATCTAGAATGGTCAAAACCTGGACCCGCTCGCGTTTTAATTTTTCGTATTCTTCGTTCGGATTAATGCCCGCTCTCTTAGCCACCAATTCTTCGATTATTTCCGGTTCCAGGCCAGCTTGGCTCAGCTCGTTTGCTGGGGCTGCCCACGCTTCAGCTAAATCAGGAAAATGGTTATAGATTTTTTTGAAACGAATCGGACCTATTTTGGTGAACTGGGAAAAAGCAAGCCAGTATTTTAGATCAGGTCGTTCAGGTTGTTTTACTATTGACATATTTAGTTAAATATGCTATGATATAGTTAATCATCGTAACTTTCAGCCAACCATAGCCCTTCTGCGGAGGGCAAAGGAGGAAATAATTGCCTGATCAGGCGAGTTGTCCGCATTTTCGAAAGGATACGGAAGAGTGCCGGAAGCATCCTTGCACTTGCCTTGGGCCACTACCCAGCCTCAAAAGCCGGAAACTGCCCAGGGAAAAATCAAGGAGAAAACTCTTCCGGGTCTTTTTGGTCAATGATGAGGGGCAAAGGACCTCGATCGGCGAAACTCGGGCCTTTTCAGCCGAGGCTGCCAAGACTTTCCTGGCCAGAAAGCGAGGCGATTTTACCTTGAGGAATCGGATGGTCGCCAGCTTGGTTGAGGAGAGTCAATGAGTAGGTCAATTCGACCTACTCTTTTTTTGTCAAAAAAGTAACAATCTAGAACTTTTATTGTATAGTACTTTTGAAACAATTTGTGGTCATTGACAAAAACGATTTAGACTGATAAACTATAATAATTTGAAATATCTTTTGGTCTTTATAATCCTGCTTACAGCGGTGAACGCGATGCATTCCCTCCTATGCAGAGTAAGTAACCATAAGTTAAGGTTTTACGGATCATTCTGTAGGATCTTACGCTGTAAGCAGGATTACGAAGATCAATGATTATAAAAATATTCGCCCCCGTGCTTTGAGCCGGGGGCGAGTTTTAATTGAATTTATTCATGGCCGTTGATAGGCCGCTTTTAATCGTTAGTTCGAGTGCCGCCGCTGTCCTCTTCAGACTTTTTTCTAATAATTCCTTCTCTTTAGACTCGAAATTTCGTAAAACGAATTTCTCGGCTGCTAGTTTAGGTTTTGTTTCTTTAGCAATGCCCAGCCGGAAGCGGACAAATCCTTTAGTTTTTAAACGATCGATTATTGATTGGACGCCCCGATGACCGCCCGAGCTTGATTGTCGGCTCAAGCGGATCTTGCCCAGAGGCAGATCTAGGTCATCATGAATTATCCAAAGATCCGTGGGGTCGATTTTGTAATAAGAAACTAGAGCCAGCGCGGTTTGGCCGGAATTATTCATGTAAGTTTGGGGTAGAGCCAAAATTATTTCTTCATCGTTTAGCTCTCCTTGGGAGATTAGGGATTTAATTTTTTTTTTGAATTTGAAGGCGGCAAAGGAAGGTGAGTTTAGGTCAAAAAATTTTTTAATCGCCATGACACCAGCATTATGGCGAGTTGTTTCGTATTTTTTGCCTGGATTACCAAGGCCGATAATTAATTTCATAATAATTTGTTCCCTCCATAAATTTATTGATTGTCTAGCAAGATAACAATTTATCTCCTCGTCGATTTTATTATAACTTTTATTGGTGTACCAAGGAAATCGAATTTTTTTCTCAAGGCCTTTTCGAGGGCGCGGGCAAGATAAGGTGGAAAGGGCGGTTTGGCTCGGCTAATTATCAAAAAGGTTGGTGGATTTATCCCCACTTGTTTGATTTGATTGAGGGCCAAGGTCCGGGGGAAAGGCTTGATTATCTCGGCCAATTCTTTTGGTTCGATTATTTTTTCCATCGTACCCTTGATTTCTAGGGCCAAGTCTAAGAGCTGGTTGACTTTTTCATGCGTCCGGGCCGAAACAAAAGCAATTGGGACAAAGGACAGGTTAGGAAACTGTTGGTAATAGTACTTAATAAATTGGTTTTGGGTTTTAGTACTTTTATTTTTGATTAAATCCCATTTATTAGCAATAATTACTAGACCCTTCAGCTGTTCCTCGGCCAAACCGGCCAGACGGCGATCCTCGGCCGTGATTGGTTTTTGAACTTCCGTGACCAGAAAAACGATATCCGATTTTTTAAGACTGGCCAAGGTTCGTTTAGCCGAGAGACGCTCGGTTCCCGGCGGGATTTTGCTTTTTTTCCTCAGGCCGGCAGTATCAATCAGAAGAAAAGATTTATTTTGATACCGCAAGAGGGTATCAATCGATTCTCGGGTAGTGTAGGGTAGCTCGCTCACGATCACCCGCTCTTCACCGAGAAGAGCATTCAGCAGCGAAGATTTACCCACATTGGGTTTACCGACAATCGAAATCTTAATTGGTTCGAGTTCGAATTCGCCAGCCGAAAGACCAGCTACTTGACCAGCGTGACTGAGTAGTTTAACTATTTCATCCAAGAGATCACCCGTACCCGAGCCATTGGCCGCGGAAACCGGCAACGGTTGGCCTAAGCCTAACCGTTGCCAAGCCGGATCCCAGGCCTTTTCTCTTAGATCGGGATTATCAGCTTTATTGGCCACCAAGAGAACTGGTTTTTTAAGTTTTTTTAAGACCAGAGCTATTTTCTTTTCTTGAGGGAGTGGTCCGGTTTTGGTATCGACGAGGAAGACAATTAGATCAGTTTCTTTGATTAAAGCCAGAATTCTTTTTTCGACCAACCAACCCAGATCTTCGAGAGTCTTAATTCTCTCCGGCGTAATCTTTTTTATTTTTTTTGGTTCGATGATTTCGAGCCCGCCGGTGTCGACCAAAGTAAATCTTTGATCGCGCCAAAAACATTGACCGCTGATCAAGTCGCGAGTGGTGCCTGGTATTTCTGAAACAATAGCTTTTTCTTCCTCAATCAGACGATTAAAGAGAGTTGATTTGCCCACGTTGGGTCGGCCAATAATAACCACCCAGGGTTTTTGATCTAATTTAAGCATTCTAGTTGATGGTAATTTTGGCGATACTGTCGCTACCTAAGATGATTAAGAAATCAGCTTCTGGTTTAATGAGCGTTGAGTTCTTACCGGTCAAGACAATGTTAGATAAGGTACTTTGGTTAGAATTGAATTTGATAGGTAGGTCTGCTTGCGCTGGTAGGCTGGTAGCAACATTGGCGTCAAATTTTTCTTTGAGAACAGCCAGAGTGTTAGGTTTGGTCCCTCCGGAAAGGTCGTAGATAACAGTTCTTTCATAATCACGATTTGGCGCGTTGCCGATTTTCGTGATCTCGTAGCCCAGACCGCGAAGCATCCAGGCAGCGTTAGAAGCCAAACCTTCCCAGTTAGTACCATTTCGGATTTCGATCCGAGCTTCTTCGCTTCGACTTTTCTCTTTTAATTCTTTGACCAGATCAAGGTTGAAGATATTATTGGCGATATCCTGTATTTCACTGAAATTGCCCGCTCGGGGTTCAAGAATATAAGCTCCATCAATCGTTTCCTCTTTGAGAGGACCACCTGGTCCGATATCAAGGACCTTGTTAATAATCTTTGAGGAATCAATACCTTTGGCTAATTTTACCAATCGGAGCAATTCCCAAAGATTGAGGTTAGTTTTAACATGGTCTTGAAAATTTTCTAAGAGATTGTTGATATTTTTTGGACTGACGAGAAAATTGAGCGAAATAATTTTTTCTTTTAAGGCTTCAAGAACTTTTTGCTGGCGGCGGCTGCGGGCGAAATCCGATCCTTCGATGCCTGGCGCGTGGCGGGAACGGACATATTTTAGAGCTGTCTCGCCGTCCATCATCTGCCAGCCGCTCTCGAAGGAGACGGGGGAGTAGCCATAACTATTATCGTCGGGATAAAGAGGATCAGTGAAGCTTTGATCAATATAAATTTTGATTCCGCCTACATCGTCAACCGCTTTTTTGAAAGCGTCGAAGTCAATCCTAAGGTAGTAGGGAATTGGTAGAGCTAAAACTTTACTCACTACCCGACGGGCTAGATCGCCGCCTTCGCCTGGGTTCCTGAGTTCGCCAAAGGCACTGGCGCTATTGATTTTTCTCCAGCCAAATCCAGAAATGGGCGCCAAGAGATCGCGGGGAATGGACATCAGGGCAAACTTGTTAGCTCGGGGATCAAGCGAGGCCAAGATCATCGTGTCAGTCAAAAATGGTCCGTCGTGTCCTTCACCTCCCATACCCAAGAGCAAGATGTTGATGCGGTTATTTTCTTCGCCTTGGAGCGGCCGATCCGGACCGCTGCCTAAGTGGATGAGTGAATGGATAAAGTTATTAAAGCCGCCAAAGTCAAAAGGACCCTCATTTGAGAAAATAACTTGCTCGCGGAAAACTAAAAAGGCTAAGCCGAGAAAAATAAAAAAGTAGGCCGCGACCTTGGTCAAGCGGACTAAATTATTTTTCTTTTTCATTCGATCTTTTATTTTGAGCAGGTTGATTTTTAGATTAGCCATGTGGTTTTTGCCGAGCCAGTTTCTGAAAATTGATTATATTATATAATAACTAAAAATAAAAGGCTAATAAAATATTTTTTAATTCCGAGGATCTGTACAGTTAACAGGTGTTACCCCTAACTATACCAAGTGTCTCCATCCCTGGTGTTAACTGTACAGGATCTTGCCTTAAAGAGTTTTTAAAGTTATAATCAATTTTGTTTAAAATATTTTAAATTAGGATTTGATTAAGGGCGGCTAGCTCAGTTGGTTAGAGCGTTCCGTTCACATCGGAAAGGTCATAGGTTCGAGTCCTATGCCGCCCATTTTATTTAATTTTTTGATATTTTTGATATTGATAGATACTCATGGATATAATTTGATCTCTAGCTTACTCAATTTACTAGAAAACAAATATCCCGAAGTAAGATCGGGATATTTGTTTTTAGTTTTCGTTGTTCACCGATAACCGAAGATTAGCTATTGGTGTTAGTGTTGCTGCCAGAAGTGTTGGTATTGGTGTTAACGTTAGTATTGGTTTTCTCTTCGGTCTCAGATTTCTTTTCACCTCGTTCTTTTTCAGTAGTTCTAGCCTCGACTCTCACCGCGCTAATCGTCGCTTGGCGGGTGTTGAAGACGCCAGATACTCGAGCAGCCATGCCAGCGGCCAGGTCGCTAAAGGAGGCGGCTCGGCGATTGAAATAGATCTTGGTATTAGTGCCGATAA
>CAZFGO010000031.1:0-2769 GCA_964518525.1 uncultured Gammaproteobacteria bacterium | reverse complement strand
ATCGAAGAAATCGTTCCTTCGAGCCTGGCTTCGCCTTGGCGGTTGATTTGGATTGACATCGGGCTGGGCTTGATAGCCGGTAATTCGGAATTTAAGGGTGTCTCAGCGCTGGCTGAAAACGTGGCCAGAATCAGAGCTGCCCCGAGCGCTAGTCCGCTAGTTAAAGTTATTAATTTTTTACTCATAAGATAATCAATTTAATTTTAAGAATGAAGTTGTAATAATAAAGTTGGCTTAATCATCGACCTTTGTTTTATTATACCTTATTTCAAATTGATTGTTACAATCCTCTCAGTTATTGTCTCGAAGTAATAAAGTAAATTTGTTAATCAAAATATAGATTGTTTGGATAAGGCGATTTAAACATTGGCTTTAAAGGAGTTCACTTGAGGAGATCACCCTTTAGGGTGTAAGGGTCTACAGGCTAAAGCCTGAACTCCTTTCATAGGATTGGAGTAGCGAACTTTAGTTCGCGTCGGGGCGGGTTTGCGTAAGTAAAGCCCAAACCTCTTTCATAGCTCCATCCCATTTGACTGGTTATAAATTTTAGGTTAAAATGAGATCAATAATTTAGATTATCATTTCAATTATGTCTTTTTTTAAGAAAAAGGAACCAATCGAAGATTTTGATTGGGCCGAAGAAGAGGAATCTTCATTTTGGCGCGAGGCAGCGGAATTTACAGTCGAGATTGTTAAGGTGATTGTTATTTCTCTAGCGATCATTATTCCGATCCGCTATTTTTTGATTCAGCCATTTTATGTCAAGGGGGCTTCGATGGAGCCGAATTTTTACGATCGCGAATATCTGGTGATCGATGAGCTGAGTTATCGTTTTAGCGAACCTCAGCGCGGTGATATCATTGTCTTTCGTTATCCGCGCGATCCCTCCCAGTATTTTATTAAGCGGATCATTGGTCTGCCCGGCGAGAAGATCGAGCTCAAGGAGGGCAAGGTTTACGTCTCTAACCGAGAACATCCCGAGGGCGTGGCCATTAACGAACAGCTCTATCTTAATCCGTCTGTGGAAACCAGGAGTTTTGGCAACAATGTTTTTGTCTTAGGCAATAATCAATATTTTGTTTTGGGCGACAATCGAAACTCCAGCCGCGATTCGCGCGATTTTGGTCCGGTGGACCGTAGTTTTATTGTCGGTCGGGTCTGGTTCCGGGGTTGGCCTTTTGATCGGCTCGCGGTTTTCAGCAGTCCGATCTATAATTTTTAGGCTGGCATCGGTAATCAGGAATAGATATTAGTAGATATAAATTGATATTGATAGATATTAACAATAATTTTGAATTTCAAATTTTGAATTTCGAATAAATTTTTAATGAATGAATTTCAAAATTATAAATTAAGAATTCATTCAAAATTCATAATTCATAATTCCTACTACCTTGCCTCGAAAAAAGAAAATCGTTCCCGAAAAACCAAAGATAATTCCGCCGGCCAAAGGTAAACTGCCCCAGGTTTTGCGCGGGATGAAAGACATCCTGCCTACAGAACAAAAGTATTGGAGTTTGGTGAAAGGAAAGATTGATCAGTTGGCCGCTGATTACGGTTTTGAGCGAATTGATACCCCGATTCTGGAAGAAACCAGCCTTTTTGTCCGAGCGGTTGGCAAGCAGACCGACATAGTGGAAAAGGAAATGTTTTCCTTTGTCGACCAGGGTGGAGAAAATATTTCCTTGCGACCCGAGGCCACTGCCTCGATCGCCCGAGCCTACATCAATCACGGTCTTTTTAATTTGCCCCAACCGATTAAGCTCTATTATCTTGGGCCGATGTTTCGCCACGAACGACCACAGTCCGGCCGCTTGCGCCAATTCAATCAAGCCGGTTTCGAAGTCTTGGGCGAGAAACAACCGGTGATCGATGCGCAGCTAATACTTGTTGCCTCTAATTTTTTCAAAGAGATCGGATTAAAGACTAGTGTTCAAATCAATAGCCTCGGCTGCCCCATCTGTCGGCCCAATTATCGCACCGCCCTGCTGGATTTCTATCGCTCGCATCGGAGCGTCCTTTGCGAGAATTGCAAAAAACGTTTAGCCAAAAATCCTTTGCGCTTGCTTGATTGCAAAGAGCCCGAGTGTCAGGCCCTGAAGGCTGAGGCGCCGCAGATCGTCGATTGGCTCTGCGAAGAATGCAAGGCGCACTTTATGAAAGTTCTTGAATACTTAGATGAGCTTAGTATTCCCTATAGTCTTAATTCTTCTTTGGTTCGAGGTTTGGATTATTATACTCGGACGGTTTTTGAAATCTGGCCCGAAATTAGTGCCGAAGCTCAGGCTGATCCGAGCTTGAGCCCAGCGGTTCCGGCTGCCTTGGCTGCCGGCGGCCGTTATGATGATTTGGTTGAAATTTTGGGTGGCCGGTCCACTCCGGCCGTTGGTTTTTCGATTGGCCTTGAAAGAAGCATTATCAAAATCAAGGAAGCCAATCTGGCTGTGCCGGAGCTGGCCAAGCCTGATGTCTTCATTGCTCAGCTGGGCGAGCCAGCCAAGAGAAAGTGTTTACTCCTCTATGAAGAACTAAGAAAAGATGGTTTGCGAGTGGCTGAAAGTTTTTCTCGCGATGGCCTCAAGTCCCAACTCGAATCCGCCAATAAGCTTGGAGTTAAGTACGCCTTGATTTTGGGTCAGAAGGAATTGGTTGATGGCACTATCTTGATTCGCGACATGGAAGCGGGCATTCAGGAGGTGGTGGATTTCAAAAAAGTGGCGAAGGAGATTAAGAAGAGAATGGGAATGGATATCGTGAATCATGAATCAT
>CAZFGO010000030.1:0-11844 GCA_964518525.1 uncultured Gammaproteobacteria bacterium | reverse complement strand
AGATTTATCTTCTCGTAGTTGGACTTTTTCAATTTGATAACCTTTCTCACGAAGTCTTCCTTCCAGGCTTTTTTCTAATTTTGGTTCATTTTCAATACTTTTCATAATATATTATACACTTATGCTCTGTGACATTTTTACTCCTTATTACCTATCCCGCAGAAATTTCAGTATATTCTTTACCGCTTCTTGAGGAAATACATTATCCATTCTTCTGATCTTTAATAATGGTACCCATTCAATGTAATACTGATTTTCCTCTGTCATTCTCTCTTTTTCAGGACCTCCTAATTTCGGTATTCCTACGCATTCTCCAATCAGGAAATATAACTCCTTCCTGCCCTGATTCTCTACCTCGAAAAGCATTTGTTTTACTCTAGCATTGATGCTTAATTCCTCTTTAATCTCACGCCACATAGCATGCTTTTCGTTTTCTCCTTCTTCCACTCCGCCGCCGGGAAATGTGTAATACATCTTATCTGGCTTGACTCGTTTTATCAGCAGGATATTGCCATCATTGATGATAACCGCCGAAACCCTTTTTTCTATTATTTTATTGCCCATGGCATTTCTACTATATTACGCACGAATTTGCTTTATTTTAAGCCAACTTTTCTGATTCTACATCGGCGATTCGGGTGATTTATAGAAAACTTCATACAGATTGTTTTGCCTTTCGAAGTATCTCCTGAACGAACTCGTCTTTCCCCGCAGTATATTTTTCCCGCGCCTCTGAAAATTTTTCCATCAACTCATGCTTCATTTTTGCGTATCGCTCAGCCTCTGCTGGATTCTGAATCATATAATCCCGAAATAAAACCATATCTTTAATATAATCAGTGCCTCCGTCTCCGATATGCAGATATACAATTCTGTTCTCTTCGGGGCCTTTTGTGAAAAACAGCCTTTCTGCTCTATTTTCCTGCTTTTTCTGATATCCCATAGCCTCTATATTCTCGGTATATTTCTTGGCATCCTTCAAGGATTTTACCAGCACGGCGATATCGATGATCGGCTTTGCGGGTATGGTTGGAATTACGGTACTGCCTACATGTTGGATATCAATTACTATTTCGCGAAAAATTTCTTGAAGTTTTGCTCTTTCTGATCTAAACAGCTCTTCCCATTCGGGATCGTGCGGCACTAATTTTACTGTTCCTCGTTTTAATCCAACCATGTGATTTTATCTCCCGTGACACCTCTTATATTTTTTCCCACTCCCACAAGGACAGGGATCATTCCGACCAATCTTTTTCCCTGATTGATCTTTAGGTTTTTCTTTGATTTCTTGGCCTTGCTCTTGGGCCACTTGGCCAAACCCGCCACTTCCCTCTTTCATCTCTTTGGCCGGAGCTTGGAAAACAACTTTCGGCTGTTGGAGCAAAGAGGGCGCCAAATCTTGGGCCAAACCAACTTTATAAATACTATAAACAATTTGTTTGTTAATCAAATTGAGTAATTCATTAAACATCTTGAAAGATTCCTTTTTATATTCCACGAGCGGATCGCGCTGGCCATAGCCGCGCAGGCCAATACCATGGCGCAGATGGTCCATGGCTTCCAAATGTTCGATCCAGAGCGTATCAATACTTCGAAGCATTACGCCGAGTTCGATCTGGAGCATCAAACTGGGATCATGTGATAAATCATTAATCTTATTTTCCAAATCGGTGTAGGCTTCTTTGGCCTGCAGAAAGAGATACTCGATAATTCGATTTCGAATAGCAGCGTCATGGGCCCGATCACCAGCCCACCGGCGCAGATCATCCATCTTGATTCGAGCTTCGTTCCGAATAGGAAAAATAGTGCTCGCCACCTCATAAATCTCTTCGAGGTCCCATTGCTTCTCTTCCTCAGCCGCGGTGTGGAATAAAACTACTTGCTCAATTTCTTGCTCCACTAATTCCAGAATCATTTCCTTCAAACTATTCTTTGGTTTTTTCTTCGCTTCTTCCTGGTCTAAATTTTCTTCTTCGGTCGTTGCCTTAACTGATTCTGGTTCGGCCGGGGGCTTACCGACTTCAAAGAGCTCACGCCGTTTTTTATAGATCACTTCGCGATGTTTGTTTAGGACATCGTCGTAATCCAAGAGATGTTTTCGGATATCAAAGTTGTGCCCCTCAACTTTTCTCTGGGCTGATTCGATTGATTTTGAAATCAAGCGGTTCTCGATCGGCATATCCTCGGGCACACCCAGACTTTCCATAATTCGTTTCATTCGATCCGAGCCAAAGATTCGCATCAAATCGTCTTCCATTGAAACATAAAATTGAGACGAACCCGGGTCGCCTTGTCGACCTGATCGGCCGCGCAGCTGATTATCAATTCTCCTGGCTTCGTGTCGCTCCGTGCCAATCACGTGCAAACCGCCGAGCTCAATAACTTTTTTCTGCTCGTCGGGATCGGGTGGATTGCCGCCCAAGATGATATCAACACCACGACCAGCCATATTGGTTGCGATCGTTATGGCTTTGAGGCGACCAGCCTGAGCGATAATCTCGGCTTCTCGTTCGTGATTCTTGGCATTCAAGATCTGATACGGAATACCTTCACGACTAAGCAGTTCGCCAAGCTTTTCATTTTTTTCAATCGAAATCGTGCCCACGAGCACTGGTTGACCAGCCTCGTAACGCTCCTTCACATCTTGGACCACGGCGCGGAATTTGCCCCGCTCGTTTTTATAAATCCGATCAACCAGGTCTTGGCGCACCATGGGCCGATTGGTGGGAATGGGCACCACCTCGAGGTTATAGATTTTTGAAAATTCTTCGGCTTCGGTTAGGGCCGTGCCGGTCATGCCTGATAACTTGTGATACAAACGGAAAAAATTTTGAAAAGTAACCGTGGCCAGGGTGCGGCTCTCGCGCTGGATTTTTACACCCTCCCTGGCTTCGATGGCCTGATGCAGGCCCTCGGAATAGCGCCGACCAAACATCAGCCGACCGGTAAATTCGTCAACAATGATCACCTCGCCCTCGCGAACCACATAATCACGATCACGCTTAAACAAGGCATAAGCTCGGAGCGCCTGCTCGATATGATGAACGGTCGCGATGCCACCTTCAACATAAATATTCTCGACTCCCAACCACTTTTCCATCTTATGAACTCCCTCTTCCGTCAGAGTGGCTGCTCGCATCTTTTCATCAATATTATAATCCTCATTTTCCTTGAGCCGAGAGACCAGATTAGCAAATTGATAATATTTATCGGTTGATTCTTGATCCGGCGCCGAAATGATCAAGGGAGTTCGAGCTTCATCAATCAAAATCGAATCAACCTCATCAACAATGGCAAAATTTAAATCTCGCATCACGGCTTGACTGGGATCCTGAACCATATTATCTTTCAGATAATCAAAACCAAATTCGTTATTGGTGCCGTAAGTGACATCGGCTAAATAAGCTTCGCGTCGGGGCACCAGCCGGAAATGTTTCAAGCGCGGATCAGTTGCCTTTTCGTCAATAAATTGGGGATCGTAGAGAAAGGCTTGTTCATGAACAATCACACCAGTCGTGAGTCCCAAATCATAATAAACCGACCCCATCCAGCCCGCGCCTAATTTTGAAAGATAATCGTTAACTGTCACCAGATGCGCGCCACGGCCTTCGAGCGCGTTTAAATACAAAGGCAGGGTAGCGACCAGAGTCTTGCCTTCACCGGTTTTCATTTCGGCGATCTGGCCGCGATGCAGGATCACGCCGCCAATAAGCTGAACGTCAAAATGCCTCTGACCCAGAGTTCGCTTGGCCGCTTCACGAACCAGGGCAAAGGCTTGGGGCAACAAATCATCCAGAGTTTTACCCTCTTTCAATTGCTGGCGCAAAACTGTGGTCTCACTTCTGAGCTCTTCGGCTGACATCTTCTCGTAACGCGGTTCCAGGTCGTTAATTTGAGCAACAATGGTTTCCTGAATCTTTCTTGTAATTCGCTCATTAGGATCGCCAAAAATTTTGGTTATTAGAGACATGTTGTTAGTGACAAGGTATCAGAGATGTGAGACAGGGTTATTGAGACATGGATTTTAGAGACATGGGACAGGGATTAAGGTTGATTCTCATAAATAAAGGAAAGCAGGCATAAACCTGCTTTACCATTTTAATCCTAAATAAACGAAAAATCAACTAGCCTAATTACTTTTCCTTTTCGAGGAAATTTGAATAATTTTTAGGCTGTCGCTTCTGCCAACTGCCTTGATGATAAGCATAAGAGGCCAAAAGCGGCAGAGCGAGCGTGGCTTCGCTAAAAACCATTTGGGTGTAGCTCTGACCAACCTTACCCCAGGAACTAGCTTCTTTCAGAGTCGAACTCGAGAGCGCACCGTCGCGCACATCAGCCACTGTAATTTGGATGGCGTATTTGTGCATCGGCACTTCTTGGCCCAAAACTTCGGCGCCAATCACCGTATCTTGAACAAAATTTTTAGGCACGCCGCCGCCGATCATTAGGAGTCCGGTTTCGGCCGCGGCCATTTTTATTTTAGTCAATTCTAAAAAGTCTTTGACTGAATCGATTGCCACGTGCTTGGCTGGATGATTCTTCTGATGTAGGGCTAATCCTAGGCCAGCGCTCGAATCGGAAAAAGCTGGACAAAAAATTGGCACCCCTTCTTCATAAGCTGATTGGACCAAAGAATTTTTCTTTTTTGAATTGGCGACCAAGTGTTTGCCCATCTCGCGAATAAATTCGCGAGAGGAATAGGCTCGTGGCTCCAAAGAATCAGCAATCGTGCTAACGGTTCGATCGCAAACTTGTAGCTCCTCTTCGTCAATAAAGGTATCATAGATTCGATCGATATAGAGATCGCGCAAAATCCGATCATCAACTTCGGGCGTGCCAAGATAATGCTTGAAGCCCAAGGCTTCAAAAAAATCCATGTCAACAATCGAAGCACCAGTGGCGACTACGGCATCAATCATTCGGTGTTTCAAGAGATCAACATAAATCTGCAGACAGCCAGCCGCGCTGGTTGAGCCAGCCAAGGAAAGAATAATAGTGCAGTTCTGATCCCGGAGCATCAGATCATAAATTTCCGCCGCTCGAGCCAAATCGCGCGCGCTAAAAGACATCTTGGCCATCTGATTAATAATTGGCCGAGCATCAAAACTCTTAATATCAAAGTGTTCAATTGGTTGTTTGAGAAAATCTTTTTTGGTCGGCATGTTAGATAAAAGTAAATTTTAATTTTTAGCTTTTCGCCCGAATTTATAGCCAATCAACTTATAAACCGCGAGTGCGGCCAAAAAATTTGAGGCTGACTGATCTTTGATCGGCGCTAATTCCATAATATCGAAACCAACCACATTTTTCTCCTTAAAAACCGCTCGCATCAATTCTATAAAATCAGGCCAAAATAATCCGCCCGGCTCGGGCGTGCCCGTGGCTGGCAAAACCGCTGGGTCAAACCCGTCGAGATCAATAGTAACATAAACGTTTTGACTCAGTCGAGATAAAATTTTTTTGACATCAAATTCGGCCGGAGTAAAAATGTTTGGCTTTAATTTATTTTTTTTGATAAATTCAGCTTCGGCTTTTGAGAGACTACGAATCCCTACCTGAACAATCCTCTTAGCTTGATCATAGAATCGTCGAATCACGCAGGCATGGGAAAATTTGGTGCCTTCAAAAGAATCGCGTAGGTCCGCATGGGCATCCCAATGTAGAATACTCAAGTCCGGATATTTTTCTCTTAGGGGTCGATCAACGCCATAACTGATCGAATGCTCGCCACCAAGCAAAACCACAAATTTATTTTCATTCAAAAGTTCGGCGTATCTTTTCTCCACTTGCTCAATCATTTCCTCTGGTGGCAGCTGCTGAACGGCCAGAGCTTCGAGAGTATAGATTCCGATTGTGGCTGGTTCCCAATCCAATTCCCAATCATAAAGCTCCAGATGACGAGAAGCTTCGATGATCGCCTGCGGACCATCAGCCGTACCAGTTCCATAAGAAACCGTGCCTTCGTAGGGCACTCGCAAAACAACCACTCGGGCTTGCTCCAGGGTTTGATTTTCCAGACCGCCAAAATTATTAGGCAAAATTTCTTTCTGATACATAAAAAATCTCCGAAGAGATAATGGAAAATTTATAGAACTAATCAACTATTTGCTCGGCTGACCATTAACACCAAACTGATTGAAATTTGGTTCAATAATCAGAGCGGCCACGGAAATCACTGTAGTCCAAAGTCCATTTTTATTGCCCAAGGCAGATTGAGTTACGTTGATGGTTCTGATAATCTTGCCGCTGGCTTTATAGAGTTGCTCACGTTCATCCCAGGCAGTATTAAAATCGAATTCGATACCAATGGTAGTCGCGAGCATCGAGGCGGCCAAATCTTCGGCATACTCGCCGGCTTTTTCTTCGGTTTCGCCAAAGGAATGATGCTCTGAAAGATAGCCATGCTGCAAGGGATCCGAAGGAATGGCGCAGCCAATCGAAGCGGCAATCAAACGGTTTGGTTCGTTGGTTGAATTTCTGGCCATAACGCAAAAAACTATTTCGCCGGCCTTGAGGTATTTCAAACCTTCTTCTCGCGAAATCCTCTTGCAATTGGGCGGAAAAATGCTCGAGACAGTCACTAAATTAAATGGAGCAATTCCCGCGTCTCGGAGCGCCAACTCAAAAGAAGTTAAATATTCCCGATGAACGCCTACTCCTTTGGTAAAAAAAATCTTGGTTGGAACCATGTTATTTAGTATTTTGGGGTTAGTATTTTGGGGTTAGGGGTCAGTATTCAGGGATTAGGAATTCTCTAAACTCCTTCTTCCCATTGTCGTTTGGAAGTATCACGCTCAGCCGGCGTCTGAGCTTCTTCGGCTACGTTGAGGAGTCGTTTGGCTGTCCTCGCCCCGCGACGTCTTTTAGTAATTGTTCTCTCTTTATATTTTTTAAGCTCAATCTGCAGCTCATCCTTCACTCGAACAATGGCTAAATACAAATCCTTCTCTTCGGCCTCGGCGCGGAGAATCTTGCCCGGCACGACGAGATCGGCCTCGGCGCGAAAAAAGGGACCTTGCTTATGATGCTCAGTTGTCTTACCAATTTCAACTAAAGCTTCAATAATTCCCCGCTCGAATTTATCTAAACTATTAATCTTCTCTAAGACATAATCCTCAATTGGCGGAGTTAGTTTAAAATTAGTTGCCTTGATACTTACTTTCATAGATTCGATCCATTAAAATTCTTGTGACTAAATTTTAACAGAAATAAAAAAATTAGTAAATTTTTTTTAAAATAAAATCTGTCAAGAGTCATTAAAACCCAACATACTCAATCTCTTCTTCTAACTGAACCCCGAGATCATCTCGAACTTTCATTTTAATTAAACTAATTAAAGCCAAAACATTATCAGCCGTGGCCTGACCGGTATTAACAATAATGTTGGCGTGCTTGGGAGAAACCAGAGCTCCGCCAATCTTTTTACCCTTGAGATCGAGCTCCTCAATCAGCCAGGCGGCCGGGATCTTGCCGCGCGAAATAAATTCTTCCTTGGGCTTTAGCCTGGCCAATTCTTCTGGAGTTAGATTTTTTATTTCCACATTTTTGAAAATACTGCCGGCCGAAGGAAATTCTAGTGGGTGCTTTCCGCTGCGCTGTTTTAAAATATCAGCCACCTGAGCCTGACTTTTTTTTCGATCACCAGCTTTAAGCTTGAGCCCGGCCGCCAAAATAACATTTCTGTTTTTTTTGAAAATGCTCTCGCGATAACTGAATTGGCAATCAGCTTGATTCAACTTAAAGACCTTCCCTTTTTGATCAACGGCTTCGACTTCAACTACCAACTCCGAAATCGAATGGCCAAAAGCTCCGGCATTGCCTCGAATGGCCCCGCCAATTGTTCCAGGAATTCCTGCTTCCCATTCAAGTCCAGTTAAGCCGGCTCCAACCGAACGCTTAACCGCCTCGCCAAGCCCTAAGCCTGCCCCAACGATCAAAATCTTATCTTTGATTTCTAAATTAGTGTTACTAACTTTGATGACGAGGCCGGTAAATCCCTGATCGCTAATTAGTAGATTGCTGCCGCCACCCAAAATAAAAAAAGGCAGGCTGAGACTCGAAGCCAATTCAACTGCCTGGGTTATTTCTTGACTAGTTTGGGCTGGAAAAAAATAACGTGCCGGCCCGCCGATTTTAAAAGTAGTAAAAGGCGCGAGCGCTTCGTTCTCTTTCAAACCTTTTAATTTACTTTTTAATTTTTGATCAAGGGATTGATCCATCTGATTAAATTTGATTCGTTAGAGTTTAAGCTTATAAATGTCACCAGCGCCCATAAGCAAAATCAAATCGCTCGGACTCAAATTTTTTAAAACCAACTCTTTCGCTTCGGCCAAATCGCGAGCATAAAAAACTTGTTTTAGACCACGACCCTTTAGCGCTTCAACCAAATCACGGGAACTCACTGATTGATCTTCGGCTGCCTCGCGACCGGCCACTTCAAAAATCTCTGGTAAGATCACTAGATCAGCTTGATCAAATGAAGACACGAATCGATCAAAAAGTTTTTTGGTTCGGTTATGTTGGTGCGGCTGGAAAACCACCACGAGGCGACGGGTTGGATAAAATTCCTTGGCTGCTTGGATGGTTCCTTGAATCGCAGTGGGATGATGGGCATAATCCGAAATAATTATAGCCCCATCGCGCTCACCAACTTTTTCAAAACGACGCCAGCTGCCAGCGAATTTCTCGAGAGCTCTTTGAATTATGGCTGGACTAATCCCGAGCTTAAGAGCCGAAGCGCTGGCCGCCAGGGCATTATAAATATTAAAAAGTCCAGGTATTTGGAGACTAAATTGTTCGCTGATTTTTTTACCTCGGTAAACTAAATCAAAATACTGCCGACCCTCGGCAACTCGAATATTTTTGGCCACGAGATCAGCCTGATTTTTGAGACCGTAACTAATCGACCTACCCTTCAATTTCTTCAATCGATCTCGACTCACGGGATCATCGTTATTGAAAATTAAAAATCCGTCTCGAGGCAATTTATCAAGATATTGCTGAAAGATTTCAATAATATGATCCAAATTACGAAAATAATCCAAGTGGTCTTCTTCGATATTGGTTAAAACAATCGTCCAGGGATTGAGGCTCAACATATTAGCTCGATACTCGCAGGCTTCAACCACAAAGTATTCTCCGCGACCAAATCTCAAATTGCCTTCTTTGAAATTTTTAACCTTGCTGCCTACGATGACCAAAGGATCAAGCTGGGCTTCGGCCAAGATCGAACCAATCATAGCCGTGGTGGTAGTTTTGCCATTGGTGCCCGAGATGGCAATTACTTTTTTATTATCGCCTAATTCGCCGAGCATTTGTGGATAGCTGAGTTCGGGAATATCAAGCTTCCAGGCTTCTTGCCGTTCAGGGTTATTAATGGGCACGGCTGGTGAATAAACAACCAAATCAACTTCGGGCGAAATATTTTCGCGCTTATGTCCCAAATGAAAAATCAAGCCTTGACCCTCTAATTCCTTAACCGTTTCCGATTCCACGAGGTCTGAACCACTCACCTCTTTGCCTAGGTCGAGCATCAGTCGAGCAATGGCCGAGACGCCAATCCCACCCACGCCGATCAAATGAATTTTTTTAATTTTTTTAAGATTCATGGATCAAATTAGATCTTCTTAGCTCTAGCTACCAGATTAGAGCCGGCCAACCAATTACTTCGCCAACCATTCTTAAGATAATAAATTTTAGACTCCTTAAAATTAGCTTGGTCTATTAACCGGCTAATTTCTTTCTTAGTGAAGACGTGATAATAGCGATAAATTATCTCCTCGCGAGTATGCCAAGGGACTAAAACATCGCCCCAATCGAGATCAACTCGGCCAATTATTTTTAGAATTGAGTATTTGATAATTTTGCCCCAATATCTTGGCTGATAAAGATTCCAGGTGGTCAGGATTAACAAACCATTTGGTTTCAAAACTTCTCGGATATTTTTTAGAACCTTCAATCTCAATTCTTTTCCAGGAATATGATTGAGCAAGGCAATGGCGTAAACTCGATCAAATTTTTCTTGCCCCAAAAATGATAAATCCAGAGCATCGCCAACCAAAAATTTTGCTGCCGAAAACCGCTGCCGAGCCTTCTCAATCAGTGGCTCGCAATTATCAATTCCTAAATAACTAATTCCGCGATCAACCAATAATTCATAAAGTCGACCATTGCCCGAACCCAGATCTAAAACCGACTCGCCAGGTTTGATTTCACTAATTAATTGTTTCAAATCTTCTTTAAAATGTTTGGCTCCGGCTCTAGTCTCATCAAACCCTTGAGCGATCTTTTCATAATCAACCTTGGTTTTGATTAATAATTTTTTAGCACTCTTAAAATCCATAATTGGGCAAAACGCGAACCTGCCCGTGGTAGGTAGGGCAGATTCTGAATGACAATTCTCTGTCATTGCGAGCCTGACTGCGGTAGGCAGGCGACCGAAGGGAGCGTGGCAATCTCTTCTTGGTTTGTGTACTGCCGGAGATTGCTTCCCCCGCTAAAGCGGGGTCGCAATGACAAATAAATGGCGCTCGCAATAACAAACTGATGAATCTTAAATAAATTTATCACAATTTATGAAATAAAAAAAGGCGGTCAAGATTTTGACCGCCCGGTGGTTCTGTTTAATTTGAAGCTGCTGCTTCGATCCGATTGATAACCCGCACGATCGCTCTGGCTCTTGGTGTCAGCATGGTGACAGTCACATGCCTGACTACTGGATCATCGTAGCCGATCAGCTGAGACCAGATAGGTCGACCCAGACGAATTTCCGACGATTCAACCAGACTCTCATTCGATTCGTTCCGATCAATAGAAAAGCTCGAATCTCGTTTGCCATTGACCTCAACCAAAATCTCGGCCGGCGTAATAGAGCCGATAAACTCGCGAACCTCAATCACCCAATGAAGCGGCTGGCTGACCTCGAAATCCAGGGGGTGATACGAATCCAACTCATAAAGCTTTTCGTTGTTTTTCTTGAGGTGCCAGGCCTGATTTTTTCCAGTGGGGTGGATCAACTCGAACTTGCCTTGGCCTGAGCCGTCATAACCATGCTCCCAATGGACCGGCTCAGAGGAACTAAGAGCCTGGCCCGAAGCATTCCGGGCCGTCTCCCGCTGCTCGCGGCGAAGGACTCGCAAGATCGCCTTGATTCCTTTGTCTTCCATGGTGATAACCACTCGTCTGTGATCTTCTCCCCAAGGCAAGGAAATCAATCCTCCGCCATGCTCTACATAGATACCCGGAACTTCGCTCAGAGTTTGGTCCAAGCTACTCTCTCGAGGCGTGAACGCGTAAGAGCGCGAAATTCGACCACCCCCACCAAAGCTCTCGACGTTGAAGACGAATTTTGTCACCGTGTAGATGGTCAATTTTTCAGGAAAGTTGTTGGAGAGATCTTGACGTGTCCCATCCCGGTTCACGACGATCGCCACCTCCCCATATTCCATCGGAGCGATCAGTCCGCGAATCTCGACGTAATCGATCGCCTGGGTTGGCTCGAAGGTCAAAGGATGCTCTGAGTCAAACTGATAGTAGATCTCACCGGTTTGCGTCAGGTGCAGAGCCTGATCGGTCTCGATCGGGCAGATCGCTTCCATCGATTGGTCGTCGAGCTGAAATTTTTGGCTCGAACAGAGATCCTTCCTGAGGTTCCTATTGACCGACGCACAGCCCGAAGCCGCCACCACGCCGAGCAAAAACAGGTTGATCATACTTCGCTTCATTACTTCCTCCTTCCTTGGGGTTGAGTTGTTGTTAAGGACCAGTTCACTATTCTCCTATACTCAACTTAGAGGTTTTGTCAAGCTTAAGATTGCATTCTTTGATGCAACAGACTTAACCAAA
>CAZFGO010000029.1:0-11978 GCA_964518525.1 uncultured Gammaproteobacteria bacterium | reverse complement strand
AAATTGATAAAATCCAGAATCTAAGGTATATTTAAAATTAAATCGCACCTTAAGGAGGTGATTAAAATGTGTGAGGGAACCAATTCTTCTGCTCTTGCTGCTCTGGGTTCGGGCCCTTCCAAGAATTGTCCAAGATGCGGAGCCGGGAATGGTCGTCACGTGGGCGGCTGTGCTCTTGCCCCCGCGATGTACCAGACATCAGAGGGCATTCCGGTATGGAGGGAAGAACGATGTTATCTCGGCGACGCTGATGAGGACGGCGTTCCCGGAATCGAATAACACGATTCCGCGGGCTATCGGTAACGATGGCCCATTTTTTTAAATTCATGTAGGGAACGCTTATAAGCGTTCCCTACAAACAAATTTTGTCACTCGATCGGCGACAAGGGGCGCGGTGCTGGGCCTTGAATCACTTTGCCTTCTTTATCATAGCGGCTGCCATGGCAAGGACAATCCCAAGTTTTATCTTGGTTATTCCAATTAACTATGCAACCCTTATGAGAACAAATTGGTGAGAGTTTAATAACTTTCCCTTGGCTATCTTTATAAATAGCTATTTTTTTACCCCGGGATTCAAAAACCTCACCCGAATCAGGTTTAATTTTTTTAACGAACGAGTCTTCGCCTTGGCCTTTAATAAGGTCGATAATTGATTTTTTCATATTTTTAATTATTTGCCCCAGGAATTTAAATGGTTTTTTAAATCTCCGGGGCTCGTAAATTTTAATTAGAGGATTTTTTTGTCCCAGAATAATATCAGTATTAATAAAAGAGCTGAGTGTTCCAAAAATCAGTCCATCGCCGGCAAAGCCGGTGGCAATTAATCGATGTTTTGATCCGACCATATTACCGATCAGGGGTAAACCATCAATGGGATTAAAGATCTGTCCGCTCCAACGATGAGTAATGGTATAGTTAGCCTTGGGTAGCAATTGTTTCAAATAATTTTCCAGCTTACGGAACCGATCTTCGTCAGAGGTCGGTTGATTTTCAATGCGATCTTCGCCGCCCAGAATGATTCGATCAAAGCCGGATTTTTTATCAATCCTAAAATAGTGGTAAGGATCCAGGGTGTCAAGATACAAAGCTTCGGGTAAAATGCCCGAGGGTATTTGAGCGGCCAAGACGAAAGTTTGGGCAGGAACTAGGCGATTGTTAATTCCAAAAGTTTTCTTGATCGGCTGGTGAATGGCGAAAATAAGATCTTGGGCTTTGACGAACCCATTAGATGTTTTTATAGTAATAGGATTATTACCCCGGAAAGTCAGAACCGGCGTGTTTTCAAAAATTAGAGCGCCATACTTTTCCGCTCTTTTGGTCAAGGCTGATAAATATTTTAATGGTTGGAATTTGGCGCTGAGGCCGAATTTTAAATAATGATGATAGGGCAGGCCAAATTGTTGATATTCTAATTTTAAGAGGAAGCCTAAACGGCGCGCTAAGTTATACTCCCGCCTGAGGAAATTATATCCTTCCTGATTCAAGGCATAACGATAAAGCGGACAACGACTGAAATCGCAATCAATTTTTTCTTCTTTAATAATTGCTTCGATCCGATTGATAGTTTGACCAGCCGAGACCCAAGCTTTGAAAGCTATTTTTTCCTTGAAAGTGGCTTTGAGTTCGGCGAGCGGAGTATCGAGATCATAAGAAAGAAAGGCCGTGGTGTGGGCGGTTTCGCCCGAACCTATTCGATCTTTCTCTAGGACAGCCACTCGTTTGCCCGCCTTAGCCAAGAGATAGGCTGAAGTGATACCAGTTATGCCACCGCCAATAATAGCAACGTCGACTTCTAAATCTTTGGTCAGACTTGGGCGGTTGGCTTCGGCCGGCACCTCTTCGGACCAAGGAGCAATATTGTTAATCATAATTGGTTGATTAGAAATACCATCATTTATAAAATAACAAAAAAAATACGAATAAACAAGTAGAATTTATTGTCAAAATAATTTGCTCTTTCACCTAATCTTAGCCAAGGTCAAAGAGCAGCTTTTTTATTTCCTCTAATTATGATATAATAAAAACAGTAAATAAATTCATTCGGGGTTAATTATGCAGTTAAAATCAATTAAAGAAGTTGCTGATCTCAAGGATAAAAAAGTTATTTTGCGAGTTGATTTTAATGCGCCACTAAAGAAAATTAAAGAAAAAGGTAAATCTAGAATTATTGTCACTGAAGCCACAAAAATCAAAGAAGCGTTACCCACGATAAATTTTCTAGTTGGTAAGAAAGCCAAAGTAATTTTGCTCAGCCATTTGGGCCGACCCGAAGGTCGAGTGGTGGAATCCTTACGTTTACTGCCCGTAGCCCGGAAATTAGTTGAGCTTTTGAGTTCTAAGGTTAGAGAATCGTTGAAACCTTATCAAGGAATTAGGATTTCGCCGGCCACGAGCTTTACTTACGCTTCAGAATTGGTAGGCAAAAAAGTTGAAAATTTAGTTAATCGAATGAAGGGCGGAGACATTATCTTGCTTGAGAATACTCGATTTTATCCCGGCGAGATTAAAAGCGACCCCGGGTTTATCAAAGAAATTGCCAGTCTAGCTGATCTCTACGTCAACAATGCTTTTGCTGCTTCTCATCGCGAGGAAGGCACGATAGTTCAGATTACTAAATATCTACCGAGCTATGCTGGTTTTCTTTTAGAAAAAGAAGTAACGGCTTTAAGCCGGCTGCTTGAGAAGCCGGCCAAGCCTTATCTGGCCCTGATCGGTGGAATTAAAATTTCTACCAAGATCGCCCTGATTCAGAATCTTTTAGCTAAAGTAAATAATTTATGTCTCGGCGGCGGTATTGCCACTACTTTTTTTAAGGCTCAAGGTTACGAGGTTGGTAATTCGATTTTTGATGCGGGTGAATTGGCTCTTGCTCGGAAATTATTAAAGCTGGGTCAAGGAAAATTGATTTTACCTCAGGATGTCATTGTGGGTGATCCCAAGGGTAAAAATTATCGGCCAGTGTTGATCGAGAACAGGCCGAAGGTTATTTGTCGAAAACCCGAAGGCATCTATGATATTGGTCCTGAGACTATTAGACACTACGCTCGGTTGATTAAAGAATCTAAAACCGTAGTTTGGAATGGTCCCTTTGGTTATTTTGAGGTCTCGAGTTATCGCCACGGCAGCGTGGCGCTGGGTCGAGCCTTGGCTGCTCACTCGCGAGGTCCGGCTTTTGGTGTAGTGGGCGGCGGTGAAACCATTGCCTGCCTTGAAGAAACCGGTATGGCCGAGTATGTTGATCATGTCTCAACTGGCGGGGGAGCCATGTTGACCTTTCTTGAAGGCCGAGGCCTGCCCGGCACCAAGCCATTAGAGGAAAGATGAAAATCAAGTTCAATCGTGCGCGAGCCCGCCTGCGGTAGCCTGCCTGCCGGCAGGCAGGGCAGGCTAAAGTTCGCTACTCTGTTAGATACATCAGATTATTTAGCACCGAATAATTTTATATCTCAATATCACCAATATCAATAAATATCAATTTATATCCCATTAATTTATTATTAATTTAAAAACTATGCCTGAAAAATCATTTTGGCCAAGTTGGTCAGAAAACAAAATTTTTACGGTTCTGGTTTCGCTAGCGCTAATTGCCTTTTTGGTTTTGGTGAGCGTCATGACCCGCAATCTTTTGAAGAACTATGATTACATCGGTCGGCCCGGCGAACAGCGCGATACGATTACCATCTCTGGCGAAGGGAAAATAACGGCCCTGCCCGATATTGCTACCGTGATGCTTGGCTTGAATACCGAAAAGAAAACCGTAGCCGCTGCTCAGAAAGAGAATACTGATAAAATGAATCAACTCATCAAGAAACTGAAAGACCAGGGAATCGATTCAAAAGACATCAAGACTACCAATTATTCAATCTATCCGCAGTACGATTGGGTCAATGGTCGTCAAATACTCCGCGGCTATCAAGTCAACCAAACCGTCACTGTTAAAATTAGAAACCTTGATAAAGTAGGCGATGTCTTAAGTATTGCCGGTGATTTGGGTCTGAATCAGGTTGGCGGTTTGAGCTTTGATATTGATGAGCCGGAGACGATTAAGCAGGAAGCTCGGATCAAGGCTTTGGAAAACGCCCGAGATAAAGCGATGGCCTTGGCTCAAGTGATGAGTGTTAAACTCGGCAAGGTTGTTTCCTTCAGCGAGTCGAGTTCGGTCCCGCCGCCAATTTATAAAACTTATGCGGCCGAGGGAATTGGTGGAGCGGCGCCGGCACCAGCGCCGGAAGTTTCGAGCGGCAGCATTGATGTCATTGTTGATGCGACTGTAGTCTACGAGATTAAATAAGGATCGGCAACCAACACTAGAGAATAGGTGAAATTTGGTTTGAATAAATTTAAGAGAGAATTTTATGTTCGGTAGACTTAAAATTAAAGAAATTAGGGGTCGGGAAATCTTAGATTCGCGCGGCAACCCTACGATTGAGGCCAAGGTGATTTTGAATAACGGCCTGATTGGTCGAGCAGCCGTACCCTCGGGCGCTTCAACTGGTAGCCATGAGGCGCTGGAGCTCCGAGACAACGACCCCAAAAGGTATCAGGGCAAGGGCGTGCTTAAGGCCGTAAGGAATATTGATACAATCATTAATGATTTGTTGGTTGGCGAGAAAGTTACTAATCAAACCAAGATCGATGAGATGATGATTGAAAAAGATGGTCGGGAAAATAAATCACGGCTGGGGGCCAATGCTATTCTAGGTGTTTCCTTGGCCGCTGCCCGGGCGGCCACGAAAGCTCTAGGTTTACCGCTTTATCGCTACCTTAGAGAAGTCTATAAGATAAATTATTCCGATTACCAATTACCCTTAGCGACCATGAATATTTTGAATGGCGGCCGTCACGCTGATTGGAGCTTGGATTTACAGGAATGTATGATTATTCCTAAAAGTAGGCTCTTTAAAGATCGGGTTCGAATGGGCGCAGAAATTTTTCATAGTTTAGGCAAGATTTTGAAAGAACGCGGCTACAGCATCTTGGTCGGTGATGAAGGCGGCTATGCCGCGAAACTTAAAAACAATGAAGAAGCCTTTGAATTGATTTCCGAAGCAGTGAAAGCGGCCGGCTACCAATTAAAAAAGGATGTTAATTTGGGTATTGATGCTGCGGCTTCGGAATTCTACGATGAGGAAACCAAGAAATATAATCTGAGGAGCGATAATAAAAGCCTGACAGCAACTGAGCTTATAGACCAATACGATCAGTGGCTAAACCGATATCCTTTGGTCCTAGTTGAAGATGGTTTGGCCGAGGATGATTGGGATAATTGGAAAATTTTGACCGAGAAAGAAGGTAAGAATACTTTATTAGTTGGTGATGATTTATTTGTTACTAATCTTAAAAGATTGAAGAAAGGAATAAAGATGAAAGTCGCTAATGCCATTTTGATTAAATTAAATCAGATTGGGACATTGACCGAAACCATGCAGACCATTTATTCGGCCAAGAAAAAGAATTATAAAATTATTATTTCTCATCGTTCGGGCGAAACTTGCGATACCACCATCGCTGATCTGGCAGTGGCGGTTAATGCCGATTATATTAAAACTGGCTCGCTTTCTCGCAGCGAACGAATCAACAAATATAACCGTTTGATGGCGATTGAGCAGGAATTAGCCGAAGAGGTTTAAAAATTTTATCAACGGGATTAGTATGGTCAAACCGAAGATTGAAAAAAACTCTGTTCGACCAGTGGTTCTTCTAATACTTGACGGATTTGGTATTGCTAAGCCAAATAGCGGCAATGCGGTCACTCTGGCCAAAACGCCGGTGCTTAATTATTATTCCAAACATTTTCCTTCGACCCTCCTGGCGGCCCACGGCAGTAAAGTAGGTCTGCCTCGCAATCAGGAAGGCAATTCCGAAGCCGGACATCTGAACATTGGTGCGGGCAGGCTAGTGGAGCAAGATTCCGTGATTATCTCAAAAAGCATTAAAGACGGAACTTTTTTTAGAAATGCCGCTTTTATCGAAGCTCTAAACCATGTGAAAAGACATCAGTTGCATGGCGAGCCGGCTAAGGTTCATATCATGGGTTTGCTTTCGAATCACGAAAGCGCTCACGCCAGCCCGGATCATCTTTATGCCTTGTTAAAACTTTGTCGCAACGAACAATTGAAAAATGTTTATTTGCATATTTTCACCGACGGCCGCGACTCGCCGCGTTACGACGCCATTAGATTATTAAGACGCTTGGAAAAAGAATTTAAAAATGGTGAACAAGTAGCCACTATCTCGGGACGATATTATGCCATGGATCGAGCTTCCAACTGGTCGCGAACCGAATTGGCTTATAATGCTTTAGTTTTGGGTCGAGGCATGGCAGCCTCGAGCGCGGACGAAGCAATCCTCCAAGCCTATAACCAAGGGTTGAGCGATGAGTTTATTTTTCCCACTGTAATCATTGATCAGGAAAAAAGACCCATCGCCACCATTGATGATGGTGATTCAATCATTTTTTTTAACTTGCGGTCCGATCGAGCCAGGCAATTAGCCAAGCCGTTCCTGCAAATAGAATTTAATGGTTTCCGCCGCCGTGAAGTTTTACGCGACCTTCGGTTTGTGGCTATGACCGATTTTGGCCCAGAGCTGCCCCATATCTTGACCGCCTATCCGAGCCATGTGCTCAAGGAAACTTTGCCCATGGTTTTGAGACACGAACGTCAGCTCTATATCGCGGAACGAGAAAAATATTCTCACATTACTTATTTTTTGAATGGCGGCTATGCTAATCCTTGCGATGGCGAAAATCGAGTGGTGGTCAAATCATCGGCCATCTCGACTTATGATCTAAAGCCAGAGATGTCCGCGCCCGAGATTACTAATGTCGTTTTGGATTCGATCCGTTACGATCTTTATGATTTTATCGCAGTTAATTTTGCTAATCCGGATATGATTGGTCACACGGGCAACCTTGAAGCCGCGATCAAGGCTGTTGAGGTGGTTGATAAACAAATCGGACGAATCACTGAAGCCGTGCTCAAGGCCGGCGGCACTACAATTGTGACGGCGGATCATGGCAATATCGAAGAAATGATTAATCTAGAAACCGGTGAAATAGATACCGAGCATTCCACTAATCCGGTTCCTTTTATTTTGATTAGTAAGGAGAGAAAGTTAGTTCGTTCGAAATTGAGACGAGGTCTCCTGGCTGATGTCGCTCCAACTATTTTGAAGATCATGGAAGTCAAGAAACCGCGAGAGATGAATCGGCGAGGGTTGATCGTTTAATTTTATGCGAAAAAGATTGAAATATGAAGTCACTAGTTAAATCAAGTCGTCCGAGGCCGATGGTTTTAATTATTTTAGACGGTTGGGGCATTGCGCCGCCTTCCGACGGTAATGCCATTAGTCTAGCCCGGACGCCTAATATTAATAAGTTAATTACTTCCTATCCAGCTTTAAGTTTAGTCGCCGCGGGCGATGCCGCTGGACTCTCTTGGGGTGAGATGGGTAATTCCGAGGTGGGGCATTTGAATTTGGGCGCGGGAAAAGTTTTTTATCAAACCTTGCCTAAGATCGATAAATCTATTACCGACGGTTCTTTTTATAGTAATAAAATTTTTCTTAAGGCCGCCGATCTGGTTAAAAAAAATAAATCAAAATTGCATTTTTTGGGACTTCTTAGTACCGGCGGCGTTCACGGTTCGATTGCTCATCTCTTTGCCCTTCTGGAATTTGCTAAGCGACAAAAAATCAAAGATGTTTTTTTGCATGTCATCCTCGATGGTCGCGATAATATTTATAATAGCGGTCTAGGTTTGGCTGAAAATCTGGTTGGCCAGATGAATAAATTGGGCGTGGGGAAGATCGCAACTCTCGCCGGTAGATTTTATGCTATGGATCGCGATAATCATTGGGAGCGGATCGAAAAAGTTTATCGGGCGATGGCCTTGGGTCAAAATGCGGAACAATTTTCCGATCCCCTCGAAGCGATTAAAAAATCTTATGACAAAAAGATTTACGATGAAGAATTTGTCCCTACCGTTATCACTTCTCGAGGTCAACCAGTCGCCTTGGTGGAAGACCAGGATGCTTTGATCTTCTTTAACTTCCGAGCAGATCGAGCCCGAGAATTAACCAAGGCTTTTGTCATTCCTGAGTTCGATAAATTTGAGCGGCCTAAGTATTTGAAGAATTTGTTTTTTGTCACGATGACCGACTATGAGGAAGGTTTGCCAGTCGAAGTTGCTTTTCCGCCCGAACTTATCAAAATTCCTCTAGCTAAAGTTATTAGCGATGAAGGTTTGAAACAACTACATCTGGCCGAAACGGAAAAATACGCGCACGTCACCTTCTTTTTTAATGGTGGCGGCGAGGAGCCGTTTCCTCGGGAGGATCGAGTGGTTATTCCTTCGCCGCGGGTTTCCACTTATGATCAAAAGCCCGAGATGAGCGCCAACGAGATTACTGATCGAGCGATCAAAGAAATCGAAAATGATAAGTATGATTTCATTGTTATTAATTTTGCTAACGCCGATATGGTGGGTCATACTGGCAAGAAAGAAGAAACGATCAAGGCGATCGAGACCCTGGATCATTGCCTCGGCCGGCTGACCAAGGTAATCTTGGCCCAGGGCGGGGTGGCGGTGATCACCGCTGATCACGGCAACGCTGAGGAGTTGATCAATTTGCAGACCGGCGTGATTGATAAAGAACACTCGACTAATCCCGTGCCAATAATTATTGTGGGTAAGGAATTTGAAGGGAAAACCGTTGGGGCGGCTGAGGCACCGGGTGCGGATTTGAGTCTAATTCAGCCTCAAGGCTTGCTCTCGGATGTGGCGCCAACGATCTTGAAGATTATGGGTTTAAAACAGCCCGAGGAGATGACTGGCAGTCCGTTGATTTAAATTATAGAAATTTAAAAATATAAGCGCCCCCTGGCGCTTGAATTTCCGTCGCTCGGCCATTACGAAAATAAATTTTCGTATGGCCTCGCTAGGAAATATAAAAAACACATAAAAATTAAAGTTATGCCTGAATTGCCCGAGGTCGAAACGATTCGGAGGGAATTGAATCGAAAAATTAAAGGCAAAATCATTAAGTCAGTTGAGGTTAAGGTAAGTAAATTAGTAAATTTGACGGTTAAGGAATTCAATCGGCGATTAGTTGGCGCGAAAATTAATTCCGTCGGCCGCCGAGCAAAGTTGATTATTATTGATCTCCTGGGGCCAAATTTTCTCTTGATTCATTTGAAATTGACTGGCCAATTGATTTACGAACCAGTGGCCGGCCGGATCTCAGTGGGCGGTCATCCGATCAAAATCGGGCCGATGCCTGGACCATTCACTCATATCATTTTTAATTTTAGTGACGGTTCAAAATTATATTTCAACGATATTAGAAAGTTCGGCTACGTTAAATTAATTAATGACGAACAAATGTCGGCCGTGGGCAAAGAATTCGGTCCCGAACCGCTGGCACCAAGTTTTAGCTTAGAAAAATTTAAAAAGATTTTGGGCCGCTATCCCAATCGCCGGATAAAACAGATCTTAATGGATCAGCATTTAATCGCCGGTATCGGCAATATCTATGCTGATGAGAGCTGTTTTTATGCTCGAATCAGGCCGACTCGAAAAGTCGCGACACTGGATGACAGCGAGATCAGAAAGTTATACAATGGTATTAGGTTGGTGCTAAAAAAATCTTTGGCCCAGGGCGGAACTTCGGCTGATACTTATGTTCGGACTGATGGCCGAGAAGGCGGCTTTGTTCCTTTTCTCAATGTTTATGGTCGGGAAGGTGAGCCCTGCAAAGGTTGCCATGGGAAAGTTAAAAAAATTAGGCTGAATAATCGAGGGACGCACTTTTGTCCAAGTTGCCAGAAGTAAAATTAATTCCGACTAAAAAAGTTTAATAAACTAAATATGAAGAATTGCAACTACAACTTGCTTAAGGTTTTGCACGGCAAGCTAGACAATGTCTGGCGAATCGAGAAGCATTACCTGGGCGACGCGGGCGGCTTGGATTGTGATTGCGGCAATATTTTGAAGAATATTGTCGATGATGACCGGAAGCATATTGCCCAACTGGAAAAAGAGCTCGCCCGGCACATCTCGGATAAGACCTTTAGTTAACTGCCAAGAGAGATCGAAGACTTTTGAAGGGGAGGAATAGAAGTTATTCCTGCTAAATTTATGATTTATCGTAAAAAAATTTTAGTCCGAGGCAAGGGCTTTTGTGATTTAATCAATATCACCGACCAGGTCGCGAGAGTAGTCGAGGAATCAAAAATTAAAAATGGTCTGGTTTTAATTTTTATGGCTCACTCAACGGCCGCCATCACGGCTATTGAGTACGAGCCGAATTTAATTAAAGATTTTCAGGAATTGATGGAGAAACTTATTCCCCGCGATAAGAGTTATTATCACGACAGCACTTGGGATGATCGCAATGGCTTCGCTCATCTCAGAGCCAGTTTGATTGGTCCTTCTTTGGCCCTACCCTTGGTTGATCGGAGATTAGAGTTGGGAATTTGGCAGCAAGTCGTGGCGATTGATTTCGATAATTCGCCCCGCGAGCGCGAAATTACGATCCAAATAGTTGGTGAAGGCGATTAATGATGGTTTAGTATGATTTTTGTTATCTCGAATGGAGCCCTCAAGCCTGTGGTAGACAGATAGGGGTCGTAATGATTTTAGAGATTGCTTCGCTTCACTCCTACTTGCCAGCAGTAGTTACGCTCGCAATGACAACTTTGAGTCTGTCATTGCGAGTCGATCCGACGTAAAGTCGGATCGACGAAGCAATCTCTATCCGCTCCATGATTAGTTTCTCTAACTACTCAGCCAACCCAAAGAAGATGGATTAGAGCAATGTTAATTGATCGTTGATTAGAATTGTAACTAAAAATTAATCAATCCAATAACAATTACATTGATAAAAAATATTTATGAAGAAAATTAATTTAATAATTCTGGTTATCCTAGCACTCGCCCTGGCGGGAATTTTTGGCTACGCCGCCCGATCGATCTATTTTGGCAGTAAGAATTTGGGTCCGGAAAAAATTATTACGGTCACGAGTGGCGAGAGCGCGAAAGAAATTAGTCAATCCTTGAGTCAGGCCGGGCTAATCCAGAATCCTCTAATCTTCAGAACTTATCTTTGGCTTAGTGGGTCTACTGGTCATCTTCAGGCTGGCGAATATCGCCTAGCAATTGGTTTGAGTTTGCGTGAAATAGTTAATCGGTTGATTAGCGGCCGAACTAATAACGAACGAGAGATAAAAATTATTGAAGGTTGGACCAGGAATGATCTGGCTAATTATTTTAATCAAGAGGGGGTGATGAGTCGTGACGATCTTCTGAGCCAGACTTCGGACATTAAAAAATGGCAAGCCCAATGGGATTTCTTGGCCGATGCGCCGGCGGACGCTACTTTGGAAGGATTTCTTTTTCCCGACACCTATCGAATTTATCGTCAGGGCAAGTCAGAAGAGATAATCAAAAAACTACTCCAAAATTTTGATCGTAAATTGACGCCAGGCCTACGCCGGGACATCAAGGACTCTAAAAAAACAATTTTTGAAGTAATCACCTTGGCTAGTATTATTGAGAAAGAAGTTTCCGATTCAACTGACCGGCCTTTGGTGGCTGATTTGTTTTATCGTCGGTTAAGGGTGGGGATGCCTTTGCAGGCCGATTCGACCGTCAATTTTATCACCGGTGGAAAGACAGCCAGCCTTTCGGCGGCGGACCAAGAGATCAATTCGCCCTATAACACTTATAAATATCGCGGGCTGCCGCCTGGTCCAATTTCTAACCCAAGCCTCGAGGCAATTAGAGCTGCTATTTATCCGACCAAGAATAATTTTTGGTATTTTCTCACCACGCCCGACGGTAAAACTATTTTTAGCAAAACCCTGGAAGAACATAACTTGGCCAAAGAGCAATATCTCAATAATTAGCGTTAATTCCATAAATGGATTAGCAAACTTCAGCCTGCCCTGCCTGCCGGCAGGCAGGCTACCGCAGGTA
>CAZFGO010000028.1:0-12669 GCA_964518525.1 uncultured Gammaproteobacteria bacterium | reverse complement strand
GCTGGTGCAGGCACCACCGCCAATATCCAGATTGGCGCGGGTGGAGCCGGTTCAACCACACCCGATCTTTTAGTTGTTGATATTAAATCAAATGCTGGCGATCCCACTGGGACCAACGGTGCCATGTATTACAATGCCAATACCAATGTTTTACGCTGCTACCAGAACGGCGCTTGGAAAAATTGTGACACTGGCGGAGCCGCAACTCTGCAGCAGGCCTATAATAACGGCGCCACTATTACCACTGCTGGTTCAACTGCTATTGCCTTTATTTTAACTTCGGGCAATTTAAATGTGAGTGGTGCGGGCTCGGTTAATTTGACGCCAACCGCCGCTTCGCAGTTTACTTCGAGCGGAGCCTTAACCCTGACTGGCGGCGCGGCTTCAACCTGGTCCACTTCTTCAGGTACGCTCACTCTTGATTCGGCTGCGGCTTTGAATCTGGGCATCACTAATGCCACTTCGGTTTCAATTGGTAAAGCAGGTATTACCACCACTGATAACGGCGCTTTGAATGTAACTCAAACTCTAACTGCTTCAAATGGTTTAACCCTTACCACTGGCGCCTTAAATTTAACAGCCACTTCTGGCGTACTAGCACTTTCGGGGCTCTCTGCCTCATCAATTTCAGCCGGCGTAAACAGTCTGGCCCTAATTGGTGCACCATTGAATTTGAATACCACCGGCTCCGGCAATGTTTCAATTGGCAATGGTACAGGCACAGTAGCTTTAACACTTGGATCAGATGCCCAAGGAGATATTTATTATCGTAATGCCAGCGGAGTACTTTCCAGATTGGGCATTGGCGCGTCGGGCACAATCCTACAATCAAACGGGACTGCTCCAACTTGGGTTCAGGGAGGCACTGCCGAGCTGTCGGGCAATTCTAGCAATACCAGTGTTAACAATACTACTAATTATTTTCCGATTTTTGGTGGCGTTACTGGTACTGCCACCGATAGTCAGGCCGGCACGAGAAATTTAATGTCTCGCAGCGGGACAATAAAAAACTTATACGTAAAATTATCTGCAGCAATAGGTGGCGGAAAGACCGGAAGTGTGACAGTAATGAAAAACGGAGTCGCTACTACCTTAGCGGTTACTCTTGATACAACCTCGACGGCATTTTCTGATTTAGTAGATACGGTTAGTGTTGCCGCTGGTGATGAGATCGGCATTAAAGTTACAGAAACTGGTAATGTGAAATTTTCTTGGGCAGCTGATTTTACCTATTAATAATTCAATAAAACCTAAAAATTATGAATTTCAAATTTTGGAAGAAGAGTTCGAAATCTAATTTGAAAAGTCTGCCGCTCTGGCTAAAAATAACGCTTTGGGTTTTGCTTGTCTTGATTGTTCTAGCGGGTATCGTCAGTTTTGTTTTACAAAGAATGGGTTATGCTGAGGTTTTGAAAACCGCCTGGCTCTTAAAGCAGCGCCAAGAATTATCAGTCGAAGATGCCAAGGTTTTGGCCCAGCTAAAAAAGATTATTGATCTGCCTGAAGACGTCACCCCAACCATGGCCGTGGTTACCGATGCCGACGCCCTAAAGAAAACCCAGCCAAACTTTTTTGCCAAAGCTAAGAACGGCGAGCGACTGATTATTTATCCAACCATTGCGATTCTCTACGATTACCAGGCTAATAAAATTATTATGGTTGGCCCTGTTCAATTTAATGCCCAACCAATCGCTTTTGCTCTCTATAATGGTACGAGCGACAATAGTAAAACTCAGCAGCTCGAGGACAAACTAAAAAAAGCCTTTGGCAACGCCGAGATAAAAGTGCGCGACAAAGCAGCCAAGACTGATTACGAGCAGACCTTGGTTATTGACCTCGTTGGTAATAATCCTGACATTCAAAAGATCGCCGATGCCGTTGGCGGTAAGGTAGGTCCTTTGCCTCAAGGCGAGAAGAAGCCAGAGGGCGTGGTTGTTTTGATTATTATTGGTAAGAAATAGTTTTATCGCCATAACGTTTGTTATAACAAAAAATTTTTGTCAGAAAGAGAGAGGAATATCCGTCATTACGAGGAGTCCCGACGGCCTGTCGGGACGACGAAGCAATCTTAGATTTTAAATCCCCAGAGAGAGATTGTTTCGTCACTTCATTGTCATTCTTCGAATAGGCCTGTCTGCCGATAGGCAGGCTCAGGATGACAATTTCGCTCCTCGCAATGACAACTAATTATCATAATGACCGAAAATTAAAAATTTAGAATTTAAAATTAAATTACCGTGTTCAAGCCAGCGAGAAAATTTATAATCGCTGCCATACTGCTATTAGCACCCTTACTAACCTTAGCCGTTAATGATGTTACTCTTAACGGCATTGTTAGTTTTAATCTCAATACTATTGATGCAGTGCCGGTACCGACAACTATTCTGGGCCAATCCGGTGGGCAGGTTACTAGTTTAAACGTTCAATCGAATTACATTGATGTGACCCTGGATAATCTTTCGAATATCACCTTTAATACGACCGCTGGGAATAAATATTTTGTGATCGTACCTACCTCTGGCCTCGGTTTTACCTCAAGTCCGGCTTGCATCACCACTCAAATTACTTTGACCGGTACTGGTGCCACCACTGTTGTCCGCCTAGAGGTAACCTCAACTCAACCGACTTGCGCTACCCGCGGTAGAACCACTCCAATTTTTCCAATTAATTATTCATTGAGTATCAATTCTGGCGCTACTTGTACTTCACAAAATCAAGTCACGCTACATCTGGCTGCTCAAAATGCTACCAGTGTCTCGATTAGTAATAATCAAAATTTTATTGGTTCGAGTTTCGAGTCTTTTACTAATCCAACTGATCAGCCCTGGAATCTGGAGGCCGGCGATGGAATAAAAACCGTTTACGCTATTTTTAAAAGTTTAACTGGTGATTTTTCACCGCCGATCAGTAGTTCCATTGAGTTAAAATCGAGCGGTTGCGGAGTAACTCCGCCGCCAGTTTCGCTTCCGACAACTACACCCCCAGCAACCACGCCTCCACCCACTACTACACCGCCAGTCACAGCACCACAAACTACACCGCCAGCCGGCAATGGAGGCGGAGCCGCCGGCTATTTAATCAAGGCTTCGCCCAGCACAGTTTATTTTTATTACAATGGCAAGAGATATGATTTTCCAAACGAAAAAACCTATTTTAGCTGGTATCAAGATTTTTCCAATATTCAGTTGATCAGCGATAAGCAGATGGCCTCAATCCCGCTCGGAGGTAATGTGATTTATAAACCCGGTGTTAAAATGTTAAAAATTACTACTGATCCCAAGGTTTATGCAGTTGATGCCCGCGGTGTCCTTAGATGGATCCAGACTGAAGAGATTGTTAAGCTACTCTACGGTGACAGTTGGAATAAGCTGGTGGAAGACCTACCAGACGCTTTCTTCATTGATTATAAAATTGGTACGCCGATTTCGAATGCCGCCGATTTTAATTCCATCGCGGTTAGCCAAGCAGCAACCAGCATCAATTGGAATTTGGGAGTCTGATCTTAATTCTAACAAGCGTTGATTTATTAAAAGAGGTTATCAAAAGAACCTCTTTTTGGTATAATTAAATTGATAATAGCCAATAACCAAAACTCAAACAATAATTAATATTCAATTAAAATTTTGGTTATTAAATATTGTTTTATTGGTATTTGTTTATTGATTATTAAAAGCTATGACTAATAAGAGACATAAACTAATCCTCTGGTATCGAGAATTAAATAATCGAGATGTTGGTTTAGTCGGCGGCAAGAATGCTTCGCTCGGCGAGATGTTTAATAATTTAGTAAAAAGGGGAATGCCTATTCCTGATGGCTTTTGCACCACGGCCCAAGCCTTTAAGGATTTCTTAGCTTATAATCATCTTAATCAAAAGATCAAAAGGGTATTGGCCCAGCTGGATAAAAAGAATATCAGGAATTTAGAAAAGATCGGTGCCGAGATCAGGGATTTGATCCTCCGAGGAAAGCTGCCGCCCGAATTGGAAACCGAGATTATTAAAGCCTATCGATTGCTCTCTAGAAAATATCAAGTTCCGGCGGTTGATGTGGCAGTGCGTTCGAGTGCCACGGCCGAGGATTTACCCCAGGCTTCTTTTGCTGGTCAACAGGAGTCGTACCTGAATATTCGTGGCGAAAAAGAATTGCTCTTGGCGATCAAGCGTTGTTTCGCCTCGCTCTATACCAACCGAGCAATTTCTTATCGTGAGGATCAGGGTTTTGATCATTTGAAGGTTTACCTTTCGGCCGGTATCCAAAAAATGATCCGTTCGGATTTGGCGTGTGCGGGCGTGATGTTTACCCTTGATACTGAGTCAGGCTTTCGGGATTTGATTATCATCAATTCGTCTTATGGTCTTGGTGAAAATGTGGTTAAGGGCAAAGTGACACCGGATGAATTTTTTGTTTTCAAAAAAACCGGCGCGATTATTAAAAAGGAATTGGGTAGTAAAAGGTTTAAATTAATTTACACTCAAGAGAGCAAGAATCCAACGCGTAATGTTCCGGTTGGTTTGAAAGCGAGAAAACAATATTCTTTGTCCGAAGCCGAAATTTTGAGATTAGCCAAGTGGGGTGCTTTAATCGAAAATTATTATGGCCGACCCATGGATATTGAATGGGCCAAGGATGGGCGGGAGAACAGGCTCTATATTGTCCAAGCACGGCCGGAAACCGTCCGGTCTCTTGAGGACGTCAATATCCTAGCCGAGTATTTGTTGAAAAAGAGAGGTCGAGTTTTAGTTCGAGGTGAAAGCATTGGCCAGAAGATAGCCAGTGGTCGAGTGAAGGTAATTAGAAATGTTAAGCAGCTAAATTTATTCCAAGAAGGAGAAATCCTGGTTACCGAAATGACGGATCCGGATTGGGAGCCGGTTATGAAAAAAGCCGCGGCGATTGTTACTGACTCGGGGGGGCGAACTTGCCACGCCGCGATTGTCTCGCGCGAGCTGGGCGTGCCGGCGATTGTGGGTACGAAGCAGGCGACTTCGGTCTTGAAGAACGGCGAGGCCGTGACGGTCAGTTGCGCCGAGGGCGAGATCGGATTGGTCTATCAAGGCACTCTACCTTTCAAGATCAAGAAAACCGATCTCCGTCAGATCAAAAAGCCTAAAACAGCTATCATGATGAATCTGGGTGATCCCACTCAGGCCCTGAAATATTCTTTTTTGCCCAATCAAGGCATTGGTTTGGCGCGGTTAGAATTCATTATCACCACTTACATCAAGATTCATCCTTTAGCTTTAATCAATTATAGAAAACAGAAATTAGCCACCGCTGAATGGCGGAGTGCTGCCAAGGGTGACAAAATCAGAAAACAGATCGATGATTTAACCTCAGCTTATCAAGACAAAACGAAGTTTTATGTTGATCAATTAGCCTACGGCATAGCGCAAATTGCAGCGGCTTTCTACCCCAAGGACGTGATTGTTCGCTTTTCCGACTTTAAAACCAATGAGTATTCAAATTTGATTGGCGGCGAATTATTTGAACCCAAAGAAGCTAATCCCATGATTGGCTGGCGCGGGGCTTCGCGTTACTATGATCAAAAATTCCGGTCGGCCTTTGATCTCGAGTGCCGGGCGATTAAAAAAGTGCGAGACGAGATGAGACTGACCAATCTTAAAGTAATGGTGCCATTTTGTCGGACCGTCGAAGAGGGTAAGAAAGTTATCAAAATACTAAGAGCAAATGGATTGGTTCAAGGGCAAAATAAACTTGAAATCTATGTCATGATCGAGATACCGGCTAATGTGGTCTTGGCTGATGAGTTCGCCAAAGTTTTTGATGGATTTTCTATTGGTTCCAATGATTTGGCGCAGCTAACTTTGGGTCTAGATCGCGATTCGGAATTGATTTCCGGCATTGCTGATGAACGCAATGCGGCGGTGAAAAAATTAATTAGCGAGGCAATTGCTGAAGCAAAAAAGCAGAGGATTAAAATTGGCATCTGCGGTCAAGCGCCTTCGGATTTTCCGGATTTTGCCGAGTTTTTGGTGCGCGAGGGGATTGATAGCATTTCTTTAAATCCGGATACGGTTTTGAAGACAACCCTAAAAGTCTTAGCCGCCGAGAAAAAGTTAAAAAAGAAGATTTGACACCGTCTTAGGTTTAAGTTAAGATAATAAAAACCAATAAAGGAGCAAAGCTCTTTTTCTTTTTGCTCCAAGGGAAAGGGGGGAACCGTGTTCGATTCATAATCGTTTGTTCTAACGGCTAGAACCAGAGGCAGACGGGGGGTAAAAACCAAAAGTGGAGGTAGGACCTTTGTCCGAAGAAGATCAATACTTCTCACTGCCGAGAACGATTGGCGCTCTGAATTTGCCAAGCATGATGGTCCATAAGGGTTTGGCAGATAATAGGCTTAGTCAAGCCAAAAAGATTAGAAAGGCAATCGGCAGTTGGCCGCTATTTGAACTCGATCAGGGGGAGAGGAAAAACCAAAGTCTATTTGGCGGCCGTCTGATCGTGATTATATATCGTTCTGAAGCGACGATCATTGTCAGTCCCAGATCTCAAGGATAACAATCGAACAGGCTTGGAGCCAGAGATAACCATCTCTGGCTATTTTTTGATCTTGACTAAATTTATTAAATATGCTATACTTTAGAATGTTCTTTTGATGGCTAAAAGCCAAATAACCAAATCCCCCTAAGGAGGAAGGCATGAAGGTAGAAGAAATTCTCTGGGATCTTGGCGGCGTCGCTTTTTTAGGCGGCGTGATCTTCAACTCACTCTGGCTCTATTCGGTGGCGATCGATCCGGATCAGATCTATTCGATTTCACAGATCCGATTGGTCGAGCTCATCCAGATTGACTTCTGGGTCGCTCTGGTCGCCGGTTTGGCCTATCTCCTTGGCAATCGGCTCCAGCGCCGAACGAGTGAAGCCAAGCTTCGCTACGATCTCAGGATCGGCGGCGATCTCAAGAACTGGCTGCCCGAATAGATCGTGGCGCCTCAGCTCCTGCTAAAACATCTAGCAGGAGTTTCTTTTTAACTGATTACAAATTAGTTTTAATTTGGTATACTAATTTCATTAGTATAATAATTTAAAATTAATTATGATTAATTTTTTACATACTTATCGTCCTCAGGCAATTATTTTTTCTCTGGGTCCAATCAGCATTTATTGGTATGGTTTTCTGATGGCGATTGGAGTGATCGGCGGGTTCTTAATCATTTGGCAACTAGCTCGGGCCTATGGGATCGAAAAAGAAAAGCTTTTTGATTTGGGATTTTATGGATTAATCTTTGGCCTCCTCGGTGCCCGTATTTATTTCGTGGCTTATCTTTGGGATTATTATTCAGAACACTGGCTCGATATTTTTAAGGTTTGGGAGGGCGGTTTGGCCATTCACGGCATCCTAATTGGCGGTTTTACGGCCATCTGGTTTTACTGCCGACGAAAAAAAATGAATTTCTGGCTTCTGGCTGATCTTGTTGTTATTGGTTTGAGTTTTGGTCAGATCATCGGTCGTTGGGGGAATTATTTTAATCAGGAAGTGTTTGGCCGCCCCACTAATCTCCCTTGGGGTATACCCATTGATTTGGCTAAACGCCCGGCCGAATTTAGTACTAGCGAATATTTCCATCCGACTTTCCTCTATGAGAGCATTTGGAATTTGTTCGTGTTCATCATTCTCTTGGTTTGGCAGTTGGCACGGATTAAGAAAATGAAAAGGATTAAGGTTGAGGGATCAACAGACTTGGCTAAGAGTCCTCGACCACTCGAGGGCAATTTATTTCTAACCTATTTGATTCTATATTCAATTGGTCGTTTCTTTATCGAATTTTTGCGGATCGATCTAATGCCAACCTGGCAAGGGATTCGTTGGGCTCAGCTTATGAGTCTAGTGATCATTGTGGTTAGTTCGATAATTTTGATTTTTAGAAATCTTAGAATAAAAAAATTAAATTGATCACCACAAGCCCTTGCTGACCCTTTGAATTTAAACTATAATAATTATCGAGTTATTTTGACAGCAGAATTTTCTGCTGTGTCTTTTAGAGCAGATTCGTCGAGCAAGTGAAGACTGCCTAGAGCGGACCGTTGGTGTAGCCCGGTTAACACGCCTCCCTGTCACGGAGGAGACCACGGGTTCAAATCCCGTACGGTCCGCCCTGGGCGGTTTTTTATATTTCCTAGCGAGGCCATACGAAAATTTATTTTCGTGATGGCCGAGCGACGGAAATTCAAGAAATGCCGTGACATTTCTTATTTTAAAATTGACTTTTTCCGGATATTTTGCTAAAATGAAAACAAGATCATAAATTTCTGGTTAGAAAAATAAATGCAAGCTCTATGCCTAAAAAGTTAACTAAGAAATCCGAGAATTTAAACGAGGTAGATCTCGAAGCGAGTTTCAAGGATTTGGGTAAAAGATTGGCCCTGCTTTTAGAAAGCGCTAACCTGCCCGACGAAGTTAAAGATGCTTGGGCCGCCCTTTTGCCCCAAATGTCTTTAGAACAAATCGGTGAGCTCGCGGTGCTCCTGGAAGGTAACCTTTCGAGCAATAGCAAAGAAGTTGAAAGACTGAACCAGGATTTATTGAAGATTAATCTCTCTTTTGCTGGGAGACGAATTGATCTAAAAAATCAAGCTATCGGAGAGATAGAAAAAATAGAAGAGCAAGTAAGCTGATTTATTTGCTCATTTTTTATGGCCGAAAAAAATCTTTATCCCAGAGCACTCAGATTGGTTGGCGCCTTAGATTTGGATGGGCCAGCCAAATTAAATTTAATTAATTTAATAACTTATCTCGATGAGGCCAAACTCGGATCCCTGACTAAGATTTTAGAAGATTATCGCCAAGGCCTGGAGAGGGACGATCAAGTCTTTGAAAAAAAATTATCCCAGACCAGCCAATCTTTTAAACAAAGGCGGAGTAACCTGGTTCAGAGTTTCCAAAACAAACTCAGCTTGTTTAATGCCGAGATTGAAGAGGCCGAGAAGGAGGGGCGTATCCAGAGTTTGAAAAATAAGATTCAAGCTTCTTAGATTTTAGATTAAAATTGGCTAATCAACTATGTCTGAAGTAGAACCAATTAAAAAAGAAGAACCAGCCGGCGAAGCTCCGGTCTCGACCGAGAAAGAGGGAATTCCAGTGGCAGAAGCCCAACCCCAAGTGGTCGAGCAGCTAGGAAAAAGCTTTTGGGAGAAGATGCAAGAGCAGGCTAGTGATTTTGTTAAAAGGGAATTTAAGGGCGAAGTGAGGCCAGAGAAAAAAGAGAAAGAAACAACCAAGCGCGAGATCGCGGCCAAAACCGGTAAATTTTTTGCGGCTCAACTTTTGAGCTCAACCGCTTCAATCTTGGGCGTTAAATGGTTTGCTGATGCGCCACGTTGGCTCACGCAGAAATATTTTACTCGGCAGGAAAAAAGGATGATGGATCAGGCCCTTGGCGCTGAAAAAGAAAGAGAGGAAGAAAAATGGCGCGCGGCTTTTGAAAAAATGGGTTTGAGCGGCAAGTCTGAGTTGACTGAAGAAGACAGCAAAAAGATTGTCGAAATGAATGAGAAGGAGCGAGACGACTTGGTTAAAGCCTACGAAAAGGAATTGCCTGATTTAGAATTGCAAGTCAGGAAAGCTACGGCCGAGAAGCGGATCAGGGAATCAAAATATTTAACTGAGTTGGCTAAGGAAAGTTTGATCGCGAAATTAAATCAGACGCTAGAACAATATCAGAAGGATAATAAAGCCCTAAGTCAAGATGAGGGCGAAGCCATTGCTCGACTTTTGGACCAGCATATTCAAACCCGAGTTAAGGGCCTGACCGTAGCTCGAGAAACAGTTAATACACTCTTTGCTTTGGCTCTGCCTGTGGCGGCTCTACGCGGCGCAGGCTATGGCGCTTTGGCTTTAGTGGAACGCGGGCAGCGATTGGCCGAAAAGAAAGAAGCCAAAGAACAGGGTTACACCAGATTCGTGCTCAAGGATGTTCTCTGGAATGGTTTTACTGAAACCATGAGTGATTTGAATGTTTTAAAATCTTCAACCGAAGCCAAGCAATTGAAAGCTAGCCGGCTCGAGCTAGGTGAAAAAATTAGAGCATTGGAAGCCAAAGAAGAATTAACTGAGGAAGAAGAAAAAGAATTAGTTGCTTTAACTGAAAAGCAAAGTGAATTGACTAAAGCATCTTGGTTGATTAGAGGTAAAAAGTCCATGGAGGGCTACAAAGCCCTAATGACGCTTTATCGATTTGTGGGTATTGGTTTGCCGGCCTACGCTGAATTTGAGGCCGGCGGTACTGGAGCAATTAGCCAGCAATTACATCAAGGCCTAGAACAGTGGCAAAAAGTATTTCAGGGTGAAAAGGGGGTAGGTCAAACGGTTTGGGATAATTTTATTGGCAATATCAGTCGTTATAAAACAATCTATGAGAAATATTTTGGCCAGAAACCACCAGAAGTTAGTTTGGGTGTTGCGCCGTCAGCGGTCATAGCTGAAGCTGGTAAACCAGGGATAGGGGTCGGACCGACTGCAGCCGCGGTTGAAGTAGGTAAGCCAGTAATGGGAGCCGGGGTCACGGCTGCGGAATTAAGGGGAATTAAACCAGAAGCCCTAGAGCAAATGCAATTTCAACAAAGGGCCGAGCTGGGTAAACAATTAGAAGAAGTAACTAAGAGTTTATCTTCGGAAGAAAGAGGCCGATTACTAAAGGATTTAAAAATAGAAAATTTAACTTTAGCCGATCTCCAGCGTCTAGCCGGGGCTGATAGAAAGATTGAACTTTCTGATTTACAAGAGTCCATCGCTAAAGCGAAAATGGAAATTTTTGATGAGCATCATAAACTGCTCACGGCGGCCGGAGCCGAAGTTAAAATGGATGCTGCTGGGAAATTTCATGCTGCTCTAGAAATTGGTCGAGGTAAAAATTTTGAGGCTCTTGATCAAGCGATTAGACGAGTAGTTTATGACAATATCAAAGTTGGAGAAAAATTTGGGGCTATGGATGCGGCCCGAGCAGAAAATATGGTGGCCAATATTAGATCATTGCTCGAGGGCAAATCAGTGGCTGGCTTCAAGCCCGAAGACTTCAAAGGATTAATGTCCTGGGATTCCAAAACTGGAACCTTTGAGATTAAAGATGTTAATGGGTTTTTAGACAGGTTCAAAGAAATTTCCGAACATGCTAACAAGATTATTACCGAAGGGAGCGATGCTTTGGCTTATGCTAGTCAGACCAAAGAAGGAGTACTGCGACAGATGTTTGAACAAAAGGGAATAAAGGTGCAAGTAGCTGACATTACTCATGATCCTTTGGTTCTGACTGCACAAGAGAGAGTTTTTAACCCACTCCTTGGGAAGCAATGGCTCAGCGGCCAAGAAGATCCAGACTTTTTTAAGAATTTCTATGGCGGCGAGGTTTCTAAATTTAGGGCTACGAGCGTGGAGGATGTTCTGGGCCTTAAATTAGAATCCGGAGAACATCTCTTGGCGATTTCTAAAACCGGCGGTGCCAAGCCGGATGAATTTATCTTGGTTGATCGTAATAACCATTTGATAAAATTCTTGGGTGCGGGTAAGGGATCGGTGAGGGAAACGCTCAATCAAGCCGGTAAGGAAGCTCTGGAATTCGATGGTAAGGTCGATCGCTTGGGCACAGCCTTGGGTTTTACCGCGTATAACCGTGAGCAGGTTGTCGGTCTAACCGTGGCCATGGAACAGGCCGGATTGCTTCCAACCAACGATAAAGCCATTGATTTATTAGCCGAGCATTTAAAATATGAGACTGGCGGCAACCTTAGTTTATTACAAGAGAACGGTGTCTTTAGTCGGCAGCAACTGATGATTGCCGAGGGACTGTTTTCGGCACGAGCTCCTTCGGAGCGTATTCAAGCCGCCCTAGCAACCACGCGCCAGTTTAATTGGGACCCAGGATCGAAATATGCTCTCGCTCGGGTGGTGGCCGAGCCCGAAAATGCGGTTGGCCTAAAAGGTGTTTTTGGTCCTTTTGATACTAGTAAAACAACCATTAGCTTCAAAGATGGTCGGGTTGTTTTCGAAAATTTTGGTGGCAAAATTGACGGCGAGATCGATCCGAGCAAGGGAATTGTTATCAAGACTGGTTGGTTTAGTAAAAAAGTTTTTGAGAAAAATGATTTGGCTGGTGCCAGGAAATTTATAGAAGAAAACTTTAATTTAAAGCCCGAATACCCGCCAACCAAGGGAATTCCGGTGACAATGGAACATCCGTCAACCACCCACACAGCGGCGGTCCCGGAAGCGCCGCCGGCGAGTGAAAAGATAGTTGGTTCAGTTCAGCCGACTGAAGCCCCGGCTGCGCCGATTCGGGAAAAGGTGACCATTGAGCGTCCCCAACCAGCGGCCGCTCCAACAGCCGAAGTAGTTCGGCCAGCTCCTGGCCATGAGATCGTCGGTCCCGAAGCCCAGAAAGTGACTGAGTCGCTCCAGGGTCCAGCGATTACTTCTGAACAAAAATTCGAACAGCTCAAGGAAGCTTTGAAAAATACTGGCGATCGGATTAATCTCCGTTACGGAGTAGTCTTCAAGGGTGCTGACGGAGAATTATATTATCGCCGCGGCCTTCAAACTTCTTTTGTTCGACCAGAGAAATTAACCCCCGAGGTTTTAGATAACATAACTAAAAAATAGATTGCTTAAGTAATAAAAAATCGTCCCGATGGCCATCGGGACGATTTTTGTTT
>CAZFGO010000027.1:2115-12915 GCA_964518525.1 uncultured Gammaproteobacteria bacterium | reverse complement strand
TGGTAAAGTCGGCATCGGGACAACCACCCCGACCGGTACCTTAACAATACAATCAGACAATGTTGATGGAGCTCAAACTCATCGTACAGACCAGCTATTTATTAGTAGCTCTAGTGATCCTTCTCAAAAATTATATGTTGGAATTAATCCAACTAGTCAGTACGCCAGTATAGAATATATAAAAGAATTAGGTCACTGGGGACCATTGGTTTTGCAAGGTGGTGGCGGCAACGTCGGCATTGGGACGACAACTCCGGCATATACTTTGGATGTCGCTGGCTATGCGTCTTTCAATAATCGTAGAATTGTAGCTGCCGATGCCGGCGACAACAATGGAGAGATTGGTTTAGTGGCTTCTGATGGCACATCGCACTGGTTGCGGGGGACAGCCGGCGGTAAATTAGTTGGGGTCACGTGGGATGGTTCAACTTGGCGAAATGCCTGGGCAATAGATGCTAATGGCAATGCTGGTTTTAATAATGTTAATGCTAGCGGCGTTGTTAATTTGCAAGGCTCAGATGTGGGCGGGACGGTTGTATTGTCTGGGAATGATGGCAGTCACGTTTATATTCAAGGTGTAAGTGGCGGAGGCTATAGAGTGGTAAACAGCGACTATACTAAACAGATATTCGGCATGGATAATAGCGGTAATGCTACTTTCGAAGGTAATGTTACTGTTACCGGTACTATTAACTACCAGCAAAGGAACTGCTATAATAGTCCTTCGTACAACACAGATGCTGCCAAGCCTGCTGCGATGTGCAAGGTGGGCTATTATGCGGCAGGACTTTGGGATGATGGTGGTGGAATGTCGGGAGCGAACGGAGTTGTATGTTGTCAGTGAAATTTGTACTGCACAATTATGGTTGAAGTCGGAGGAATAAAATGCTTTGTCGATCGTACTAAAGTATATTATCTGCCAATTAGTTGGACGATGCCGTAATAGAATTCTATATTTAATAAACTAAAAAGGACCCGATAGCCGGGTCTTTTTAGTTTTTATTAATCTGCTAAATACATTATCTAAAATTATGGACTTATGGTATAATATAAACACAATTAGAATATCAACCCAAATCTAATATTTATGCCCGAAGATAAAATTTTACAAAAAATATCAGAACACGATGGAAAGTTAGCTAACATTTTGACAACCCTTTCCGAACACAATAAGAAGTTAGCTAATATTGCGATCACTCTCTCCGAGCACGATGAGAAATTAACTAATATTGCAACGGTTTTAGATGGAGCAATGACGATTTTACAACGCCTTGACCAAGAGAGAATTTTTACAATTGAGTGGGTTCGGCGGATAGAAAAAGAAGTTGATAGTCATCGTGAGGAGATTAATAGGATAAAATTACAATTAAAGATTGTTTGATTCTTTGTCATTGCGAGCGAAGCGAAGCAATCCCAGATATCATTTTAGAGATTGCTTCGTCGATCCGACTTAACGTCGGATCTCCTCGCAATGACAATCACCATGATTCATAATTCTTGATTCGTGATTCCCCAGATTCGTGCTATAATATCAATAAGTATCCTTATATCAACCAATATCCGTCTATACCCACAAATATCAATAAATATCCACCAATATCCATTAATATCAAAGAAAATCTATGTCCAAACATCTCTCCTTCACCTCCAAACTCTGTTTCGTCCTGGCTCTTTTCCTCGTAACCGCGGCCGTGGCCCGGGCCGCAAGCAATTTTATTAATTTTGATCTCAATAAACCAGCTTTTGTTCTGGATAATAACGTTCAGATCAACGGCAATGTCGGTATTGGGACAGCGAGCCCTGGAGCGAAACTGGAGGTTGCGGGGGGCGATATTAGAGTTGGTAATGGATATGGAATCGGTGCAGGTGGTAACGCGCAGGGAATTTATGACGGAACATCTGGTAGTGCTTATCTAAGGTTTGACGTTGGCGGTAGCGAGAGGCTAAGGATAATAAACAATGGCAATGTCGGCATCGGGACAACGAATCCTGGATCAAAGCTTACTATCAGCAACGGCGATTTGTCGGTCTCAAATGCCATCTACACCAGGGATCTCGCGGTTGGTGGAGCAGCTTGGCCGGGCGTGAATAATGCGGCGATCGGCGGTAATTTGAGAATTAATGGTCCAAGTGCCAGCGGAACCGGCGCTTATGCTTTTAGTTTGGGTGGCAATGGTAATTTTGGTGTCGATGCCCCCGGCGTGGTTGGCGGCAGATTTGCCATTACCGAGGGCGGTAAGGTTGGTATTGGTACAGCTAGCCCCGGAAATAGATTAGCGATCGTAATGGGAGTAAATGATACCATACCAGCCCTGGGTAGTAACGGTGGAAGCTTTGGATTTTTCAAGAACGAAGGTGCCGCCGCAGGAAATTATGGATTTCTTACGGGGTTGCTAATTAACGGCGATGTGTTTGAGCAAGTGCAACGTATTGACGGCACTGCGACAGCCTATAACCTTCTGCTCCAACCCAGTGGCGGCAATGTCGGCATTGGGACAGCGACCCCCAATGGACCTCTACAGATTAAAGCTGGCTCTAATCTAGATTTGCTCGTCAATACTGTTACATCGGGATGGACGACACTAAGCGCTGTTAATGATAATAACAGCGCCAGCACTCCGTTAGAAATTCGTTCGAGTGTGACTGACTTTAGCTTAGGTAAAGTTGGTATCGGGACAGCGACTCCCGGTTCGGCACTTACCGTTAATGGGGATATTCAAGCTATTGGCGCCATCAGTGGCGAAAGTATTAGTAGTGGTGGCAATGTTAGTGCACTTGGTCAGCTACTAGGAAATTCACTCTATATTAGTAGTAATACTAATATTTACGCAGGTGACTTTAAAGCTTATTTAATACCAGGTACGCCGACCATTAGTGGCATTACCATAGGCAATATGATATACGCAGATGATAACATTTACGTTCCAGATAATGCCGGCTTAAGTATATACTTTGCATATGGCCTTACAGATAGTAAGAACACCGGTTACTTCAGACGTTTGGCTTTACAGGCCGATGGTAATATGGTTATCTATGATAATAACGGCGTGGCTAAATGGAGCAGTAATACTACTTGTGCGAACGCGCCAAGTGGTGTGTGTCATTACTAAACTTAGGAATAAACAAAAAAAGAACAATTCATTTCAAATTGTTCTTTTTTAATTGGTTTCGAGAAATTATTTAGTCGCAGGCGGGGTGGTCGGAGGCAGAGTCAGGGGTGCAGCCAGGCCGGTTGAAACTAGATTGATGGTTGTGGCTGTGATCGTGGCTGACAGCTTGATATTATCGGCCGAGGTAACTGAGATACGATCGTTAACCTTGAGGTCTGAGAGTTTGATTTCAATGAGATTGAAAGGCGTAATCGGGGTCGGGGGTTGACCTTTTTTCAGAGCCTCCTGGAAAGCGGCCTGATCCTTTTTTAGTTCTTCTGGAGTCTTGGCTTCCTGCTGGGAAATTTTGGTCTGGTCCGTCACGGTGATGGTTCTAGTCTCTGGCGCTTGATCTTCGAGCGGATTTCGAACTGTTGGGTCGGCTTTGAGCGCGATGGTGTTGCCGTTGATGCCCGTGATCGTGCCGTAGATGGTGTTCAGGACTTCGGGCTCCGGCGGCAAGAAACCCCAGGTTTTTAATTTAGCCTTGGCTGCTTCCCAACCAGCCTGGTAGGTATTGCTGCCCAGGCTTGGCGCGCCCGCAGCTATTCTGCCCAGCTGATAGGAAAGGCCGGAAGCGCCAAGAATAACAACGATGATTAATAAAATTTTGATCAATCGGGTTTTGTCCATAATTTTATTATTAAATAATTATAAGTTAATTATACCAGTGCCGCTGGGTCGCGGTCAAACGAGAGCTGATTGTCATTTTGACCCCGCCTTGGCGGGGGAGGAATCTCATTTAAAAGATATAAAATTGATATAGGGATATTTATTGATATTGGTGGCTATTCGTTGATATTAGGAATCATGAATTATGAATCAGGGCGATTGTCATTGCGAGGAGTCCCGACTTATCGGGACGACGAAGCAATCTCTATATGATGACGTATGAGATTGCTTCGCTTCGCTCGCAATGACAGGGAATTGTCATTCCGAACGCCATTTAATTGTCATTGCGAGGGCCGACGTATGTCGGCTCACCGGCAATCTCTTTTTGGTTTATACTCCATCCGACACTCTTGAGTCCAGATTTTGACAGTTGGTAAATTATTTCATACAATAGATTTATGACTGTTCAAAAATGCGATTTATGTAAAAGGGAAATAAAAGAAAGCAAGGGAATTGTTAGATTGAGTATAGCTAGAGACGGTTATAAAAGTTTTGAATTCTGTTTTAATTGCGCTAAACCAATTTTGGATTTTATAAAAAGGAGAGATTTATTAGAATAATAATATTTATGGAACAACAAGATTTGCAACAAATTAAAGAAGTCGTAAAAGAAGAAGTTAATGAACTAGCTTTAATAACCAAGAAAGGTTTTGAAGCTGTTGATAAGAGATTTGAAGCCGTTGATAAGAGATTCGAAAATCTCGAAGGTAAAGTGGCTAATCTTCCAAGCAAGGAGTATGTTGGCGATAAAATAGCCGATGCGATCGTCGAGATTTTTAATCGGCTGGATAGAAAGGGCGTGAAAGAAAAGGAATTCAAGTCCAGAATTATTGGGATTATTAAGCGAAACAATTTGGCTAGCAAGGAAGATATCGCTTATCTTGAAGGATTGGTGCAAAGTTAATTTAGGCTTTGAAATTAGATAAATTGGCCATCTCAATGGTCTTTTTTTATTTTTGTTATAATAAAATTGACTGCCAGCCAAATAAAATGTTATATTATAATTGGTTTAATTAATTTATTAAACACCTGGAAAGGAGGTGCGAACGTGGCAGAAGTTAAAAGAAAAAGAGGCGAAACCTTTGAGAGCCTACTTCGTCGGTTTACGCGGAAGGTTCAACAGAGCGGCCGATTAATTCAAGCCAAAAAGGTTCGCTTCTATGAACGGCCCAAGAGTGAAGCCAAGAGACGAGTCACGGCCCTAAGAAGATTAAGGATTCAAGAAGAAAGAGAATACCTTAAAAAAATTGGTAAATTAAAAGATGAGCCTGAACGAGGTCGACGCTATTAAGAATTTAGCACCAATCGATTTTCTAACCAATCTTCAAATAATTTCTAAAGACTAGAAATTAAATGGGCCTAAAGGAAAAAATCGAAGCGGATCTAAAGCAAGCCTTGAAAGCAAAAAATGAAACCGCGGTTTCGACCCTGCGGTTGTTTCTGGCTGCTCTAAAAAACGCGGAGATCGAAAAACTGAAAAAGGAATTGACTGAAGAAGAATTACAAAAATTGATTCGGAGCGAGATCAAGAAAAGGAAAGAGGCCGCTGAAGACTATGGTCGCGGTGGCCGGGCTGATTTGAAGGTCCAAGAAGAAGCCGAAGTGAAAATTTTGGAACGCTATTTGCCCGCCGGAATCGGCGAAGAGGAAATCAAGAAAATTATTCTAAAAATGATCGCCGAGACCAAAGCCCGTGGGCCGGAAGATTTCGGTCGAGTGATGGGGCGAGTGATGAAGGAAGTTGGTGGCCGTGCCGAGGGTAGCTTGGTTGGGAGATTGGTGAAAGAGAGTTTGGAGAAAATCAAATAGATATTTGTGGATATTGGTTGATATAAATTGATATTGATTGATATTCATAGATATAAATAGATATTTATAGATACAGATAAAATATTATTATGGAGGGTAAAAGCTATATAAAGCTTGAAGATTTGGAAATTTATAAATTAGCGGCTGAACTTTCAGATCTGGGTTGGGAAATTTATCAAATACTTTCTTGGCAGGAGAAGAAAATTATCGGAGACCAATTTATTAGAGCCTGCGATTCTATTGGCGCTAACATTGCCGAAGGCTATGGTCGTTTTCATTATGCGGACAGAAATAGATTTAATTATCATGCTCGTGGTTCTCTTTTTGAAACAATCCACTGGTTAAAAAAGATGAGCAGAAGAGGAATGATTAGTCTCGAATTAGATAATAAAATGCAAGAAATTATTGAAAAGCTACAAATAAAATTAAATAATTATATTACCAGCACTAGGAAGAATATCAACCAATATCAATAAATATCTATCAATATCTTTATATCCAAAATACGACGATGGTTTAATTAAAAAATCCAAAACCATAATTCAAAATTCCTGATTCATAATTCGTAATTCATGATTCTGTCGATAAATTCAAAAGGCGAAACTATATTTTACCAATGATTTCTGAGATTTGATCTTGAATTTTTGATTCCTATTTTCCCATGCTCGGAATTAAAAAAATTAAACCGAATAAAAAGAGAGCCCTTCTCGTAATGTTTTTATCGCTGGCTGTTTTGTTTTTGCTTGGCGGCCAAGTCCTGGCCCAGGTCAACGCTGGTCTCACGCCTGAATTCGGGGCTCAGGCCGGACTTGGTACCACAGACATCAGGTTGACGATCGCCAGGATTATTCGAGCCATTCTTGGTTTCCTTGGAGTTTTGGCTTTGATTATTATTCTCTACGGCGGCTTTGTCTACATGACTTCGGGCGGCAATGAAGAAAAGATCGCCAAAGCCAAGAAAATTTTGGTCAACGCCGTGATTGGCCTTTTAATTATTCTTGCTTCCTTTGGTTTAACCCAATTCATTATTGGTCGAATTATGGCGGCCACGGGCATCCAGCCCGGCGGAGCAGGGGTGGGCGGCCCAGGCGGCAGCGCGCTTGGCGCTGGGCCGATCGAGAGCGTTTATCCGCCGCCCAATGCCACGGGCATTCCTCGCAACACCAATATCATTATTACATTTAAAAATCGGATCGTTGTTTCAAGCATTATTGATAGTAATGGTAATATCACGGATAAGCTAAAGATTTGTAAACTCGATGACTGTCCCCAGGGCATTTATTTACCCAATACCGGCGTCCAGGCTTCGGTGACCGATGATCATCGAACTTTCCTTTTCCATCCCGTTGATCTCTTGGGCAGTCCGGATCAGCCCACCTGGTACAAGGTGATTGTTGATGGTTCCATTCAAAAAGATCCCACCGGCACACTCTTCCAGGGCGAATATGATTGGAAGTTTCAAGTGAGCACTGTGGTGGATCTGACTCCGCCTCAGGTCTCAAGCGTTATTCCCTTCCCCGCTTCAACCAATCCAAGAAATACTATTGTTCAAATCAATTTCAACAAGGGAGTTAATCCCATCACCGCGAGCGGTCAGGTGCAAGTGGATGCGAATGGCCAACCAACGGCCACCAGCTTCAAGAATCTTCTGGTGCAGTATCAGTCGGGCGGCACGAACCAAACCATCGCTGGCAATTTTGTGATTAGTAACCAATACAAAACCGTTGAATTCATTGCCAACCAAGTTTGCACCGATGCCCAGGGCAATGCCTTAAAAAATTCTTGTGGCGGCAATGTTTATTGTTTGCCGGGTAATCAGAATCTGACTGTTTTAATCAAGGCGGCGAGCCTCAGCAGCCAGGCGCCCACGGCTACGAACCCACCTGATGGCGTGGCGGATCTAGCTAATAATTCTTTGGATGGCAATAAAGACGGCAAAGCCGAAGGGCCGGTGAGTAATTACGATCTTGGAGCGCCTGATGCCACGAAGGGCGATAACGTGGTCTGGACTTTTGCTACCAACAATAATATTGATTTGACTCCGCCGAAGATTTTGAGCGTCACGCCTGTGGTCGGCGCTGGCACCACCATTACCAACACTAATACCGCTATTCCGCCGGCTTCACCTTCTCGGCCAATTATGATACTTTTCTCCAAATTAATTATGTCCTCGACTCTAAAGCCGGATAGTAATTATACCGATAGCCAAGGTAACCCCGACCCTTATGATTACGTGACTTTAAACCAGCCGGCGCCGCCGAGCCCCTTGCCTACGGGCTACACTGATGCAGCGAGTTGGGAAGCGGCCAATTGGGTTGGTTATTGGCTCGGCAAGATCGACGGCGATCTGAGTAATAATGGTACTTTGGAATCAGCCGGTATTATTAATCATGGTCAGTTCCTGCAGTTTTCGGGTTACAACACCAATGTTGGCTCTGGTGTCAAGGACATCAACCAGAATTGTTTTTATCCGAGCGCCGGCCCCAATTGTCCGGCGCCTCAGGGGACGCAAGCCAGCCCTACTTGTCAGGCCGTACCCTAGGAAAATTTATTTTTAGAATTTTCATTGGGTTCCAATGAAGATCAAAAACAAAAAATTTTTTCAGAAGATCTTAGCGCTGGTTTTAGCGAGCGGCGGATTTTTGTTGGCCGCCGAAGTTCTGGCTCAGCCGCAGATTGGTTTGCAATTCGCTAGCCAGGCCGGGCTTGGCACCACTGATATTCGTTTGACTATCGCTCGGTTGATTAGCGCGGTAATGGGTTTTCTGGGTATCATTGCTGTTTTGATTGTTCTTTACGGCGGTTTCATTTATCTCACGGCCGCGGGCAATGAAGAAAAAATTGCCAAAGCTAAAAAAGTTCTGCTCGGTGGAGCGATCGGTCTCGTTATTACTCTTTCCTCCTTTGGTTTGGCCCAGTTCGCTATTAGTCAGTTGCTCGCCGCCACCGGGGCTGTGTCCACGGCTCCGGGCGGCGGAGGTGCGCCAGGCGGTGTCGGCGGTGGCGGCGTCTCGGCTCAGGCCTTCAAGGCTACATCGATCACGCCCCAGGGTAATATTGACATTAGAAACGTAGTAGTTAGGATTGTTCTTAGCCAGAACTTAGATTCAACCACAGTCGCCGGCAATGTGACGGTCAAAAAATCAGTTGATCAGAGCCCGGTGGCTGGCAATTTGGTCACCTCGGCTAATGTTGTCCAATTCGCGCCGACTGCGCCTTGTCCCGCGCCCAATGCTGATCGCCAGTGTTTTGATGCCAACACTGAATTTGTGGTTGATCTAGTTAATGGTCCGGCTGGCCTCAAGAGTAGTGGTGGAAAAGAGCTGGTCTGCGGTCTCGGTGGAGCGCTCTGCGAAGCCTATTTTACCACGGGCAATTTAGTGGATGTCTCACCGCCGACGATTACCATTACTTCACCTTATTCTAACCAATCCGTGAGCGCTGATGCCTCAGTGCCCATCACAGCCCAGGCCACAGACGACGCCGGCATTAGTTTGGTGGAATTTTACGTTGACGGTCAGCTCATTGGTACTTCGGCACCAACGACTGTGCCTTCACCACTCAATTTTCAGGCCTCGACCAATTGGAACACCCAAGGTTTAGCCCTCCTTTCAAACCACACCCTCACGGCCAAGGCTTATGATATTGATAGCAATACCACGACTTCGAGCAGCGTCACGGTTTTGATTCGTGCCACTCATTGCTATAACGGAGTTCAGGATAATAATTTGACGCCGGCCACAGCCAACGAGGCTGGGATTGATTGCGGCGGTTCGGATTGCGGCGCTTGTCTTGGGGCCAGTTGTCAGTCATCGAGCAATTGCAGTTCAGGCAGTTGCGTTAATAATACCTGCGTGGCTTTGCCCGTGATCACTTATGTTAATCCCAATAATGGCGCGCCAGGAAACCTGATTACCATCTCGGGTCAATATTTTGGTGCCACGCCGGGCAAAGTCACCTTCGCCGGTACAGCTAATAATGTGGTGACAGCGGCGCCAAGCGGTTGTGGCGCTAATTGGTGGTCGGCTGATCAGATCGTGGCTCAAATTCCGAGTGGCGCTCAGAGTGGGCCAATCGAGGTCACGACCGCCGCCAATTTGAGCGATACGACCAATGACGCCAATGGTCCCATGATTTCAGATTTTACTATTAATGATACGATCCGACCCGGCCTTTGCGCTTTGAGCCCCACTTCGGGTCGATTTAACGCCAAGGTCCAGCTGACCGGCGAAAATTTTGGCAACACGGCCAGCCAAGTTCTCTTTGGTCTCGTGCCGGCCGGTTCGGTCGGTACTTGGAGTAATACTGCCATCGCGGACGCAACCGTGCCTAATCTTAATCCCGGCACAGTTCAGGCTCAGGTTTTGGTCGGCAAGGAATACAGCAACAGCATTAATTTTAATGTTCTCTCAACACCTAATTTGCCGCACATTGACTATCTGAGTCCGGTCGCCGGTCCCAAAGGAGAATATCTCACGATTTATGGCACGAATTTTGGCACGGACACGGGTGTGGTGAGATTTATTCCGGATAATGACCCAACCTCAGCCGGTGTCGTGGCCGATACAAATTTCCCCCAAGCTTGCGCCATCAATTTTTGGCACGACACCAATATCACGGTGAAGGTGCCGAGCGCTTATAATGCCGGCGGAAATAACGGCTATAAAATCGAAGTTATTAGAAAGGATAATGCCACGAGCAATTTGGCTGATTTTAATGTGATCACCGGCTCTCCGGGTCCGGGCATTTGTCTCATTAGTCCTTCAAATGGACCGCCTCAGACATCAGTGACCATCTCGGGTGAACGATTTGGAGGGAGCGGCAGCGTCAACTTCTGGGAGAATCAGGCGGCCAGCACTTCGGGTTGGTCCGATCAATCCATCGGGGCACTCGTTCCCGCGACAGCCCAAACCGGTCCGGTTAACGTGATCGATAGTAGCGGCACCAAGAGTAATGGCTATAATTTTCAAGTGGGCGTTTGCCCAACTGATTTTACTTGCTCGGCAGGCACCCAATGCTGCGGCGATGGCATTTGCCGGCCCACCGGCACTTGCGCCGCCGCACCAGCCGCCAACCTGAGTTATTATCAGTGGGGCTTTGTGACCGGTGCGATATCAACCGGTCCAATTCCTCAGGTGGTGGAACGCAATTGCTCCTCGAGCAAATCCAG
>CAZFGO010000027.1:0-2015 GCA_964518525.1 uncultured Gammaproteobacteria bacterium | reverse complement strand
TTTGAGCTCTAGTCAGAAGATCAATGGCGCCACTTGGTATAGCAATCACCCCAATATCATTGTCTCCGAGTGTAATAGTGGTGATACTTTTGATCCCACGAGTTGCCAGACAACCATCTCGGGCAATGTTTATCTAACGCCCGCGACTGCCACGGGCGAAGGTTTTATTTTTTATCCCAAGAATTCGCTTAAACCGAGTACCTGGTATCGGGTTAATTTGGTGAGCAACCTTTTGACCGGTGGAATTAAAAGTTTCGGCGGCTATTTGCTCGACGGTGATTTCGATGGCCAGGAAGGTGGGGATTATCTCTGGCAATTTGAGACCAAGAGTACGGCTGGCACTTGCGCCATCGATAGTGTCCGAGTGGATCCGAATTCTGCCACGCTCGGGCACGTGGGCGAAACTCAAAACTATGCTTCCTTGCCCTACGCCAATAATTGTAATCTCTTGGATCCATCTAATTATAATTGGAACTGGACTTCGGTTTTAGATAATGGTAGTGATGGGTCAAGCATCGCGAAAATCAGTCAAAATTTGAGCGCCGAACCAGGCAAGACCGATTGGCAATTGCCTTGGCAAGTAGCCACGGCTGGCCGTACGGCCGGCACCACTTATATTACGGCTGCAACTAATAATATCAGCGGTCATAGCCCTTTAACTGTTAATCTCAATCTGCCTTACATTTCTTCGATCACGCCGGATAATGGTATTGCCCAAAGTTATGCCACCACTTACATCACAATCTCGGGTAGTAATTTTGGCGCGACCCAAGGTTCGAGCCAGGTGGTGATTGGTGGATTTCAAGCCGCCTTGGCTTGCAATCAATGGTCCGATAAAAGTATTATTGCCATTGTTCCGCCTGGGGTGGGCGGGGGAGGGACTAACACTGTGTCGGTGAAGGTTGTGACGCCAGGCGGTGAGAGTAATTCTCTTAACTTCACGGTTAATAACATCATCCGCCCGAATATTTGTCAGATTGTGCCGAATTTTGGCAAGGTTTCAGATCCAACTTCAATTATCGGCAATAACTTTGGTGACACCTATATTTATGGTGGCACTAATCCAAATTTTAAGAATAGTTTTTTCACTTTTGCTCAAAACATCAACTCTACTACAGCTGACATTGTTAATTGGTCTGACGTGAATATTAAAAACAAAGTGCCGGCCGGTTCCCAGAGCGGTAATGTCACGGTTACGGTCTTGAACGAACAGAGCAATCCCGTGGCCTTCACCATGCGGCCTTATATCACGAGCCTCTCACCGGACAATGGACCAGAAAAAACCTGGGTGACTATCTCTGGCGGAAATTTTGGTAATCCCTGGTGTAGTCTGGCTAATTACACTAATCAAACTGATTGTCAGGCTAATGGCGGCACTTGGAATGTGGGAACAGTTTATTTTTATCAGTCTGGCGGCCAGAGTGCCACCGACACCGGTGGTTTCAGAGCCACCAATCTGATTCCAGCCAGCTTGGCCCCGTGCAGCGGCGCTTGGTCTGACACTCAGATAATTGCCGAAGTGCCAACTGGCGCCCAGCCGGGTCTGGTTCGCATCCAAACTAATCCGCCGCCGCCTTACGTTTCTTTGATCACCATGGATGCAGATAGTAAGACCTTCACGGTCAATACTAATCCCTTGGGTCCGGGCATTTGCCAGATCACTCCGGCCCAAGGAGAGGCTGGTACTCTCGTTACCCTGAATGGCGCGCGCTTTGAAGATAATCCTCAGAATGGCCAGGTGGTCTTTACACAAAACCAGATTATTCCTTATCCGGCCACTAGTTGGGCCGATCAAGTGATTACAGCCAATGTTCCAACTAATACCATTACCGGACCGGTTAAGGTCGCTAAGACCGTGACCGTCGTTACCGGTCAGAAATGTACAGGCATTCCTTTCTTGGGTTTCTGTTTTGGCGGTAGTTGGGTGAATGAAAAGGTCAATGTCGAGAGCAATGGCGTGTTTGGCGGTAGTTGGGTGAATGTTACTCAAAAGGTCAATGTCGAGAGCAATGGCG
>CAZFGO010000026.1:0-13409 GCA_964518525.1 uncultured Gammaproteobacteria bacterium | reverse complement strand
AAGGAGCCCTAAAGACAGCCCGAGATCAGTTGGCGTTGAAGAAGGCCCCGCCACGTGAGGCAGATTTGAATTACTACCGAGCTCTAGTAAAGCAGGCCGAGGCTTCATTAGATTTGATTTTGAACCAGATTGGCGATACCACCTTAACGAGTCCAATCGATGGTGTGATAACTAAAGTCAATTTCGAAGAAGGCGAAGTGATCCAGGCGGTACCGGCCTTGTCTTCAGTTCCAGTCGTTTCCTTAATTTCTTCTAATAATTTTGAAATCGACGCCGATGTCTCGGAGCTGGATATTAATAAGATCAAACAAGGTGATCCGGCCGATGTCACCATTGACGCCGTGGCTGAGAATAAAGTTTTCAAAGGCAAGGTGGTTCAGATTGATCCAGCCGAGATATTAAAAGATAGCGATATCTATTATCAGATCAAAGTTATTCTTGACGACGATAGTCTTCCACTTAAATCTGGTATGACGGCCGATATTACCATTGTCACCAGTTCTAAATCAGGCGTGATTATTATTCCTGAGCGAGCAGTTATTAAAGAAGGCAATCGAAGTAAGGTGCGTTTGATTAAAGGCGATCAGATCGAAGAGGTTGGAGTTGAAACTGGAATTAAAGGCGATCAGCTGATCGAGGTTATTTCAGGATTGAAAGCTGGTGATAAGGTGGTGACCTATATAAAAGAATAGATGCGAATTGTGCGAATGTGCGCGGATTAATGCGAATAGATATATATGAAGGAGGGGATAATATATCCAGAGTTAAGTTATAAGTTGGTGGGGTTGGCATACGATGTTTATAATACTTTAGGCTACGGATTACAAGAAAAATCATACCAAAATGCATTTGAGGAAGGTTTAAAAAGGAATGGTATTAGTTATGAACGAGAGAAGATGATTGAATTACTATACGAAAATATAAGGGTTGGGAAATATTTTTTAGATTTTCTTGTTGACGGTTTAATTATCGTGGAATTAAAAGCTGCTCCATTTATAAAGCACGTGCCCGTTAAGCAAGTTCGAGAATACTTAAAATTATGTGGTAAGCGTTTAGCAATAATTTTTTATTTTACGAGAGAAGGAGTGGAAGTATTTCGTATTTTAAATTCGTCGTATAAAAATTAGCATAAATTCGTAGGCATTCGCGTTATTAGCATCTAATAATAAATATGTTTGACCCCGTCTGCGGCATGAAATTGGAGAAAGAAACTCCTTATAAATATGAAGGTCAGGGAGAGATTTTTTATTTTTGCAGCCAAGAATGTTTTGGTTCTTTTAAAAAAGATCCGCAAAAATATCTTAAGGAAAAACCAACCATTAAATTAGAAGATGTCTGGAAGATCTATGATTTAGGTAAAGTTAAAGTGACGGTTTTGCGCGGTTTGAGTCTGCGGATTTTTAAAGGCGATTTTGCAGCGATCATTGGACCTTCCGGTTCTGGCAAGACCACCGCCATGAATATGGTTGGGGCTCTGGACGCTCCTTCGCGGGGCAAGATTTTTCTGGAAGGTCAAGATATTTCAAAGCTGAGCGAGAGCGATTTGGCTCGGGTTCGCGGTAAAAAAATCGGTTTCGTTTTCCAGCAGTTTAATCTAATTCCCTCACTCTCGGCCCTAGAAAATGTTATGTTGCCGTTGTTTTTTCAAGACCAACCCCGGGCTCAAGCCCAAAGCAAAGCCGAGGAATTACTCAACCTGGTCGGCTTGAAAGAAAGAAAAGCACATCGGCCAACTGAACTCTCGGGCGGAGAGCAGCAGCGAGTGGCAATTGCTCGGGCCTTGATTAGTGACCCTGAGATAATTTTGGCCGATGAACCAACCGGCAATCTCGATTCCAAGACCGGCAAAATGATCATCGATTTATTGATTGAACTTTGGCATAAAGGAAAAACTTTAATCATTGTTACCCACGATCCCTACGTAGCTTCATTCGCCAAAAAAGTTCTCAATTTACGCGATGGTCAAATTGTTATTGGACATATAACCGCCGAGCAATTTCTTTGGGAGAAGAACGGCATTTTCAAGAATAATAATCGGTCGAGAGATAAAAAAAATTAAAGCGAAGCAGCTTGATTGGTCGAGATTTGTTATCAAAGTAATATGATTTCCGACTTTTTAACTTTGAGCATTAGAAATCTACGCTATCGGCGATTGCGCAGTTGGTTGACCATCATTGGCATTATTATTGGTGTTGGCTTGATTGTCGGTTTAATTTATTTAGGCGAGGGTATGAAAACGGCCGTCCTTCGTCAGATGCAAATGTTTGGTAGTGATTTGTTGATCATTCTGCCGGGTGAAGAAGAAAATCCCTTGATCGGTCTTTTGAGTGGTTTGGAATTGAGAAAAAAGGAGGTAGAAGTAGTTCGCAATGTTCCGGGGGTGAGATTGATTCTGCCAATGAATACCGAAACAATTCAGGCTAATTTTTTGGGGGAGAAGCAATCAATCTTGCTCCACGGTAGCCCCTGGCAAGAAACCAAAATAGTTTATGAAGAATCGCAAGGCTTTGGTTTACGGGAAGGTACTTGGCCCGAGCGCGAAGAGGAGTCAGCCACTATTTTAGGAGCAACTTTGGCTGATAAACGATTTCAAAATCAAATCAGAATTGGCGATGAAATCATTGTCCGAGGCCGGAAGTTAAGAGTCGCCGGCATCTTCAAGACGACCGGCAATGAGGATGACGATTCAATGATGTTTGTCTCTTTTGCTCAATTTCAGCGCTTAACTGGTAAGAATGGAGGTGTTAATAGTTTGATTGCTAAATTGTCAGTTGGTGCTGATCCCGAGCTGGTGGCCGAGGATATCAAGGCCGCTCTAAAAAATCAACCTGGTTCGATTGAGGCGACGGTACTCACAGCAGCTAAGGTAGGAAACATTGTCGGTAATATTCTCGGGATCATAGAAATAATTTTAGGTAGTATTGCCGTGGTTTCACTTTTGGTCGGCGGCGTGGGAATCATGAACACTATGTATACCTCGGTTCTGGAACGGACCAGAGAAATCGGCGTAATGAAAGCGATCGGCGCCACGAATAGTCAAATCGTGATCATTTTCTTGATTGAATCTGGCGCGGTTGGTTTATTAGGGGGAATTATCGGAGCGGGCATTGGTTTGGGGTTAGCCTACTTAACTCAATTAGTGGCTCGAGCTCAAGGGTTTTTATATTTGGAAGTAACGCCGCAACTGGGCTTATTATTTTTTATTTTATTTTTAACCTTTCTTTTTGGCGTGACAGCCGGAGTCTTACCGGCCAGGCAGGCGGCCGAACTTAAACCGGCCAAGGCCTTGCGCTACGAATAGGTCGCTGGAACTGAGCGACACTTTTTCTAGTTTAATATTTTTTAACCATGATTTCTAATTTCTTTTATCTTAGTTTAAAAAGCATCCGTTATCGTCAATTAAGAAGTTGGTTGACGATCATCGGCATTGTTATTGGCATTGCGGTAGTGATCGCTGTTTTGTTCTTGGGCGCGGGCCTGGAGAATGCCGTAAATTTTGAATTACAGCGTTTCGGTTCAAATCTTATCTTGATTTTTCCTGTCAAGGCTGGTAACCCCTTGACTAGCTTATTAGGTAAAAATACTTTTCGGGATAAGGATCTTAAGGCGGTAGAAAAAATTGAAGGCATCGAGGTAATCATGCCGGCGATTGAGCCGGTTTTAACTACGGTTGAATTTGCTGGCGAAAAGAAAACTACCATACTTCACGGTCAACCCTGGGCCGCGATCAAAAAAATTTTTGAGGAATCGCAGGGCTTCAGTTTGGCAATGGGCCGTTGGCCGACGAGCGAGGAGGTTCGTGAGGTGGTGGTTGGTACCAAATTGGCTAGTAAAAAATTTAAGCGCGAAGTTCAGGTGGGCGACACCCTGGTTATTAAGGGTCGTGATTTTAAGGTCACTGGTATTTTAAATGAATTGGGTGAACAGAATCATGACAGCGCGGTTTTTATTTCCATCAAGATGATTCGCCAAGTTATGGGTGAGCAAGCCGGTTATCGTTCTTTGACGGCTCGGCCCTTGCCCAATTATGACTTGGATCAAGTGGCTGAAAATATCCGTTATCAATTGGGTCAGCAAAAAGGAATCGGGGATTATACAGTTTTAACTAGCGGTAAGGCTGCTAGATTGGCTGGTAATATTATTGGTGTGATCGAATTCGTTTTGGCGGCCATTGCAGCCGTGGCTTTATTGGTTGGCGGAGTTAGCATTTTGAACACCATGTATACCGCCGTATTAGAGCAGACCAAAGAAATCGGCGTGATGAAAGCAATTGGCGCCACTAAGAGACAAATTATCATTATTTATCTGATTGAATCAGGAATCATTGGTCTCGTTGGAGGTATCTTGGGTGTGTCTTCGGGCATGGTTTTAGCTAAGGTGGTAGAAGCTTATGCTCATAATCAAGGTTTTCCTTTGCTTTTGATGACCTTTTCGCCTTTAACTATTGGCGCAGTTTTATTGTTTGCTTTTGGTTTAGGTGTCATTGCTGGGGTGTTACCGGCTAAACAAGCAGCCGAGCTAAAACCAACCGAAGCCTTGAGGCAAGAATAAAGGAGTTTATTTGACTTGTGGATAATTTTTAGCTATGATAGTTACTATTACAAACCCATACCCCCTGGGTAGGGGTAAGAGATTTTAAAGAAGTTTGACTAGCTTGGATTAATTTGATTTAAATTCTATGTCCGACCGCAAACAAGAATTGCTTACTCGAATGAATTATCTTATTGGCCATCTTCAGGGAGTAAAAAAGATGATCGAAGATGATCGCTATTGCATCGATGTCATCAAGCAGGGCGTGGCGGTTTTGGAAGCCATGAAAAAGGTCAACCAGAAAATTTTGGCCAATCATTTACAAACCTGCGTGATGTCGGCGATCAAGGGCAACAAAGAAAGCGAGCGTCGGAATAAGCTGAAAGAATTGTTAGAAATTTATAAAACCGATAATAATTAATTTTTGAATTCATGAAATTAAATCTGGGGAAGGTTTCGACTTCGAATAAAGTTTTTTATTCGGCTTTGGCTTTGGTCACTTTCCTGATTATTTTCAATCAGATTTTGGTTCTTGATATCCAGGCAATCTTGCGCGGCGATAATCCCGCCGGAAAATTTGCCTTCGCGGGTAATTTATCAGCCGATGTTGGTAATTTGATTATGATTTCGGGTCAGCCCGAGATTTATGGCTCCGAGCTAGGAGTCGAGTATGTTAATCCGGTTAATCAACAATTAATGAATCAAATGATTGCTCGAATGAAGCAATACGACCCGACTTATGGAACAAATAAAATAACTTTAACGGGCGAATCTTTGAAACGTTATATCGACATCGGCTCGAGGATCGCTTGCGAATATTGTTGCGGCGCCAAAACTCTGGTCTTTAAAGATGGTCAGGCGGCTTGCGGTTGCGCTCATTCTCAGTCCATGAGAGGTCTGGCTGCCTATCTCCTGAAATATCACGGCGGTCATTATAGCGATGATCAGATTCTTCGAGAGTTGGCTCGCTGGAAAGGATTATATTTCCCCAAGCAGATGGCCGCTAAATTAATCAGCCAATTGGGGTCGGGTAATTATACGCCTGACATCGCCGCTCTCCTACTGGGAGTTGATACATCTAAGATTAGTAAAGACGTCAAAAATGCGCCGGTGCCTTCGACCATACAAAATCTGCCTAATCAGTCCGGCGGTTGTTAGTATTTTTCTAATAAATTAAATATTAAAATTAATTTAAAAATTTATGGAAGAAAAAATAATCATTAATGAAATCGATCCTAAAGAAGCTGGTTCCGGTGAGCCGACCAAGACTGTTTTACACCAGACTAAAAGAAAATTGACTAAAAAAATTGATCGGGGTTTAATCTTATCGATTTTGATCTTGCTGCTTATTATTATTTCCGGACTTCAGGCTATTCAGCTATCAACCCTGAGAGGCAAAATAATTAATGGGGCCATCAAGCCAGCCAGCGCCAGCTCTTTAGATAATACTTCAACTTCGAATAATTCTACAACTATGTCGGATATGCAAAATTTGCCCAATCAGTCCGGCATGTCGGATATGCCCAATCAGTCCGGCGGTTGTTAGTATTTTTACTAATAAATTAAATATTAAAATTAATTTAAAAATTTATGGAAGAAAAAATAATCATTAATGAAATCGATCCTAAAGAAGCTGGTTCCGGTGAGCCGACCAAGACTGTTTTACACCAGATCAAAAGAAAATTGACTAAATTTAAAAAATATAAAAAGTTATTAAATAATTTGGGTTTGTTTTTTGTTGCCGTATTAGTGGTTTTCGCTTTGGCTAATTTAGTTTTGGCCGGCATTATCAATTTTGATCTAAAAAAGAAGGAGGCACTTCTAAAAGAAAAGAATCGTCCGGCCGATTTGGAACTAACGGTCATTGGCCAGAGCAGTTGCCAGGATTGTTTTAATTTATCTCCAATCATTGACAGTTTGACTAGTAAGAACGCGCGGATCGTTTCAAAGAAGAGTCTGGAATTGAACTCCACTGAGGCCCAAGGTCTGGTTAAAAAATACGGCATCAAAAAAGCGCCGACTTTCTTAGTTTCCGGCGAATTAACTAAGAATAATGATTTGAAACAACTTTTCAAGGATCAAGGTGAAATCAAAGATGGGACCTTTATTTTTACTAAAGTAAAACCTCCTTATCTCCTGGCTGATACGGGCGAGGAAAAGGGCGAAGTGGTGGTGACTTATCTTAAGGATTCAACTTGCTCAGCCTGCCAAAACTTGACTGATCTGATCACCAAATATAAGAGCGCGACTATTAGCATCAAAGACGTTAAGACGGTTGAAGCTAAGAGCAGCGAGGGTCAGGATTTAATTAAAAAATTTAATCTAAAAAAAATTCCGACCCTAATTTTTTCTCCGGCGCTTAGCGCCTATGACGAGATTGTCGCTAGTTTAGATCGATATGATTTGGTCGCCGCGAGCGATTCTTATCTACTTAAAGAAGTTTTACCACCTTATCTTGACTTAGCCACTGGTCAGGTAAAAGGTTTGGCTAATCTAACCTTGATTAGCGACACGAGTTGCCAGACTTGTTACAACGTTAATAATCACCTTCCTATTTTGAAGGGGTTTGGCATTGTGCCGGAAAAGACAGAGACCGTTGATGTCGCCAGTTCGAAGGGAGAGCGACTGATTAAAAAATACAAGATCACTCAGGTCCCAACTTTTATTTTGACCGGCGAGGTGAATCTTTATTCTGGTTTGGTCGGTATCTGGAATCAAGTTGGTACAGTGGAAAGCGATGGTGCCTACGTCTTCCGTCAAGCGAAATTGATGGGCAACTATCGAGATTTAACCTCCGGACAGATTGTTAATCCTCAAGCAACAAATCAAAATTCCAATTCAAATTCTAATTCCAAATAGCCAAGGACAATAAGATGAGTCGAGCCGAAAAAATCTTCATGATAATTTTTTCTTTTCTAGCGATAGCATTTTTAACTTGGGTGATGTTTGGCTTTTTTGGTCGAACCGCCAATAATCAACCAGTTCATAGCGAGGCGAATTACGAGCGAGCACTTTCAAGTGAAAGTAAAGAAGATATTTGCGCCACGCCGCCGGGCTATAGTGATGAGTCTTGGCGAGAGCACATGAGTCATCATCCGGATCGCTACGCCAAATGTCTGAAACGCTAGTTATGTCGCCAATTAAAATTCGATCGATTTTTTATGGTTTGATGGCTGCGGTGGGGCTTTTGGCAGTTTATATTGTTATTTTGACGATTGCCCAGGATTTCTCACACGCCAAAGAACAACTGGCGGCCGATGCTCAGTTTATTTTTCCAATCATTTTTGGTTTCGGAGTACAAATTGGTCTTTACGTTTATTGGCGTGGTCTGATTAATGATCGTCGGGAAAAACAGGGCTCAGCTGCTCTGGCAGCTATGAGTGGCAGTGTTTCCACTGTTTCCATGGTGGCTTGTTGCGCTCACCATCTCACCGATGTTTTACCGATCTTGGGATTTTCAGCCGCAACGATTTTCTTGGCACAATATCGTCTTGAATTTTTAGTTCTAGCCATTGCGAGCAACCTTCTAGGAATTATAATAATTGGTCGAAGGATTTGGTTAGTCAAAACCTCTGAAAGAGGGGAGATGAAAAAATAAAGTTGGATTTGAAAGCTTTTTTTGGCTGCAAGTATTTTATTTTCGATTGTTTATTCGATTTGTTCTTTTTTCGTTTGGGTCGCACCCCAGGGTTATCTGAATTTTTTTAATTATTTTTTCCACGGCAGCGATCTTACGAAAATCGTTAGACCAGGGCCAACTTTTGGATAATTTATTATCGGTTTGATTTTGGCTTTTATTCTCGCTTATCTGCTGGCGGCTTTATTTGTTTGGTTGTATAATAGTTTAGTTGTAAAACCAACAGCCTAGGCCGAGATCAAGTTTTAAAAACACTGAATTTCCGGTTTGTAAAATAGTTATCGGCGAAAATTATTTTGAGGCCAGCGGCAAGAAATTTTTTTCAGTCAGTTGCCGAAGAGTTTATTTAAAAACGAATCAAAAGCATCAAGGGAAACAGGCGGCGCTTGTTGCCACTGATCTCTAATCGCATGGGGAAAAAAATTTTGATCATCTTTGGTTTAGTAATTTTAATTTTGTTTGGAGCGATTGTTTGGGGTTATTTTAACGCCTCAAAGATTAATCCCGGCCCAAAGATCAGCGTCGATCCAGCAAGCATTGATTTTGGCTCGGTAAAAATTGATCAGCCCGTGAGTCGGGAAGTCCTGGTCAGAAACCTTGGTCAGGGAGTTTTAAAAATTAATGGCGTGGCCACTTCTTGTGGCTGCACCACGGCCAAGATCGATCAAAATGAAATTAATCCTGGCGCGGGAACTAAATTAACCGTTACTTATGATCCGCGAGTTCATAAGGAAACCGGAGCGATTTTGCGGATGGTTTATTTAGAGAGTAATGACTCCGAGACGCCGGAGAAGGAGATCGAGGTTCGGGCTAAAGTTATTAAATAATTTTTTTAGATTAATTAATTCCATGCCAGCAAAAAAAGACAATCGTTTAATTATCATTGGTGCCGCGGCTGCAATTTTGGTGATTGGTGGAATAATCTTGGGACTCAATCTCAAAACCGACGAGAGCGGACGAGCCAGCCAAGCTCGACTTTTGTCCGAGGAGAAGAGTTTCGATTTCGGCACCATTTCAATGACTAAGGGTAAGGTCAACCATGCTTTCAAAATAAAAAACAATGGCGTGGCTAATTTAAAGATTAATAATATTGATACTTCTTGCATGTGCACTTCGGCCGTGCTCGAAAAAAACGGCAAGGTTAGTCCTTCCTTCGGCATGCCAGGTATGAGTGGCGATAATCCGGCCTTTTGGTCGGAGGAGCTTGGCCCAGGCGAGAGCGCTAACCTGATTGTTATTTTCGATCCGGCGGCGCATGGGCCCGAGGGCGTTGGTTTGGCTATTCGCGAAATAAATGTTTATAGTAACGACCCCGCTGGTAAAACTGGTTTTAAGATCACAGCTAATGTCACACCTTAGATAAAAGCGTGAAAAAATATTTAATTTTATTTTTTCTATTACTCTTTTCTTTGCCCTGGGGGGCTCGAGCAGCCAATCCCCAGGTAACAATTTATTATAATGAAGCCTGTAGTGACTGCGCTCTCTTGGTTAGGCAAACTCTGCCCAAGATTTTTTCTGATTTTGGCATCAGGGATCTAGTTTACAAAGATTATATTAACGAAAAGAGCAATCGCCAAGAGCTCAATCAGCGGCTGAAGGAATTGGGCCTACCGTTTGAATTACAGTCTCACATCATGACTTTTGTCGGCGATAAGATAATTCTCGCTGGCCATATTCCCGAGCCAACCATTCGTTATTTGCTTGATCCCAAGAACCAAAATCAGTTTGATAAAATTTTGGTTTATCAAGACTTGATGCACGGTCAGATTACTTCTTATAAAGTTTGGGATTTCAAAAATGAAATTAAAGAATATCCGATTACGGCGCCGATCACCGACTATTTGAAATTCGTCGTTGCGCATCCGGGCGGCTATCGATCGGCTAATCAATCGCTTTTTTGGTTGGTGTTAACCTCGGGTCTGATCAATGGTTTTCATCCTTGCGCTTTTGCAGTTTTGCTTTTCTTTATTGCTTTTCTTTTCACCATCCGGCGAACAAAAAGTAATATCTTTTGGTTGGGCTTAGTTTATATCTTGGGTATTTACTTAACTTATTTTTTAATTGGTTTGGGTCTCCTCAAGGCGATCGTCATTAGTTCTAGTCCTTTTATTATTGGTAAGATTGCAGCCGGATTGGTAATTATTTTGGGGCTCGTCAACCTTTTGGGTTTATGGTTTCCTAGGTTTCCAATCAGGCTGGGTCTGCCGGGTTTTAGCAAAGAGGCGATTCAAAAATTAATGGCCGCAGCCAGTTTGCCAACGGCATTTCTTTTGGGAGTACTCGTCGGCCTTTGTGCTTTTCCTTGTTCGGGCGGTATCTATTTAGCGATACTGGGATTATTGGGATCAGAGACAACTTATTTTCAGGGCATTGGTTATCTGGCGCTCTATAATTTCATGTTCGTCCTCTTGCTGCTTTTGGCTCTGGCGCTCTCGGCCAATAAATATACGGTTGAAAAAATCACCCGATTGGAGCAAAGCAATTCGCGGACTCTGCGCCTGGTGGCCAGTCTCTTTATGATAGTTTTGGGTTTATTAATACTAATTTGGATTTATTAGAATGAGTCAAATTTACTATACTCTCTTATCAATCACACTGCTTTACTTTGTTTTTGCTTTATTGTTTAGAGAATTGATTAAAAAAGTTTCCGGCCGGCCGGTCTGCTCCATTTGCGCGGCCGTGAGTTTAACCTGGTTTGGCTCCTTGGTTCTAAAATTTTTGGGCTATCAGGTTGATAATTTAATAATTGGCATTTTAATGGGTGGCAGTGTGGTGGGTTTAATGTATCAGGCCGAGAATTATTTCAAAAAAAATAATTGGTCTTTTTGGTTTATTAGGTTGGTAATCATTATTGGTGGCTTTGCTTCAACTTATTTTTTGATCGAAGAAAAATTCTTTAGTTTTTTTCTTAGCTTAGCCTTAGCTGCGGTCTTAATAATCATTGCTTGGTTTATTTCAGCAGGCGGGCGCCGCTTATCCCAAGTTGAGACCTCGAATCCGGCCGTCCTTGAAGAGCTGAAGGATAAATTGGACCATTGTTGCGATTGATTTAAGCGAATCTTCGAACTAACGCACAGTCGAAAACTAAAAGAAAACCATGAATTTTCTTTTAGTTTTTTTAGTTGTTTAATTTTCTTTTTTTCAATTTTCTGGCTGGACTCAGGTCCAATGTTTGGCAAAGCCTGGTTTTACTGCTAATATTTGTTTTAGGGGTGGCCTTGCCTTTTATCATTTTTAATCTAACCTCGAGTTCGATCTAGCCTTATTTAATTTGATACAAAAATATTTCCCTTGGGCGAATAAGCTCTTGGATCTAATAATTCTGATCACCAGCCTTTCAATTCTTTAGCCTTTCAATTCTTTCTGGCCATCGAGAGTTATTTAACAATCGATTAATTAAAATATTGAAAATCCTAAATTAAAATTTATGAAAAAAATATTTTCTTTTCTCTTGGGCATCTCACTTCTGGCCTTACCGGCCTTGACCTTGGCTCAAGGGGCGATGGGTTCTAATAACTTTCCTTTAGGAAATAGCAATGCTTCGATTAGTGAAGGAGAAGTTAGGGGCAAGGCTATTTGGGATAAGCTAGAGAGCAAGCAATCGGTTTGTGCTAATTTAGTCGATAATGATTTTGAACTGCTGGGCGAATATTTTATGGGCCAAATGATTGGTTCATCACATGCGGTCATGAATCAAATGATGGAGCAAATGATGGGCGAGAAGGTGGCGGATCAGATGCACGTAGTTTTGGGCAAGCGCTTGAGCGGCTGTGATACCACGGCAGCTTATCCGACTGGTAGTTGGGGCTTTATGCCCATGATGTCGATGATGGGTTGGGGTGGCAGTGGGAGTTCTTACTGGCCAAGTACGACCAATTGGAGAGGAGGTGAAGATATGATGTGGGGATTATATGGCGGCACGGGTTGGAGTTTGATTGGCATGATTTTGATGATAGCCTTTTGGGTTTTAGTGATCGCGGCCATTGTTATCTTTATTAAATGGCTAATCGATCAGAGTCGTGGCGGCCGAGGTAAATCAGCCCTAGATATTATAAAAGAACGCTATGCCCGAGGCGAAATTTCTAAGAAACAATTTGAAGAAATGAAAAAGGATCTAGAATAATAATTAAATAAATCTCTATAATGCCTTTCAAGCGAAGGGTCAATGATTTTAAGCGATTGCGGTTTATAGTGGGAACTCTTTCTGAAGAGGGATTTGATTTTTTGCTTCGAAAATTGGAATTAAAATACCTAGTACCTTTTAGATCTCGCCTGAAGCGTTGGTCTGGTCGGTTTGGTGGTCGCCGGAAAGAGGAAGAAAAGATTCGTGAGCCTCTACCAGTTAGACTAAGATTAGTTCTTGAAAAATTAGGTCCCACTTTTATTAAGTTCGGCCAGGTTTTGAGTTTAAGGCCGGATTTGATCCCGGCGGAATACGCCGAAGAGTTTAAAAAACTTCAGGATCAGGTTCCGCCCTTTTCCTTTAGCCAGGCCAAAAAGATCATCGAGAAGGATCTGGATCAGCCACTTGAGCAATTGTTTAGGTCCTTTGAAATTAAACCCGTGGCCGCGGCTTCGTTGGCCCAGGTCCATCGCGCCAAGTTGAAAGACGGGAGCGAAGTGGCAGTGAAGGTTCAGCGGCCGGATATTAGAGAAATTATTGAAGACGATATTCATATCCTTTTTTATCTGGCTCATTTACTGGAAAAACATTTTAAAGATTCCCGGAATTATGAACCAGTGAAGATCGTTAAGGAATTCGCCAGTTGGACCATGCGCGAGCTTGATTTTAAGATCGAGGGCAGCAGTGCCGATCGGTTCCGCTATAACTTTGCCGGCGATAAAACTATTGTTATACCAAAAATCTATTGGGACCATACTAGTAGTCGAGTCCTGACTATGGATTTTATTCGGGGAGTCCGAGTGGACGATCTTCGGGGAATGAAGCGAATCAAGGTTGATCCGAAGAAGCTGGCCTTAGTCGGTATTAGGGCGGGATTTAAACAATTTTTTATTGATGGCTTCTTCCACGCCGATCCTCATCCGGGAAATTTTCTTGCTTTGCGCGGTAATATTCTCTGCCTCTATGATTTCGGTATGATTGGTTATCTCACACCCGAGCTCCGAACTAAATTAATTAGCATCTTTATTAGTTTTATCAATAAAGACAGCGATGCCTTTATCAAGTATCTCTTGGAAACAGCCCGGCTTGGCGATCAGTCCGATGTCCGATCTTTTGAAG
>CAZFGO010000025.1:0-13981 GCA_964518525.1 uncultured Gammaproteobacteria bacterium | reverse complement strand
CCGGATGAGGCATCATCGCGAGATGGCGCCCATCAGCGGAACAAAGAGCGGTCCAGCCATTCGGCGATCCGTTGGGATTGGCGGGATAAACCGTGGTTGGTCCGTTCGAATCCGTTAAGGCCAGCGGAGCGAGCTGCTCTTTCCGCACTTCCTCCTCCACCTCAGACGAAGGGAAGATCAATCGGCCTTCACCATGCGCTACCCAGATGCCGAGCTTCGAGCCCTCCAGGCCAGCGAGCAAGATGGCCGGACTCGGTAGCACCTTTACAGTAACCCAGCGTGATTCAAACCGACCGGATTGGTTGTTGACAAACCTTGGCTGGTATTTTTCAGCCAGGCCGCTGAAAGGCACCCAGCCGAGCAGGGCCATTAGTTGGCAACCGTTGCAAACGCCAAGCGAGAAGGTATTGAAGCGGTGATAAAACCGGTCAAACATTTCTCGCAGGTTGGGGTTGAACTTGATGGTTCCGGCCCAACCCTTGGCGCTGCCAAAGGTGTCCCTAAAGGAGAAACCGCCACAAAAGATCACTCCTTGGAAGTGATCCAAGGTTGTTTTTCCTCGGAGCAGATCATTCATGGAGACATCCCAGGGTTCGAGGCCCCCTGCCAGGCAGGCTGCAGCCATCTCGCGATCGCCATTGGTTCCTTCTTCGCGCAGGATGGCGACTCTGGGTTTCTGATCGGCTTCGAGGTGCTCCTGAGGAGTTTCTTCTGGATCAAAGGACAGATGATAACTGAGGCTGTTTGGCTGACTGTGCCCGCGATGTTCTTCTTGGGCACAAACCAGATTCGTCTGCTGACACTCGAGCTGGAAACTGGTTTCTTCCCACCAGGTTCGTAACTGAGCTAGGCTCTCATCCAAAACCATCTTTTGATTAAAGGTTAGACGAACCACTGGCGTTGATTGCGTTCGGCCAATGGGTTCGAAAGCCAGGCTGTTTTCTTTGAATATTTCGAGTAGAGCGTCGCGGTTATTTTTTTGGTACTCGAAGACCCAGCCTGGTCCCTCAGAGAAGAGCAGGGCCAAGGGGTCGGTTTCCGTCGCCGATTTTAGATTGATCTCGGTGCCGCAGTTTCCAGCCAAACACATTTCCACGAGCGTGGTGATGAGTCCGCCATTACTGCGATCATGAAGAGCGGTGACTAGGCCACGCTGGACCAGAGTCTGCATCGTCTTAAAGCCGCGTCTCAAGAGTCCGATATCAAAATCTGGATAGTCATCGCCGAGCTGACCAGAGGCTTGAGCCAGGGCCGACCCGCCGAGACTATTCCAGAGACTAAGATTGAGAAAGCCGATGAGACTTTCTTCTTTTCCCGACTTGAAGTCGGGCGTTACCACTTTCGTAATATCCGGCACCGCGGCATAGCCCAGGATCACGAGTGTGCCCGGTGCCTTGACCAGTTTTCCATCAACCGTGGCAGCCATTGAGGAACTATCTTTGCCACCATCGGCCGCGATGCCGAAATCAATCAAGAGATCACTCAAGGCCCGAACGGCTCGGTAAAGGCGGCTGCCCTCACCCGGCAGTTTGGCTGGCCACATCCAGTTGGCGCGGACTCGAATGCTGGAAAGATCAACCAGTCCGGCCGCGCAGATATTCGTGAGCATTTCAGCCACGGCCAGTCGTGCACCCCGAGCCGGATCAATTAACATGACGTTCGGCTGTTCGCCGATGGCCGTTGCTGCTCCAGTTTGGCCAAAGTAGCTGTCAGCAGTCACGCTTACATCCGCCACCGGAATCTGAGTCGGACCGCAACACGGTTGTTGCACCACGAGGCCAGTGACACTGCGATCAACTTTATGAATCAAGAAACCTTTGGAGCCGCAACTCGGCAGCTTGAACACTTGTTCGAGAGCTGCCGCCACAGTCAATCCCGGCGGAACCGCGAACGGTTTGAGTTTGAGTGGCAGCGTCTCGAGCTCGAAGGTTTTTCGCGGGATACCGGTGAGGATCTGCTCGAGATTGAGCTCGACTAGAGTGCGATTGGTTTTTGAATCGATCACCGTTACTTGGCCATCGCCCGTGATTGTGCCGAGCACTTCACAAGGCACCCGTTCTCGCTCACAGATCTCTTGGAACACTGCCAGCCGTTCGGGTAGGATGAGGAGGCCAAAGCCTTCTTGATATTCCGCAACCCAGATTTCTAGTGCGCTCATAGTTGGGTCGCCGACATTGATTTTCCGAATATCTACCGAACCGCCAACCGATCCCATCAACTCAGTTAAGACATTACTGGGACCGCCAGCGCCCTGGTCATGAATGGCCGAAATGGGATTGACTCCGCCGGCCAAGCCGAGCTCGATGCAGGCACGGATGACTCGCAAGACACGGTTTTCCATCTCGGCATTGCCGCGTTGCACCGAGGCAAAATCCAGTGCGTCACTGTTTTGACCCTGCACCATGCTCGAGGCACTGCCGCCGCCGACACCCAGGCGATAGGCTGGGCCACCGATGCGGACGATCAGCATATCCTTTTGTGGTTCTTTCTTAATGAGGTCGCGGTTATGGATTCGGCCGAGGCCGGCGCTGTAAAGAATTGGTTTACGATACTCTCGCCGTTCGTCATTCTCACCGATGATTAGTCCGAAGGTTCGGCAGAAACCGCCGATCAGCGGTTCGCCGATTTGATTGCCATATCGCGAGACACCATTGCTGCCTTCGATCAGGATCTGAAGAGGCGTGGCGCAGCCGCGGACCGTTTCTCCGCCGACAGTTTCGCCTGGAATAGCGTAGCCAGGCAGAAAAATATTGCCTACGGCGTATCCAGCCAAGCCCGCTCCCAGGAGCGAGCCCTTGCCCGCAGCACAATTATCCCTAATGCGACCGCCAGCACCAGTTTCCGCGCCTGGGCCTGGGCAGATCAAGGTCGGATGATTGTGCGTCTCAGCCGTTGCCGTAATGTGAATCAGGCCTTGGGCTAGTTTGAAGGCCGAGGGCCGATCGGGCGTGGTCGGTAGAAGGATTAATCCTTCATTGCCAACAATCGCTCCGGCGTTGTCATTGAAGGCCAGTAGACTCGGAAATTTGTTGTTGAGCCGCTGTAGCGGTTCTCGGATCAGATCGAACAGACTCTTCGATCTTTCTCGGCCATCGATGATTAGTCGACCTCGGAAAAACCAATGCCGACTGTGTTCGCTATTGCCCGTACCAAGCTGGAAGCATTCCATCACGGTTGGATTCCGGCCCAGCTTTTTGAAGAGTTCGGCGTAGAAGTTGAGGTCAAAAGAATCCATACCCAGTCCCAGCTTAGTGTTGAGTCGAGCGAGCGCGTCCACTCCTCGCTCCAGGAGCGGTACTAAGCCAACTCCCTCGGGCTGGACTTCGATTTCGAAGCCAGTGAAGCCACGAGGGAAGACCTGTTCGGTCATCTCATCAAGATGAAGTGCGATCAGGTGTTCGGTTGATTGGTCGGGCTTGATCGGATAGAGCCGCGAAAGCTCTAGGCGCTCGATTGGCAGGCCGATGGCAGAACAAATCGCTACCGCGTTTGAGGAAAACGGTGTTTCCACTGCCAGGCGAGGACCGATTTCCAAGTGAGGTATGGCCTCGAGTGGATTTACTTCCGAAGTCAGGTCTGGCTCAAAAGTTTCTGCCAGGAGCCAACGAAGTCTTTCTTGTTCCGTTGGATTGAGCGGTCGCGTTGTCTTGGCAGTAATAGCAAGACAGTGAGAGCCGAGATCTCGAAACAAACGGATAACCATTTTCTCCTCCTTTTGGGGTTGTTGGTTCAGGTTGTTTTAGATTATTTTCAAGGAGCAGTTTTTAAATTATCTGTAGGCAGACTAGCACTTTGGTGTCGGAGTGTAAAGATGGTAAAAACAAAAATTGCGCACCAGAATTGGTGCGAGGTGGATTGTTATTAGGGATAATGACTAAGAGCGATTCGGTCATCCCTCTTACGGAGTGGTCGCCTTGGGCCGATATTGCAGAGCCTCAGCCACATGAGCAATTGAAATTTTTTCCTGGCCACCGAGATCAGCAATAGTGCGAGCTAATCTTAGAATCCGGTGATAAGCCCGAGCCGAGAGATGAAGCTGATTGACTGCCCCTCGGAGCAATTCGATCGTGGGTTCATCAACTGAACAAAATTCTTTTATTTCCGGCGGTCGCATCTCAGCGTTGTAATTGGTTTTAGAATTTCGAAATCGAGCAGTTTGTCGCTCGCGAGCTTGCTCCACTCGCGACAGGATCTGCTTGGATGGTTCGGCCAAGGAGTCAGAAGCTAGTTTATCAAACTTAACTCGCGGGACATCGAGGTGGAGATCAATACGATCAAGGATTGGACCGGAAATTTTTTTCTGATAGTTGCTGATCTGGCCGGCGGAACAGAGGCAGGGCTTTTCCGGATCGCCGTAGTAGCCGCAGGGGCAAGGATTTTGGCTAGCGATCAGAGTGAACCGAGCGGGAAAAGTCAGCGTTCCTTGGGCTCGAGAGATGGTCACGAGACCATCTTCCAGTGGTTGTCTCAGTGTTTCGAGAACTTGCTTAGGGAATTCTGGGAATTCGTCTAGGAAAAGTATGCCGCGATGAGCCAGGCTGATTTCTCCGGGCCGGGGGAATTTTCCGCCGCCCACTAGTGCCGCGGCGCTCGAAGTGTGATGGGGACTGCGAAAGGGTCGCTGGAAAATGAGTGGTCGATCGTGCGGTAAGAGACCAGCGATGCTATAGATTTTTGTCACCTCGAGTATTTCCTCGCCGGTCAGGGACGGTAGGATGGAAGCTAGGGTTCGGGCCAAGAGCGTTTTACCCGAGCCAGGCGGTCCGGCCATTAAGAGATTGTGGCTGCCGGCCGCTGCGATCTCAAGCGCTCGTTTGGCTTGCTCTTGGCCTTTGATAAAGGCCATATCAAATTCTGGATTTGGAACAGCGATGGGTATCGGTTGGTTCGGGGGAACAAAGGGAGCGATTTTTTCTTCGCCGGACAGATGTTGAATTAATTGGCGGAGGGAACTGACCGGAATAATTTCTAGACCGTCAATTAAACTCGCTTCGGCCGCGTTTTCGGCTGGCAGATAAATGGTTTTAATACTGGTTTCTTTAGCAAAGATAGCTAAGGGTAGGATACCGTTGGTGTGCCGGAGTTTCCCCTCGAGTGAGAGTTCGCCGACAAAGAGGCAGTTTTGATTTTCAAAATTAAAACCTTCTTCGGCGAGGATGATACCTACCGCTATTGGTAGATCATAAGCCGGACCTTCCTTTTTAATATCCGCTGGCGCCAGATTGACGATTAGCCTTTTGTTGTAGGGAAAATTTATACCCGAATTTTTGATGGCGGATTTGACTCGTTCCCGCGCTTCCTGAATGGCCGCGTCGGGTAAGCCCACCACCGCGAACATAGGATAGCCCGGAGCTAAGTCGACTTCGACCTCGATTGGTTCACAATTCAAACCAATTACGGCTGCTGATTTAACTTGAGCGAGCATAAAAAATTTTTAGAATAAGGCAATAATTAAAACACCGGCGAAGATTAGGATAGTGGAAGTCAGTTTTTGAATTAGAATCGCTCCTTGGATTTTCTCTTTAAAATAGTTTGGCCAAAGTGAGCCCAGGGACCAGACCGCTAAGAAAACAAAAAACGGTTGGCTGGCACCGATCGCCGAGACGTAGGAGACGGGTGCGACTTCAATAGCCAAATAGAAGGAAATATTCGCGAGAATAATGATCGCCTCCTTAAGACCAATGACGAGAGAGAGTTTTAATTTGGAGACCAGCCTCTTAGTCTCGATTCTGAGGCTCGGAACCAAAAGAAAACCGAGATTAAAAATCAGAAAGCCGAGGCTGTAGTAAAAGAGTACGCTCGAGAGCGGTAGGTTGATAATCGCGTATTTATCCATGGTCTCAATAATTCCCTGGACAAAGGCCAACGAGAGAATTAGCCAGAAGACCCTTTTGATCACTATTTTTCGATTGAGCTTTCTCTCGAGCGAGATCAGAATCGATCCGAAGATAATTAAGATAATCGCCAGCCATTTTAAGAGAGCAATTTTTTCGCCCAAAAATAAATTGGAAAAGATAACGACAAAAATCGGGTAAAGATAAATGAGAGGGACGATGGTCGAGAGACCCTCAATGACCAGAGCTCGAGCAAAGAAGAAATAATTCAGACCAGTGAGTAAGCCAATTAAGATTGGCCAGAGAATCAAAAAAGGAGTAAAAACTATGCCGCCTAATAAGGCTAAGGGTACGATGATTAAAGTTTGAGCCAGTGAGATAACTATGGGGTAGGCCCGAACGTTTTTAACATGGTGATCAATGATAGTTTTATCGATCAAGCCGCTAATGGTGTAGCCGATCGGATAGAGCAAGGAATAGATTAGCCACATAGTTATTTTTTTGAAATTTTAATTAACCAGAGGCCGATCCCGCCAATGATTAGGAGATCAGCGAGATTAAAAACCGATATAAAAAATAATCTAATAAAATCAATGACAAAGCCAAAGAGCAGGCGATCAATCAGGTTGCTGGCCGCGCCGGTTAAGATTAATGAGAGATAAGTGATTTCAAAGACTTCTCTTTTTTGATAACTTTTGACCAGCAAGGAGATCAAGATTAAAATTATCAAGATGGTGAGTACCAGGATTAAGGAGCGATCCAGGGGTAGTCCCAAGGCCAGATTCTGGTTTTGAAGTAATCTAAGACCCAAGAGCCGATCAAAAACAAAAACTCCTTCGGTCGGGAGTTTTTGCAATGCCAGCCACTTAGTTAGCCGATCAGTTAAAAAGAGTAGGAGAAGTGATAAATTGACGATTAGGATTTTGGATCGAAAACTCAAGGCCATCGATTTATTGTCGAGCCAATTTTTCTTTGCAATTAACGCAGGCGCTGGAGACTGGTCGGGCCAGCAGTCTTTTCTCGCCTATTTCTTGACCGCAATAGCGACAGATACCATAAGTGCCCTGTTCAATTCTTTCGAGGGCCATATTAACATCGCGCAGGCTTTTCTCGAGACTCTGTTCGAGCGAGAGATTATCGGAAAAGACAGCAACTTCGGCCGCGTTTTCGTCTTCCTTATCTCCATATTCAGGGAATTCAGCATTGTAATCTCCCTTGACGTGGACATTTTTTTTAGTAAACTGTCCCAGCTCTTCTTCTAATTTCTTCTTTCGAGCGAGTAGTTGCTCTTTAATGATTTTGAGTGTTTCTTTTTTCATAGGATTCTTTTAGAGGAAAGTTAATTCTATTATAAAGGGATAATCTAGACTATACCAGATTATTGAAAAACTGAAAAGGGGCGTAAGATGCGCCCAATTTCTTTTGATTTATGGCTAGTCATCTTGCGCCCCAGCCTTTTACTTCGATTTGGTCGTGAGAAACGGCCGAATACCTGGTAAAAGGCTTGAAACGCACTTTCCAGCACGTTGCAAATGCGGTCTTCCCTACCATCTTAGGGTGAGGCTATAAACACTTGATTTATAAACTCACCAGGTTTTGTTTTTGTTTGAAAAACGAGACCTTGCTGGATAAGTCTCAGTTAAAATAGTAAGGAAGAAAGAAATTCTCCCAATGATCTTGGGAAGATCTCTCTAAATTTTCAAAGACAACTGTGATTATCTAAACTTATTATATCATAAAATAGTCTCAGAATCAATAAGTTATCAACATACTTAATTTTCTTTTATCTAAGCTAAATATTGACTAATTTAAATTAAGTTGTTCAAATAACGACTAGTTTTGCTAAAATAATAATAATTTATTTTTTGTTATTATCCCCAAATTATCCACAATTATTTAAAGCAAGCTTTAAAGTAGGGTTCTTCAAAAGCCAAAATAAAACCTTCAAAGATCTTAAAATAGTTTAAGGAATTGATTTTAAGATCGGGAATGAGTTCAGGGCTGAGAAATAGTAAGCCGCGACTAACTAAATTCAAATCACAGGATTGGGCAAGATCGTCTAGGCTAATAAAATTACTAGTTGGGCTCTTGGTTATTTTCTGAACCAGGTCCAACGAATTACTGAAAATTATTTTATTTTGATACGAGCCCAAAATCAAGTCCAGATTAATTTCTGGCGCTCGGAGTTCAGCCAAGCCGTTTTGGTCGGCCGCAATGATTGGCCGAAATTGGAAACGATCGGGTTGGGCCAAAAGCTCAGTGACTTTGGTTTGGTCAGGCAAGATTTTTTCTTGCTCTCGGGGCAGAGCTAGAGTTAGATATTGGCTAAGATCAGTTCTGAGATTTTTGATTTTTGAATCCGAATCAAGGCCAGCCGGCGTGGCTAAGAGATAGGATAGATTTTTATCAGCGTTTTTGGTCAAGAGAAATTCTTTGGGTTGGTCGCCAAAGAGCGGCCAGAGCTTTGAGTTCAGGTCTTGGCCAAGGTAACTTAAGAGAAAGTTTCCAATTAGTTTATTTGATTCTGGGGTGCTGTTGCCTCGAAAATAGAGAAGTGAATTGGGCGGCAAGGATTTGATCAGGGGATCAACTGGTGCTGACCAGATTTCGTCGGGCAGAAGCGAAGGCCAGGTGATAAAGTTAAACATCAGGTGGTTATTAACCTCTTCGGCCCGAAGCAATAATTTTTTTAAACCCTGCTTTTCTAAAAAAGCAGCCAAGATTTTTTCCGGAACTGTTTGGCTAGATTTTAGCCAACGCTTGTCAAGCCAATCCAAATTGACGAAACTTTGATTAAAGTGCTTCGAATTGAGCGGGAAATAATTATTCAAGTCAAAAGATTGTTTTGGAACCAAAGAGCTTTTAGTTCTGTCTTCTCGGAATTCGATTTCTTTTATTTTGGGTTTGGTGATCAAGAGCACCGAGCGGCCGGGATCGAAGAAATAATTATTCGGCTCCACTGCTTCTAAAGGAATCTTCGAGTCTAATTTAAAAAGCAGTAATGGCCGGAGATTTTGATTTTGGTCGGGAATCAAGGCCAGGGCTAATTCGTGGTCTAAGCGTGGTAAAATTTTTTCTTTCAGGCCTGGACCAGTCAATTCCGACCAAGACTCCAAGTCATCAAATAGGTCGGTGATTAGTTGCTCTTCACTAGGATTCCGCGAATCGAAATAAAAGTGACTGTAGGCCACGGCATCAGCTGGCACCAATTTGATCAGTTGATCGGTCTCTTTGAGGCCAGAATTATTGATGATCAGCCGAATAATCAAGAAGCCAAGCAGAGAAATAATTAAAAAACCTCCTAGCCAAAAGTAATATTTGATTGGGAGGTTTTTGATCTTGAGAAAAATTTTCATCAAGCTGGTCTTTATTATCTACCCTTGATCGGACCGATTGGCTCGGTTCGTTTCATGGAAAGATTGATCCGGCCCTGCTCATCAATCTTGATCACCTTGACTGATACAATCTGACCGACCTTAACTACATCGCTCACGCGGTTGACACGGTAAGGAGCCAGCTCAGAGATATGAATCATACCCTCTTGATTGGGCAGGACCTCGACGAAGGCACCGAAGTCTAGGATGCGAGTCACTTTACCCTGGAAGATTTCACCGACTTTAACCTCACGAGTTAGATTTTTAATCCAGTCAACCGCCTTTTCCATTGATTCTTTGTTGGTTGAGCAAACCATCACTAGGCCGTCGTTTTCAATATCAATGGTGACGCCAGTCTTTTCGATGATCTCATTAATAATTTTGCCACCGGGGCCGATTACGTCGCGGATCCGATCGGGATTGATTCGGAAACTAACGATTCGAGGAGCAAAGGGTGAGAGTGTGGCTCGAGGAGCAGGAATCGTGGCCTGCATCACTTCGAGAATCTTAAGTCGAGCTTCCCGGGCCTGCCAAATAGTTTTTTCAATTATTTCCGCCGTGAGGCCAGAAGTTTTGGTATCCATCTGAATGGCAGTGATACCGTTTTTGGTTCCGGCAATTTTGAAATCCATGCCGCCCTTGGAATCCTCGAGGTCTTGAAGATCGGTGATAACTTTAAAATTTCCTTTTTCATCCGAGGCCAGACCCATAGCAATGCCGGCCACGGCCTCTTTGACCGGTACACCAGCGTCCATCAAGGCCAGCGAAGAGCCGCAGGTCGAAGCCATTGAGCTTGAACCGTTGGAACTCAAGACTTCAGAGACCACCCGGATGGTATAAGGAAAAACTTCTCGTGATGGCAGAACCGGCAGGAGCGCGCGTTCGGCCAGGGCGCCGTGACCAATCTCTCTTCGGCCCGGACCCCGAAGCGGGCCGACTTCGCCAACCGAGAAAGGGGGGAAGTTGTAATGATGCATGTAGTGTTTTTTGCCCGAGACCTCCATACCATCGAGAGTTTGCTCATCCGAAGGCGAACCGAGTGTCACGGTCGAAAGAACCTGGGTTTCTCCTCGATTGAAGACAGCCGAACCATGGGTTCGCGGCAAGACGCCGGTTTCAGCGCTAAGTGACCTGATCTCGGTGAGCGAACGGCAATCCACCCTCTTTTCTTCTTTCAAAATAGCTTCCGAGATTTCTTCTTCGATAAACTGATCAAAGAAACCCATCACCTTTTCTCGCTTTTCTTTGCCCAGACTTTCGGCGATCAGCTGTTCGAGCGTCTCTTCCCTGAGTTGCTCGATCGCTTCTCGCCGCGAGGCTTTGGTTTCCTTCTTTTCATTGAATAAACAGCGATCAATATTGGCTCGAATAAAGTCTTTAACCTTTTTCTTTAGTTCTTCTTTCTCTTTTTGAACGTCTGGTTCTTCAGTCGTGACCAGAATTTCTTTTTTGGCCGGGGCATCAATTTTTTTTCTAATTTGATTGATTAGATCTATAATTTTTTTCTGATGCTTTTGGCCGAAGGCAATCGCTTCAATCGCGGTTTGCTCCGGCACTTGATTACCGCCCGCCTCGAGCATCACCACTTTTTCGGGCGTGCCAGCGACCACGAGGTCGATCAGACTTTTATTCCGAGCTTCATAAGGAGGGTTAATAACCCACTGACCATCAACCTGCCCGATCCGAATGCCGCTGATTGGTCCGCTCCAAGGAATATCTGAGATCGTCAGGGCGACTGAGGCGGCGATGAGTGAAGGAATGTCTGGATCGTTTTCTTGATCAATTGAGAGCACCGTGACGACCACTTGGATTTCGTTTCTCAGGCGATCATCAAAAAGCGGCCGTATCGAACGATCGATCAATCGAGCGGTTAGGATGGCTTCGTCCGAAGCGCGCCCCTCCCGCTTGATAAAGCGGGAGCCTTTGATTTTCCCGGCCGCGTAGAGTTTTTCTTCGTAATCAACCAAGAGGGGAAAGAAATCAATGTCTTCTCTTAGGTTTTCGCTCATGACGGCGGTGGCCAAAACCATGGTATCGCCGTATTGAACCGTACAGCTACCATTGGCCTGGCCGGCAAAGCGACCAGTCTCGATAATTAATTTTTTCCCTCCGTATTCCTCTTCGAAACGAAAAGTTTTAGTCATAATATGATTCCGAATGCCGTCCCCAATTCTCTTCCTTATTTGAAAATAATTTTGATCAACCTTGCGGCTAATCAGAGTTAACTTCAAATAAGATCTAGTGAGGACAGTGAGACGGTTCTTAATTAGTTAGATTATTTTTTTCAAGAATTAATTTTTAGAATTAATTAAGTTTAGAGTCAGGCGCGGATTAAAAATTTCTTTTTATCCGAAGCCAAGTCAATAAAATCGTCGGCCAGGTCGATTAATTTTGAGGAAGTGGTTTCTCGAAAAGCAATTACCTCAACTTGGCAACCCTTATTTTCTCGCAGGTATGAAATCAGGGGCATAAAGTCGCCATCGCCGGTGACTAGAATAACACTGTCGAGCTTATCCGCCAGCTTGATGGCGTCGATAGCCATACCAACATCCCAGTCGCCTTTCTTGGCGCCGCCCAAGAAAACTTGAAGATCCTTCATCTTGAGTTCGAAGCCTTGTTTGCCCAGGGCTTCGAAAAAGCTTTGCTCCTCTGCTCCCTGCGATTTGATTACGTAGGCCACGGCCCGGATCAGTTTGCGGCCAGCCACGGCTGCCCGCAAGACCTCTTTGAAATTTACTTTGGCGCTATAAAGATTCTTGGCCGAGTGATACATGTTCTGGACATCGACAAAAACTCCGACCCGCTGTTCTTTGTGTTTGATCATAAATTATAAAGCTATTTTAAAATGAGATTTTATTTTTTTGATCAGACTCTGGTAGGCCTCGAGATTTTCTTTCTCGAGATAGCGGAGCAACTTGCGGCGATCGGCGACTTTTTTGATTAGACCGTGGCGGGAAGAAAAATCTTTTTTGTGAGTTTTTAGGTGCTCGGTCAGTTGATTGATTTCTTCGGTGAGAATGGCGATTTGAACTTCCGAAGAGCCCGTGTCGGTCGGATGAGTTTTAAATTTTTCGATGATTTGTTCTTTGGTTTCTTTATTGAGCATAAATTTAGCCGCGACCATCCGAGAATTCGTTACCCTTAATTTTTTTGAGGCATTAGCTTAAGGGTCTGCTCAAACGATTTTCCCAGAAGGTCGTTAGATTAATTAATAATTTAGAAACCAGTTGGCCCAACAAGGCTAAGCTGGTTATTAATTAGGATAACAAAACTAAGTTATTTTGGCAAGGTTTTGTACAGTTAATACCATAGGGTGACACTTGGTATAGTTAAGGGTAACACCTGTTAACTGTACATGTTTGCTTATTCAAAATGAGAGTCGTAAAATAGAAATAAGGATTTCTATTTATGGGAACAAATTTTGAAAATCTTATCAAAGAATTTTTAGATTATTTAAAAAATAGAAAAAAGCGCCGTTCGGCTACGGTGCGGAACTATGAATTTTATCTCAAGCGGTTTATTAACCAGACCAAGGTCTCTTCGCCTGAGAAAATTAGCTTCGATATTATCCGGCGTTATCGTTCCGGACTCGGCCGTCTAAAAAACCATCGTGGTCAATACTTGAACAAAAACACGGTGAATTATCATCTGATTGCTTTGCGCTCTTTCCTTAAATTTTTAATCGAACAAGATATTGAAACTCTGGACCCTAGGAAGATCGAATTGAACGATCGCCCGCCACAACTATCGTCTTTGTTGACCAATCGAGAATTGGAAGAATTACTAGAAGCACCTTTGGCAATCAGTGCCAGAGGAAAAAATCTCGAAGGAGATAACTTAGTTAGGCTACGTGATAAGGCCCTGTTAGAATTTCTGTTTTCAACCGGTTTGAAAGTTTCTGAAATAGTAAATCTTAAGACTGATCAGATTGATTTAACTAAGGATCAGTTCGAAGTTCAACCGGTGAGTGGTAAGGCTCGGATCGCAGCCGTTTCTAATCAGGCCAGATACTGGCTCAAAAAATATTTAACCAGCCGCGATGGTAAATTTACTTACCTTTTTTCTAGCCACGACCGAGCTCTGGCAGCCAGGCGAGGTAAAAAACCAAGCTTAGGTCTAACGCCGCGAAGTCTGGAACGGATTATTGAAGGCTACGCTAAACTCGTTGGTATTAAAAGGTCAGTCACCCCTGAGCTCTTGCGTCGCAGCTTGGCGCAGAGGCTCCTGGATCGGGGCGCTGACCTGCCCTCAATTCAAACTTTTCTGGGCCACATCAATTTGGCGACCACCAAGGCTTATGTCGAATCGGTTAAACGATATTTTAAGAATTAATTATTTACTAGTGAATAGAATTAAGAGGGTTGAAAAGAGAATAAATTTCTGTTAGAATTTTTCTATCTTGTTTTTGCTGCAATTATTCCTTTTTGTTCCTATAAGCACCATCGGATTGTCCGCGTCTCCATAGTTTGCCCCTTCGGGGTATCACCAGAAGAGTGACAATGGATATAACACCAGCCTTCCCCGCCTGCCAAAGCCCGTGCCCTCATAGTTCAATGGATAGAACACCAGCCTTCTAAGCTGGATATGTAGGTTCGATTCCTACTGAGGGTACCACTGTAAAACTAAACGAATTTTCATAAGCCATTTTGCGGGCGGCCACTTTTCTCTCACAGATTTTTGCTAAAGTAATTCGGATTTGGTTGCCTAATTATATAGGCATTGGCGGGCAGGTAAGCTGGATATGTAGGTTCGATTCCTACTGAGGACAGAGTG
>CAZFGO010000024.1:0-14147 GCA_964518525.1 uncultured Gammaproteobacteria bacterium | reverse complement strand
AGATTGCTTAAGTAATAAAAAATCGTCCCGATGGCCATCGGGACGATTTTTGTTTTTTATTGTTTGGCCGCGGCGATTACCTGATCAAAGATCTTCGGATGATTGGCCGCTAGGTTAGCCAGGATCTTGCGGTCGAGATCGATCCGGGATTTTTTCAATTGACCCATGAATTTGGAATAGCTCTGGCCGCGTTCTCTCAAGGCCGCATTGATGCGTATCTGCCAAAGTTGCCGTTGATTCCGCTTGAGATTTCGGCGATCGCGATAAGCATAAGAGCCAGCCTTGAGGGCGGCGGTTTTGGCTAGCTTGATTTTACTCTTTCGACCCCAGCGATAACCCTTGGTTAACCGCAGGATACCATGGCGGTGCTTGAGGTGTCTTTTTCCGCGTTTAACTCGAGACATAAAGTAAAGGTAAGATTTTAATTTGGTAGTAAACTAGATTAGAAATTAACCCCGAGCCAGCAATTGTTTAATGGTTTTGGTATAGCTTCGAGACATTAGTTGATCTCGTCTCTTTTTTCTAGTGATTTTTCCAGGATCGCGACTGTTAAAATGATCTTGACCAGCGTAGCGTTTTAGCACTTTTGACCTTCTGGTCAATTTAAATCTTTTGGCAATTGCTTTGTGAGTCTTAATTTTAGGCATAAAATTTTAAATTAAAAATTCCGCTGTTGGCGGAAACCAAACTTAAACGGATCCGGTTTATTTAATTTAGCAGAATCTTTATTTTTTGGCAATAACGGTGGTGAGGCGTCCGCCGAGACTGGTCAATGGCTCTTCGGTCACAATCGTCATCTGTTGGCTTAGAGATTTAACGAAATTATTGATAAGATCGTAGGCGAGATTGGCGTGTTGCCGTTCTCGGCCCTTCAAAATTATTTCAATTTTTACTTTATTACCTTCACTCAAAAATTTTTGGGCCTGGTTGAGACGAATTTCGGCATCATGCGATCCGATCCGGGCCGAGAGCCTGATTACCTTGGTTTCGATTTTCTTCTGTTTGGTCTTTTGTTTGCGTAGCTGTTTTTCTTGATCGTACTGGAATTTGCCGTAGTCCATGATTCTGGCCACTGGCGGCAGAGCTTTAGGAGAAACCAGAATTAGATCGTAGCCGCGCTCGCGGGCGAGCTCTAGGGCTTGGGCTGTGGGCAGGACGCCCATTGATTTGCCCTCTTCGTCGATTAGCCGAACTTCAGGTTCGCGAATCTGCTGATTAACCGGGAACTCTTTGGTTTCAATTATTTTTTGCGGTTTGTGTCTCGATTTTTTCAATGTTTTCTAAATTAATTTTTTTATTTAACTTTAATAAGAATAATTATTATCAAACTAGAATTTCATCTAGATCACTAAGCCCGCTAAAGCGGGGCTTAATTATTTTTATTTTCATACCCTACTTTGGTAGGCTGTGTGTTAGAGCCGGCTAAAGCCGGGCATATATTTCACTTTAGTAGACCTCAGCCCGCTAAAGCGGGGTATATTTATTAATAACTGGTGGAGATGGCGGGAGTCGCACCCGCGTCTAGTAAGTTTTTTTAAAACAATACTACAAGCTTAGCCCATCTTTAAGGATTCAAACTCCCAAGTAAGAGATGAGCAGAAGTCCCGGGAGTTCTAGCCTAGTTAATTTCGAATAATCCCGTTAGGCCCAGGATTATCTATTCTGATGAATGACATCCGTGACTCCTTATCAGAAATCAAGAGGCGGACGGTTCAAGCTTTTTAGGCGAGAACAGGTGCAAAAGTTAAAGAGCTAAAAGCGCTCTTCACTTTGCTTAAAAGTGTTTTGGCACTTATGATTTTGCTTGAAGTTTGATAAGGATCAAGCACCTTAGCTTGCTCGTTTTAAAAAGTACTTCTATCGATTCTCGTGCATCCCCAGATGGTTCACTATTGCTCGCTCTCAGGATGGGATTTGGTTCTGAGGGCGCGACTGATTTGTTTCGCGACCTCTCGTTTTTTAATCAGTTCGCGCTTTTCGAATTGCTTCTTGCCTCGGCCGATGCCGAATTCTAGTTTTATTTTACCATGTTTGAGATAAATTTTCAAAGGAATTAAGGCCAAACCTTTTTGTTTGAGTTTGCCGATCAAAGATTTTAATTCCTGTCGGTGGAGCAAGAGTTTTCTCGAATGGGTCGGCTCATAGGCGGGCAGGGGGCCGGCCATTTTGTAGGGTGTGACTTGGGCGTTGATCAAATAGGCCTCGCCATCCTTAATAGTTACGTAAGCTCCACGGAGACTGACTTGGCCGCCCTTGATCGATTTGACTTCCTGGCCGGTTAGTACCAGGCCAGCTTCTAATTTCTTATCAATTTGATAATCGAAAAAGGCGCGTGGATTGGTGGCTAGGTCAGACATAGTATTAATATTATAATCGATTGTTCCATTAGCCACAAGGTTCAGGTTAAATAGAAAACAATTTCAGGACAAATTTTTACTTACCGAGCCGGGGTAATTAAAGATTTTTTTGATAAACTGCTGGCCCGATAAGTAAAAATTTATCTTTAAAAAGATCGCCTACCTAAGAGAAATTTATCAATCAACTTATCATTGATTGGAAAACTTGTCAAGGCTGTTTGATTAAACAAAATATAATCATTTGACCCAAAGTCGTTTATTTTTGTATAATAACTATAGTTAGGCTATTGGTCCAATAAAAGACATGATTAACCAACTATCAAAAACCACCAACAATTTAACTATTGACCTTTCGATCAGCTCGCTTATTAGGATTGTCGTGATTCTCTTAACCCTTTGGTTTCTCTATCTCATCGCCGATATTATCTTGATGCTTTTTGTTGTTTTGATTTTGGTTTCGGCTATTTATCCTTTAGCCGATTGGTTCCAGGAGAAAAAGATACCACGTTGGGCCGGCGTGCTGATTATTTATTTATTATTTTTAAGTGTTTTTAGTCTGATCATTATTTTATTATTGCCGCCGATCATCAAAGAAATTAGCCAGCTGGCCAGCGATTTTCCTAATTTTTGGTCCAAGATTATGTCGAGCTTTTCTAGTCTCGGCGCCTATCCGCAGGAATATAGTTTATCCGATAGTATCCAGAGTGGCCTAAAATCAATTGGTTTGACTCTGGGCCAAGCGGCTAGTGGAGTCTTCTCCACCTTGAGCAGCATCTTTGGCGGTTTGATCTCGCTCTTTGTTATTTTGGTGATTACTTTTTATATGGTGGTGGAAGAGGACGCTCTCAAGGGTATTTTGAAATCAATTGTACCCGCCCAATATCAACCTTATTTAGTTAGATTATTCAACCGATTGCAAAAAAGGATTGGCCAATGGGTGCGTGGTCAATTAATCCTCTGTTTTATTATTGGCCTGATGGTTTACATTGGTTTGTCTATCCTCGGAGTGAATTATGCTTTGGTGCTTGGCTTGTTTGCGGCCCTGGCTGAGCTCGTGCCCTATCTCGGGCCGATCATTGCCAGCTTGCCAGCTGTGTTTATCGCCTTTGCCCAGTCGCCAATTCTAGCCTTGTTCGTTATCATTCTCTTTGTGATTATTAATCAATTAGAGGGCCATCTTATTGTTCCCAAGCTGATGCAGCGAATCATCGGCTTAAATCCCGTGATTATTATTATCGCTCTTTTGATTGGTGCCAAATTGGCGGGGCTGATTGGAGCGGTTTTGGCTATTCCCACCGCGATTATCATTTCAGTTTTTGTTGAGGATTTTTTTCAAACCGGTCTCCCGGCAGCCGACATCAAGGATTGATTTTGTCGGAAAGTGATTATGAATAAAAAAATTTATATAATTCTGGTGGTCGCTTTGGTTTTATTGAGCGCAGTTTTTTTTATTGCCGAACGCCGAAGTCAGTCGCTAGATCGGAGAGCCTCAAGTAATCAAGTCAAAACCGAAGTACCTACGATTAAGCCCGCTGTTCTAGCGCCGGCTGATCTGGAGAAGGATTATCAAACAAAGGCCAGTCAAATAATTACTAATTATTTGAAGACTAAGCAAACCATTAATCTTGCTGGTCTCGAAGGCGAAAATTTAAAATCCGCCACGAATAAATGGTTAGATTTGGTTTTAAAAACCAAGTCTGATTTATTGAATCTGCTAGTGCCGGCGAAATATAAAGATTTGCACTTGAACTTGGCGATTAATCTTGATCGTCTCGTCGCCGGGCTCAGGGGAGACGAACAGCAATTAAAACGAGGAGAGGATGAATTGGCTAAATTAATTGAAGCTAATCCTTGGCTCGGATCGCCGTTCAAATAAGCCAGCTCCGAACCCCAATAATTATGGTTTTTAATCGTTTACTGCCTTATCTTACGACGGTTTTAGTTTTTGCCGCCTTAGAGATCATCTTTAGTAATCCGGCCGGAATTTATTTTATTGGAGTTTTTTTGATTCTATGGATTTGGTTTTCGGTTTGGAAGTTGACTGGCTTCAGATCGATTACCCAATCTGCTCAGTGGAATTTCTTGATCATTCCGATTTTATTAATTTTAAGCAGTGGCTTAGTCTTAATTTTTATTGAGGCGAGTTGGCTGCGGCATCTTTTAGCAATACTCACAGCCTTCGGCAGCGGTTTATTTCTTGAGGCGCTCTTCATTTATCTCTATGAGCATGAAAATTATCAGCCGGGCTCACTAGAAACCATTGCCGGTTTAATTAATCTGGCCGCCTTTTATTTTTATGTTTCTGGTATCTATGGCCTAGGTATTTTTCTCGGCCTACCACTCTGGTCTCAAATCCTTGCCGTGTTGCCGGTTATTTTGCTTTCGAGCTATGCGGTCTTTTGGTTTAATAAAATTCCGAGTCAGATCAGTCGTCGTCATCTCTTGGTCGTCTCCCTCATTTTGTTTGAATTATTTTTAGCTGTAGTTAATCTGCCGACGAGCTTTTACGTTGATGGATTTATTTTAGTCGCCGCTGATTATCTTCTGATTAGTTTGAGTTTGGATCAATTGCTCGGCCGGCTGAAAAAGTTAACAGTCGCGAGATATTTGATCATTGGCTTGGTCGTGGTAATATTAATTCTGGCGACTGCTCAATGGATCTAAAATTTTAATAATATTAAATTTTAAATCGATGAAAGAAAAAAAGAAAAATTTTAAATCTCCTTTTTCCGATCAAGCAAAAGAAACCGACTGGGCTGGAAGCGAGAAGGGAGAAGAAATCGAGGAAGTTTTGAAGCAGGCTTCGTCTTTTGAACGACCAGTGAGAGGAACGAGTCTTTCATTGGTAATTGTCTTAGTTATTTTCTTTGGTTTTTTGGCCGGAATAGTTGGCGAGATAATTTTTAGAACTTATTTGGTCGGCCTACCTTTCTTTAGCAATTTGAATCTCAGCAATCAGTTGACTTCAGGTCAATCAGTGGTTATTAAGGAGCCGAAGAAGGTGGTGGTGGATCAAGATTTGATCGTTGATCAAACTTTTCAATCGATCAATTCAAAATTAGTCAGAATTTATTCTGTTAAGTCAGCCAGTAAAAATATTAACGGGCAAATTTATTTACCAACTGATCTTTTGGGCGAGGGCTTGATTTTGACGAGCGACGGTTGGGTGATGACTAATAAGTCGGTAATCAGTGATCCGAGCAAAAGTTATTCAGTCTTCACGGCCGATAACCAGGAATTTACTGTCTCCGACTTCATTGCCGATTCGGCGACTGATTTGATATTTTTTAATATCAAGGCGACCAATCTGTCGGTCGCTAAATTTGGCGACTCAAGCAAGCTCAGCCTGGGCCAGACTCTATTGGCCATCACTCCTTGGAAGGTCGTCGTCACCAACCTCGAATCAACTAGCTATCGATCGTCCGGCGGCCCCAATGATTTATTCCTTTCATCGGAAAAATTTTCCAAATATCTTTTGATCCGAGACAATCTTGATCAAGATTTTGCCGGCGCGCCCTTGGTTAATTTGGCTGGCGAAGTGGTTGGTCTTGAAACTAAAGGCAGTTCGGCTAGTCTGCGTCTCGCCCTGCCGATTAATTATACCCAAGGCGCGATCGCTAGCCTCCTTCGAGCTAAGGCCATCAGCCGGCCCTATCTGGGTTTGCGTTATCTTGATCTGGCAGCTTCCCCGGGTTTGGATCAATCGCTCACCGCCGGCTTTTCAGCTGGCGCGTTGGTGAGTGGTAGCGATCAAATTTCAGCCATCGAGGCCAATAGTCCAGCTAAAAAGAGCGGCTTGAAAAAGGGCGACATTATTACCAAGGTCGGCGATAGCGCTGTTAATAATCAGACTGATCTTACGGAATTGATTCAGGAGAATAAGCCCGGTGATATTATTGATTTGACGGTAGAGCGAGATAAGCAAGAAAAAACAATTAAAGTCGGATTGAGTACTTCAAAATAATTCAAAAAAAATCAGGACTGATTAAAATTAAAAATGGGCAGCCCTGATTTTTTGTTTAGTCATTTTTTATTCTTGACAATATTTTTAAATTGTGCTAATATAGAGTGTTAAATTAAATTAGCTGTTAATTAGGTATAAATTATTTATTATTAGCTAAAATTTAGATTAATTATTATGGAAAAAAATTTCTTAAAAAGGTTAAAAGGAAATTGGCGTCTAGTAACCTTAATAGTTACTGGAGCAGTAATTTTGGGTTTGGTTTTTAGTTTGATCCAACCATTAAAGTACCAAGCGTCGGTTGAGCTTTTAGTAATTCAGAAACAAGATCCGAGCGTTGACGCTTATACTGCCATTAAATCAGCCGAAAAGCTCGGTAGCAATTTGGCTCAGATAATTTATACCACCTCTTTTTTCGATAAAGTGATGCGCTCCGGTTTTGCCATTCAAGATGATTTTTCTCGAGACGAAATTAAAAAAAGGAAAGAATGGAAGGAAATGATCGACACCCAGGTGGCTCAGGAAAGTGGAATGTTGACGATCAATGTTTATCATCGAGACAAAACTCAAGCGGCCCAAATTGCCGAGGCCATCGCCTATGTTTTAGCCACCGAGGGCGATCAGTATCATGGCGCTGGAAAAAACGTGACGATTAAAACGGTTGATTCGGTCTTAACTTCTCGTTATCCGGTTCGACCTAATATCCCGGTTAATTTATTCACTAGTTTGGTTTTAGGAATTTTGGCGAGCGTTGGTCTAGTCACTCTAAAATCGAGTCGCCAATTGGAAGTCGAAGATGATAGTCCGAATGACGGACCCCAAAGAAAGTCCGAGATCGCTCCCGAAGCAGTTTTGCCTCAAGCTGATTTATCTTTTGGACGTTTGGCTTTAGCCGAAGAACCAATTGAAAATGGTCCGGAATTTAATACTCGATTTGATCCAAGGGTGAACTCAAACGATGGGATCTGGACGATGCACGATCACTTGGATTCAATCACCGAAACCAGCGGTCAGCTTCTTTACGGCGGTGAGTTAGTTGAAATGTAATAATTATTAGTCAGCAGTTGACAACTAGAGATCAATCCGTTAAGGTGTGATAACTAGAGCCATAAGAAAGAATCTTTAAACTCTCTTGATTGAAAACCAATCAGTCAAGAGTTTTGAGGATTTTTGAGAGCTATTTGACAACAACGTAAAAACAACAAGGAGGAACAAGATGAAAGGAAGAACCGTAATGCTGGTTGCGTTTTTCACCTTCTTGGCCTGTCAGGCCCTGGCGGCTGAGGTCAAGAAAGCGGTGGTGCTCGAGTCCGACCACGACATCAGCGAGTTCGCGACACGAGTCGGTCTTTCCGTTGATCAGCTGGTCCAGCTGAATCCGCAGTTGAAGACCGAACGAACCGACCGCGAAGGCAGCAAGATTCAACCCTTCCAGCTTTCGGTTGGCGAGGGCTTGATCGTCAGTGAACCGTCGGCTTCGAAACCGGAGCCGCCGGCCGCGATGCCCGCAGCCGCTTCGACTCCAGCCCAAAGTGAGCAGAAGGCAGTACTCTTTCCCAAGGCGGAAACACCCGTGGAGAAGAAAATGCTTTCGCCGCATCTGGGCTTGGGCGTCGGCGTCGGCAGCACCGAACGATCGGATTACCTTTTCGAAGGCATCTGGGCCGAGTTGCCTTGGACTGACTGGCTTTCTTCGACCTTCGGCTTTGCGCAGTTCAAGAGCACTGACCGTGATTACCTAGCCAGTGGTGACACCAATCGCTGGGACAGCGGCCTTGCCCTGAAGACCGAGCACTTCGTATCCGAGAGCAAGATCGGTCAGGATTACAACCCTGGCCAGGGTGCGTCTCGGGGTGTCAATCTGACCCAGTCATTCCAGTTCGGCCTCTGGCGGTTCTGGAACGAGGCCGTCTTATTCACCAACACCAGTCGCTGGCCCTTCTGGACCAGGGATCGGTTGAAGTTGGCGCTCTATCGAGGGTTTTCGGCTTTCAGCCTGGGCGGTGAATATCTCACCTATGGCTGGAAGAACGAAGATCCTAACTTGCCCAATCAAGGCTACTACTACACTTCTCGAGGCGCTGGATTTCTCCAGTGGGAGAGCGGCGGTGTCGATCACCCTTACTCGATTCTGGTGGGAGGCGGTTCGTCCGATCTCCGAGCCATGGGTGAGGGAGGAGCCAGTCGGCGGTACTACCTGCTAGGCGAGTTCACGATCAAGTTTTTCTAGGGACCTGGGGAGCGCTTGACTCTGTTTGATTAGAGCCAAGCGCTTCTTTTCCAAAAACCAAACCAAGAAGGAGGAAAAAATGAAAAAGTACTGGAAATTCTTTGTCGGCGGTCTGCTGGTTTTGCTGGTCGCCGGATTCGGAATCAAGAAGATGCGGTCCCCGCATCAACAGGTTCCGGCCTCGACCAGCCAGACTGTCAAGCTGCCTCAGGCAGTGGTACCGAGCGCCGTTACGACCACGGTCAATTCGGCATCGGTCACGGTCAACCCGAGTGTCGTCACTTCGGCAGCCAATCCGGCACCGGTCACGGTCGAACAGGCCACCAACCTTTCGCCGGCTACGGGAACGATCGCGGTTACGGTCGCACCCAATCCAAGCACTTCGGCAGCCAATCCGGAGACTCTCAGTTGTCCCGATCGCGAGCAGCTGAAGCAGTTGGCCCGCGATATCTTGGATATCTTGAAGAGGCTCGGTGAGTCCTGCACTTCGACCTCGAAGACGGAACGTCGGGCGGACGCGACCAACCAGCACTCGCATACGTCGCAAGGAACACATCGGCGATCGAGGCCCGTTTTGAAGGGTCCGCATCCGATGCCGGCTGAAAGTGATTCACCGCCAAAGGCATCTCGGTCCGCAGGAGTTTCTTCGGAAGGTTTGCGTCCCGCGCCGGCGGAGAATGTTTCGCCAGTCGGGAAACCCGTGACCTTCCCCAAGACGAAAGGAAGCGAGCCGAAGAGCGAAGCGAAAGCCATTGCGCCTCCGGCGCCTTCGTATCCGCCCACGGCCAATCCGGCCAAGCTTCGAACGGCCGGGCTGAACGCTTTGGTGGGGTTCGCTTTGCGCGATTTCCAGGTGAAGATCAATGCCATACTGGGATCGTTCTTCGAACGCCGCCCTTTCAATCCCCAGAAGCCGGTCTATTTGGCCGGCGACTGGAACGGTTGGCTCTCGGCGGGCGAGAAGGCGGCGAGCGACAATGACAGGCTCGTCTTGAAACCCGATGGTTACTTCACCTCGCTCGTCGAGCGAAAGGACCTCGGGGGCAAGCGGTTCACCATCGTCCAGTTCGACGATGACGGCAAGATCCTTTGGGCTCAGTATGAGCACCTCAAGGGTCATGTCGGAGTCCACGACAATGGCGATGGAACCTTTTGTCTCAGAATCCCCATCGAAGGCGAGATGCTGAGCCAAAAGTGAAAAGGAGGCTTTACCCCACCGTGATTCGTTGAGTCTAACGAATTGCGGTGGGGATTTTTTATTAAAAGCTAAAAAATTTTTTAGATTTTAGCTTAATGCTTGACAAATTTTCAAACTAATGATAAGTTAAGGTATCAAATTAGGCTTAAAAATTAGAGGAAAAAGCTTAGTTTGAGAGTTTTTTGAAAATTGAAGACTAATCCATCAACCCAGTAACCAAAAAGGAGGTAGGTCATGAATCAAAGCAAGAAGAGTTGGCAGGATCTCGGGCTGGTGTTCCTCGTTTCTTTGTTTGCTTTTGGTTGTGGGGAAAAGATGCCCTCAAAGAGCGCCGCCACCAGCGTGGCGATTTCGGCGCCGGTCAATCTGGAGCTCACGCCGGGCGACAGCTCGATGCTCCTCACCTGGTCGCCGAACGCTGACCTCGCCCTGGCCGGCTACAACGTTTATTATGGCACGGCCTCGGGGAGATATGGTCCTCCGATCAACGTCGGCAACATCGAGGTCAACAACCAAGTCTCGTTTCGCGTAAACGGTCTTATCAACGGCCGGATCTATTTCTTCGCTCTGACCGCCTATACCAAAGATGGTCAAGAGAGCGCCTTCTCGATCGAGCGTAGCGGTTACCCCGAAGTTATTTCGGGTGGTCTCGCTCCGCCGACTGCACCTCGGAACTTGGTAGTCACACCAGGCGATGGCATGGTTGAATTGACTTGGGATCCGAACACTGATTCCAATCTTTTCATCTACGAAGTTCTCTTTGGAACTTCGGCCGGGGTCTATGGCCAGCCGATTAACGCCGGCAATGTCATCTCGAGTGATGGTCGCGTTCACTACGTGGTGAACAATCTGACCAATGGTCAGATTTATTACTTTACTTGTCGCGCGGTGGACACGGCGGGCAATCGCAGCGCCAACGCCATCGAGCGAGCAGCCATTCCTCAGGTTTTCTCGGCGACGGATAAGATTCCGCCCGCGGCACCTCAGAACCTGGTGGCCACACCGGGCGACGGTTTGGTCGATCTTCAATGGTCAGCCAATACCGAGCCGGATCTGTTTGGCTATCGTGTTCGGTTCAAGGTCGCCGGCGGCGCTTATGGCCAGCCGATTAATGTCGGCAACGTCACCAATTATCGCGTGACCAGCCTCACCAACGGCATGCAATACATCTTTGCCATCACGGCCGTTGACACCTCGGGCAACGAGAGCGCCCTCTCGATTGAACGGTCGGCCATTCCGAGCGCTGGTCAGAGTGGCGATACCACGTCACCGACTGCGCCGGTTGGCCTTTGGGTCATCGGCGGCAATGGTGTTGCCGAAGCCGGCTGGCAAGCCAACACCGACACCGATCTCTACGGTTACCTGATTTATTGGGGCACCAGTTCGGGCAACTATTCGAACTACCTCAATGTCGGTAACCGCACGGTTTGGCAGTTCAACGGTTTGACAGTCGGTCAGACCTATTACTTCAGCCTTCGGGCTTATGATGCCTCGGGCAACTTGAGTCCGTTTGCGACCGAAGTAAGCGCGGCGATTACCGCCACAGCCACTCTGACCTTCACCGAACAGCCAAACGAGCAGGTCACTTGGAGTACGCCGAACGCCAATCTACCCACTCGATTGATGGGTGGACCAACCAGCCCTTCGAGTATCGCTCAGATCTGCTGGAACAGCGATTTGGTTGGTTGGTTTCCCAACTCGAGCCTCTGTTCCAATTTCGATCCGGCCGTGACGACCACGATTATGATCAATCTGCCGGTCGATCAGTACCATCGCCTCAAAGGCAACTTTGCTGCCGTGGTTGGCGGTCAGGCCAAGTATCTTGATCTGACCCTCTGGCAAACCAATCCCTTGGGCGGCATTGTTTCGAACGGTCAAGGTGGTCTCGAGATCAACTTGACCTTTCTTGATTACCCGCCCGCCGCGCCGCAGAATGTCACGGCGGCTCCGGGTAATGGTCAAGCCATCGTTTCTTGGCAAGCCAACTCGGAGCAGGATCTCGCGGGTTACCATCTTCACTACGGTACCTCGAGTGGGGTCTATGGCTTCAATCTGAACGTCGGGAACACCACTGGCCATCTGCTTCAAGGTTTGACCAACGGTGTCACTTACTACATCGTGATTACGGCCTACGACCAAACTGGCAACGAGAGCGGCTATTCGGCCGAAGTCACGGTGACGCCTAGCGTCACTGTCGGTCCGGATACCACGCCACCCCTGATGCCCCAAAATCTGGTGGTTGTGCCGGGCAACGGGTTGGTCAACCTTTACTGGTCGGCCAATCTGGATCCTGATCTGGCGAGCTATCGGGTCTATTGGGGAACACAATCGGGTCGTTATCCCAACGTTATTTCTGGAATCACGACCACGAGCCAGCCAGTCACAGCCCTGACCAACGGCATCCGTTACTACTTTGCCGTTTCCGCGGTTGACACCAGTGGCAATGAATCTCAACTATCGATCGAGCAAAGCGCCGTTCCAAGCGGTCCTGTGATCGATACCATCCCGCCTAACCCGCCAGTCAATCTGGTGGCTCAGGCTGGCGATCGGGCGATCAGGCTCACTTGGTCGGTCAATTTGGAGCCCGACCTCGGGGGTTACAAAGTCTACTACGGTACCTCGAGCCGGAACTACGGTGCTCCAATCGATGTGGGTAATCAAACCAGCTACGTCCTCTCTGGTTTAACCAACGGCGTGACCTACTATATTGCGATTACGGCCTATGACAACAGCCCCAATCGCAACGAGAGTGGTTACTCCAGTGAAGCGACGGCAATGCCGCAAGCGGATTTGCCGCCGCAGGCTCCGATGGGCGTTACGGCAGTGGCTGGCAACCAAGTCATTGATTTGGCTTGGCAAGCTAACACTGAGCCGGATCTGGCTGGTTACCGGATTTACTTCGGAACCAGTTCGGGTAACTACCCTTACGTTTTGGACGTGGGCAATGTCGTTGTTTATCGCTTGACGAGCCTTAGCAACGGCATCACCTACTACATCACTATCGCGGCCTACGATCTGGCTGGCAATAAAAGTACGGGATCAGCTGAAATTTCGGCTGTTCCCACGGCTGGGCCAGACACCATACCGCCAACTGTACCCCAGAATCTGGTGGCCAGTCCGGGCAATGTCCTGGTCAATCTCTATTGGTCAGCCAACATCGATCCGGACTTGGCCAGCTACAAGGTCTATTGGGGTCCCAGTCCGGGCAATTACACCAGGGTAGTGAGCGGGGTTCTTACGCCCAACTACCAAGTGAGCGGGTTGGCCAACGGCGTGACCTACTACTTCGCGGTCAGCGCCGTGGACACGTCGGGCAATGAGAGCTCGAAGTCAATCGAACGCTCAGCCGCGCCCAATGGCACAGTGCCTGATACCATTCCGCCCAATCCGCCGGTCAACCTGGTGGCAACGGCCGGTAACCAGACGATCAGCCTCGCCTGGTCGCCGAATCTGGAGCCGGATCTCAGCCATTACAACCTCTACTACGGTACCTCTTCTCGTAACTATGGCCCAGCCATCAACGCTGGAACCGTCACCAACTATCAGCTGACGGGCCTGGTCAACGGAAGAGTCTATTATTTGGCGCTCACGGCCGTGGACACGTCAGGCAACGAAAGCGGGTATTCGGTCGAAGTGACGGCTGTACCTACAATCTCGTCTGGCGACACCACGCCGCCCAACCCGCCAACGGGCGTTACGGCCGCGGCGGGCAACAGCTACGTCAATCTGGGTTGGAACGCCAATACTGAACCAGACCTTTGGGGCTACAAGTTGTATTACGGCACTAGCCCCTCGGTCTATACCACGGTTCTGAATTTGGGTAATCGACTCTCATATCAAGTGACGGGTCTCAGCAACGGGGTGATTTACTACTTTGCCCTGACGGCCTACGACACGTCGAGCAATGAGAGCGGCTACTCAAATCAAGTGACAGCCATGCCCTCCGCTGGTCTCGGAGGCGGCCCAACTGCGCCTTCCACACCAACTGGTTTTACGGTCACGACCGCGGCCGGTTGGGTCTACCTAAGTTGGAATCCGAATCCGGAGCCAGATATCTGGGGGTATCTGATCAAGTTCGATACCACACCGGGAAATTACTTGAACCAGAAGGCGGTAGGCAGCAATGTCACGTCCTATCGATTCTTCTTTGGGACGGGCACGGTAACCTACTACTTCATTCTCGAGGCTTTCAACACCGCTCAAATCTATAGCCAGCCGGCTGGACCGGTTTCAGTCACTCCTTAACCCAGGAGGAAAAGGAGTGTGATCATCGCCCCACCGTGATTCGTCAAACCTGACGAATTGCGGTGGGGATTTTTTATTAAATTAATTTAATATTGATACACATGTTTTAGGCACACACTTTTGGCGGTTTTCAGTTATTAATTAAAGCCTCATTTG
>CAZFGO010000023.1:0-14435 GCA_964518525.1 uncultured Gammaproteobacteria bacterium | reverse complement strand
TGACATTAATTAAAAATGATAAACCACAATTAAGGTGGAATTAAAATTGACAAATCAAAATCGTTTTTCTAAACTAGAAAATTGGCCTTTCAAAATCTATAAACCAAAAGGAGGTTAATTTGAGCATCGAAGATCGACCCGTAGATCAGGGAGACTATGTCCTCGTTCCGCCGCCGAAGACACTATTGTGCGGCAATTACGGCCTCAAGTATATTGAGGCAGATATACGCCTAAATGACCGTTGTTGTCTTTTCGCTATCGCTCCTTTTACTGGGGTTGCACGAATCGGTATCAAGGAAGGAACCTACCTGGACGAGCTCACGAGAACGCCGGGCCTCTGGCGTTTACTCAAGATTAAGCAACTAGCTTATCTCCTGAACGAAGGTCACCAAACTAAGAAAGCTCAAATCGCCAATCGGCTGAATCGCCCCTTTGAGCATAATCGACTATCTCACAGCCTCCTCGCCGCGCTGCTACTAGGCTTGATCTGGCGCGAGAATAAACTTGATCCCAAAGATGAACACTATCTCTGGGCCATTGGCCTTTTCCATGACCTAGCCACGCCGGCCGGGGGCGACGCCACCAAAGCGATTGATCCAGAGAATCTAGATGAGGAAAAAAATCTGTTGCTGGTCCTAAAACGGCCCGAAACCGCTCGCCATCTGAGGAAACTCGGGCTCAAACCTGAAGTCATTGCTCGAGCAGTCCAGGGCCAAGGTCTCTGGGGCAAGCTCCTCGATATCGCCGACAAAATCTCTTACGTGGCGCTCGATACCTATTTCGCTGGCCGTCATTTGTTTGATCTGGCCCAGTTGATTGAGCGAAACCATAGCTTTGCTAGTCTTTTCTGGACCGTCAAAGTCGATGACGATAAAGTCTATTTCACTAATCCCTTCGCCCTGCTTAATTTCCTTGAAGCCAGAATTATCTTGATCACCAGAATCTATGGTAATCCCGAATCTCGTCTCTTCGAAGTCATCTTCCGCCGACTCTTGATCGAACGCCTTTATCGCCAGGGACGGCTGACGCGCGACCAGCTGCTGGAATTTGATGATGACGACTTGGATCATCTATTGATTCGCGAATTCGGCCTCAGCAAATACTATTTCTCGTTCGTCTCGGATTTTCCGATCGGTGATTATCGGCTTTTCTTTTTTCGAGAGCCTGAAGAGCTAGAAAAATTCAGACAGACCCATCCCTTGCCAAACGATTGGCTTGAGGTCATGGAAGATTCTAGACACGGCTTCAAAGTCGGCGGCCATTTTCTAGTAAAAATTGGCCGGGAGATCAAACGCCTAGACCAAGCCTTTCCTCAAGAAGTTAAAAGATGGCAAAGGCAGATCAACGCGCTTAGGACCCTTCGGCTATATTGGGTCAAGATCACTGACCAAGCGCTGCTCAAAAAATTGAAGTCCCAACCCACCTAACAGCTCGAGAGTAATCTCGGTGTAGGTGGGTTTTCTTATAAACAAATTTTGAAATTAATAAAAAACGGAGTGATGAGATGAATTAATCACTCCGTCTTGGATCCGGCCCTAGGCACTGGATTGACCAGATGATAAATCTGGGCTGCCAGATCGGCGATGGCCTTACCAGTCTCTTCTCCCAGACCAGTGGATTTGTTTTTTGCCTGCTCAATTACTCCCTGGAGCAGTCGATCGAAACCGATTAGGAATTTCTTGAAAAATGAATCGGACTTCATCACCCGGGAAACCAGACTCCGCGAGAGAACCAAGATGATCGCGCCGTTTTCTCCGCCCCTGATTTCAAACTGAAATTCTGAATTAACTGGAAAGAGCAAGTCAACACTGCATTCGATAACTGGAAAGAATCCTAATGGTTCGCCCCTCATGCCACCCAAAAGAAGCCGTCCCTTCACCACCCAAATCAAACAACTGTCTTCTTCGGGTTTGTCCTTTGAAAACTTGGGCAAAAAAATCTGCCCCGGACCAATCCTCCTTGAGGTTCTAAGGAATGCCTGAGCTACTTGAGGTGGTAGGCCTTGCTCGCCGGGCCAAATCGCCTCCAGATCTTCGGCCGTGAATTGATCCTTGGTAGCAAAATATCTGGTTGAACTATCGGTTGGTTCTTTGGCCATTCATTCCTCCTTTGATTATTGGTTTTGGTTAAAGATCAAGTTAAACTCATTACATTTAGCTCTCTCATTAAATAATTGTCAAGATCTAACTTTTTAATTTTCGCCAAACAAAAATTTCTCTCAAGACCCTCTGGTCTGGCCGGCTGTAAATCAGTGAACCGCGACCAGTGAGGCCGAGTTTTAGACCCGCGCCTAAGAATTGATCACTGACGGGCGAGATAATTTCAAAACCTAAATTTTTAATTTCTTCCAAAATCGGCAAATAGATTAATTGCTTTTCTTTTGATTTAAAAACCGGAAAAATAATGATCACGGCCCCATCAGTTTTTAAAAGAAGTTTAAAACCCTCGAAAGATTTTAAATATAGTTTGGTCAGTTCTGGAATAATCTGATTAATCTCCTTCAAACCAACGCTTGGTTTGAGGGGTGGACCAAGAAAAGGCTCGGTTACAATGGCATCAATCGAATTTGGTTTTATCTTCTGGGGGAGATCCTTAACATCAAAAACCAATAACTGAAAACTGGAATCTTGTAAATTCTGAATCCCGGGCAACTCGAAATTTTTTCTTAGCCATTCAATGTTCTTCTTCGTCGCCTCGATTGCCTGAGGTGAAAGATCAGAGCCGATTAGATTATGGTAACCCATTAAGAGTGCTTCGCTAATGATAGTCCCCGAACCACAAAAGGGATCAAGCAGATAATCACCAAATTTTATTTTGGCTAAGTTAATCATGATCTTGGCCAGCTTGGGCGGCATGGTGCCGGCGAGAAGATCTCGGCTCGGCCGGCCGTAATCCCGAAAACTATATTCTTCAAATTCCTGAACCATCAGAGTTTGGCCCAAAAAAATTTTGTTCTGGCCGGCCAAAACAACAATCTCAGCGCCCCGAGTTAAAAGTTTATTCTTCTTAACTGCTACCGATGAGAGCGCGATCTTATTTCTTTCGGTCACCAGGCGTGAAGGTTGTCCTCGCTCTTTGAGCCGAGCTTTGATTTCCAAACCCAGTTTCTTGATTTGCCGGCTGGCGCGATCAAGATTAACTCTGGGTTCCAACTGATAAAGGCTCAAGCCAAAAAAGATTTTCCTTTCCTGATCTTTAAAAAATAAATTAATCAGGTCATCGACTTTTAAATCAGACCAATCTAAAAATTTAGCAGTCTTGATTATTCCAAACTTTATTACTCCGCCCAGCTGTCTAAATAAATAATCAGGATCCAATTCTTTTACGGTCTCAAATACTAAAACTTCAGACGAAAGACCACTGACCTGATATTGAATCTGATCACGATCAAAAAGACTAGAAATTTCAGCCAACGAGAGAATTGAATTTTTACCTAAAATGAAAAAGTAGAGCATCTTGTTTTTATTTTAACACAGAATCAGGAATTGGGAATCGGGATAATTGTCATTGCGTGTAGGGAACGCTCGCGAGCGTTCCCTACACTTTTTCATCAAAATAAAAGGAGTGCTTGAAAAATTTCTCAAGCACTCCTTTAGTCCTCCTTAGGACTGTTTTCGACCGTTAGCTAATTTGACCAACTCCAATCGATTAAGCGCCTCGACATAAGCCCGAGCACTAGCGACGATGATGTCGCCGTCAACTCCCAGTGCCGAGATATTCTTATCCTCCTCTTTTAGAACTAGGTGAACCCTGGCCTGAGCATCGCTGCCGGCCGTGATCGCCTCGAGCGAAAAATTGATCAGTGAGACGGATTCGTGACCAGGAATAGTCTTGAAAGCACCAAAGAGAGCGTCGATTGGACCACAACCCTGGCCAACCAACTGTTTCTTTTCGCCATCGACTTCCAAGGAAACCGTGACGTTTGGTTGATTGACATTGCCGCAAATTACGCTGACCGCCAAAAATTTGATCCGCGAAGAAATCTTCAGCACCACTTCGGCGATTAGGGCCTCGATGTCGGCTTCGAAGATCTCTTTTTTGACGTCGGCCAACGCCTTGAATCGCTCCATGATTTCCTTCAATTCATCATCTGAAACCTGGTAACCCAACTTCTCGATAACTTTTGCGACCGCAGCCTTGCCCGAGTGCTTGCCAAGGATAATTTGGTTTGAAGCAAGGCCAATGTCTTCTGGTTTCATTATCTCATAGGTCAGCGGGTTGGCGTAAACTCCCTGCACGTGGATTCCAGCTTCGTGAGCAAAAGCATTCTTGCCCACGATGGCCTTATTGGGCGGCGGCGCAATGCCAGTCACTAGGGCCAGACGCCGACTGGCTGACATAATTTCTTGAGTCTTAATGCCAGTCTCCAGGTCCAAGACTGCTCGACGTGTCCTAAGCGCCATCACAATCTCCTCCAGAGAACAATTGCCCGCGCGCTCACCAATGCCATTGATGGTGCATTCCACCTGGCGAGCACCGTTCTGAACCGCGACCAGGGAATTAGCCACGGCCAAACCCAAGTCATTGTGACAATGCGTACTCAAAGTTACTCGCTCCAAAGCCCACACCTTCTCGTAGAGCAGCTGAATTAACTCTGCGTATTCGTGCGGCAAGATGTAGCCGACCGTATCGGGAATATTGATCACCGTGGCTCCGGCCTCAATCGCTGCAGCGATCACTTCGATCAAATAACCTCGATCGGTGCGAGTGGCGTCTTCGGCCGAGAATTCCACGCGCGGACAAAGGCTTCGGGCCAGAACCACAGCTTCTCGAGCCTGTTTTAAAACTCGGTCTCGATCACTGCGCAACTTCTCCTTGATGTGGAGATCCGAAGTGGCGATGAAAGTATGAATTCGAGGTTTCTTGGTCACCCTGATTGCTTGCCAACAGCGTTCGATGTCAGCTGGATTGGCTCGACAAAGGCCAGCGATCTCGACTCCGTCGATCTCTTGGGCAATCAAGTTCGTGGCCTCAAAATCTCCCTGGGAACTAGCCGGAAATCCTGCCTCGATAATATCGACTTGGAGTCGAGCCAATTCTCGAGCCATGATTAATTTTTCCTTTGGCCCCATGCTAAAACCCGGCGATTGCTCGCCGTCTCTCAGCGTAGTATCAAAGATCCTGACTCGTTCCATTGATCCTCCTTTCTCTAGGTAATTGTGGTTATCAACTGATAAATTCTCAAAGTCCGATAAAACAAATCTAGCTCATGGTTATTTCCCGCCAGCTAGATTTTATTCAATGATTATTTTATATTTACAGGAAATAACCTAATGAGACCAGCTCAAAGTGAGCAAGCCCAACAAATTAAGGTTATTTAATTGTCCTATAAATAGTTTCGACATAGCACTTACTAAATTAATACCTAGTTGATTATTTGTCAATTAACCTTATCCAATAATACAACCATGAGGCCTTGCTTTAAATTTTTACCTGTGCTAAAATAAAAACACTTTACAATCAGAACCTTTTCCATTTATCTTTTTTGGCTAAACTAAGGCAAAAAAGATAAGAGCCAAATCCTTTTGGCCCAAAGTGTTCCAAGTCTAAATTTTTATTTCTTTAAATTTACCCGAGAACACGAGACCGGGTTTTTTTAATTCCCAATATGGATCACTACGAATTACTCTACCTCATCTCAGCCAACTATACGGCCGAAGAGCTTCAACCCATTATCGATCGAGTCACCCACCTAATCAAAACAGCCGGCGGGGAAATCACCAAAGACGATAATCTGGGTAAATTAAAATTGGCCTACCCCATCAAGCATAACTTTCACGGTTACTATATTCTGAATGAATTTAATCTCAGGCCCCTTAACTTGAAAAAGTTGGAAGAGAGTTTAAAATTGGACTCGGATATTCTGAGACATCTGGTCGCTAAGAAAAAAATCAAAACGGCCCAAGAACTGGAGGAAGAACGATTAGCTCAGGAGCGACAGCTCCGAGCAAGGGAAGAAGAATTGGCCAAAGAAGAACCCAAACCAACCGAAACCCCGACTCCGGCCAAAGGTAAAAAACTGAGTCTGGAAGAATTGGATAAAAAGTTAGATGAGATTTTGAAAAACGAAGTTTTATAATTTAAATAAATTTAAATTAATTTTAACTAATTAACTAATTTGAGATCTAAATTTAATCACCGCAGCTGGTGAGAATAAATTTAGACTTAAATTAAGGAGGCAAGTCTTATGAATCTCAACAAAGCCATGATCATTGGCAACATCACCCGCGATCCCGAGGTCCGAACCACGCCCCAGGGTACTTCGGTTTGCAGTTTTTCGGTGGCCACCAATTTTGTCTGGAACGACGCTTCGGGTCAGCGCCAGGAAAAAGCCGAGTTCCACAATATTGTCGCTTGGCGCAAATTGGCCGAAATCTGCGGCCAATATCTAAAAAAGGGTAGTAAGGTTTATGTCGAGGGTCGGCTGCAAACTCGAGAATGGGAAGGTCAGGACGGCATCAAACGTTATCGCACCGAAATTGTGGCCGAGAATATGATTATGTTGGATCGACCTAATGGCGCTACTCGATCAACAACCGCGACCGCACCAGCCGAAACCACGCCCGAGGCTAAAACTGATTCCGAGGAAGAAATAAAAGTTGAAGACATTCCTTTTTAACCACTGTAACTAAAAATCCAGATGAATAAAATCAACGATCTATCGGCCAAAGAAAAATCTTGCTATTTCTGCATCAGCGCCTTAAAGGAGATTGACTATAAAAACGCGATACTGCTCAAGCGCTTCACTTCTTCCTATGGCAAAATTTCTCCTCGCCGGAAAAGTGGCGTTTGCGCCAAGCATCAGAGAAAATTAGCCGCGGCGATTAAGCGCGCCCGCTTTATGGCGCTCTTACCCTTCCTCGCTCGCTAAAACCTATGCCGATCCTTTCTTCCTTAAATTCAATTAAGGCCGGGCTAAACATTGTGGTCGACGGCGAACCCTACTCGGTTCTCTGGGCCGACTTCATGAGAACGGCTCAGAGAAAACCGGTCATGCGAACCAAGCTCAAGAATTTGATCAATGGCAAGGTGGTGGAAAAAAGCTTCAAGCCCGGCGATAAGGTGGAAGAGGCTGAACTATCTCGAAGCGTAGCCAATTATCTTTACCGAGATCAGAACAACCTCTTCCTGATGGATAACACCAGCTACGAACAATTTTCTCTGCCCCTCGATCGCTTGGGCGAAAAAGTCAAATACCTCAAGGACGGTTCGGATCTAGAAGTCTTATCTTTTGGCAATCAGCCGATCAACGTTGATCTACCCATCAAAATGAAATTCAAAGTGATTTCGGCTCCACCGGGCGTTCGTGGCGATACGGCTTCGGGCAATGTCACCAAAAGAGTTACGTTGGAAAATAATTTAGAGATTGATGTGCCGCTCTTTATTAAAGAAGACGATGAAATCATTGTTAACACCGAAACCGGCGATTACATTGAACGAGCCTAACTCCTAATTAAAAATCAAATCGTCGAAGAAAAATAACCGCTTTAAAGCGGTTATTTTGTTAATCTAAAATCTTAATACTCAACTAAGGCCGATTGACAAATTACTTTTTATCTGCTAGGCTAAAAAGTCAAAAGTTCTTTCTAACCAAAAAGAATGGAGGATCAACCATGATCGGTCTTTTGAACCTACTCGAGATGTTCTTCTTGATTTATCTCGACCGGATCAAATATCCGGGCCAAATCCGATTAATCAGGGAGGTCTTCGATCGCTTCAGTGACGAGCTGACTGAAATTTACATTGATATCGTCAATGGGAAAACGACCGAAGCCTTTGGAGTTTTTGACGATCTCAGTTTGAGATTCGGCCGGCAGGGACGAGAATTGACGCTCAAACTCGAACTTCCCTCGAACCTCGCCGCCATAATCTACGCCCATGAGCTCCGACGAATTGCTACTTCAGAAGAACTTGTAAATCAAAGCTTCGATCCCAATGGACTTCGCGACGCTCAAAAGCAAATTCATTATCTCTTTCGGAAGAAGAACGTCTCTTGGCAACTGGTCGAGAAAGCGATCGAGATCAAAATAGGGGATGAGTGAAAGTAACACTCGTCCCCTCTATTATTTTTCAAACCAAGTTGGATCTTAACTACTGGGAACCGACTTGCTCCGGCTTTCGAGCTGTGCTTTTTGCTCTTCTAACCGCTTAACTCTTAATTGCCAGCCCGGCGATTTAATTGTTTTTTCGGTGGCAATTCGACCTTCCAGTGCCTGGAGACTTCTCTTTAGATCGTAGCTCTCACCAACCTTTGAGGCTCTTAATTCCGCTTCTCGCCTGGCGATCATGTTTCCAATATCGGTTTTTTCTAGACCTTCACCGGCCACCTGTTTTAGCTCGGCTTCGGCTGCTCTGAGAGCCTGGTCGATTTGCTGATCCTTAGAAGCTATCTCAGGGGCAGCAGCATATTCGGGAGGTGTCTTTTCCGCCTCGGCTACACCTTCAATCATCTGACTAAAAGATTGATCAAACCATTGCTCAAAGGCTGCCTCATCTTTCACGCCCTCGACCACTTCCCGGGGCACTTCAATTCGGCGTTCGGGCAAGTCGCTAATTTGTTCTGGAGTTGGCATAAAATAGATTTATTATTTACGTGCTTGTAGTTTTTTAATCAACTTGAACTTCTCTTTTTTTAACCGCGCGACCTCTACCAAGCAGCGATTCATAATCCGAGCAATTACTTTCATTTTCTTTTCGTAATCAACCTGGACCATAATTTTTTTATTTAATTAATCCTTCCAAATCTTTCTTGATGGCCTCAATCTCTTCTTCCGCTCTTTCCTGTTCTAATTTTTCGATCAGTTCTTTCTTTTCTTTTTTCAGTTGCGCGAGCTGGCGATAAAATCGGGCCATAATCTCTTCGATCTTTTTCTTTCTCTCCTCAAAATCCATAAGAGTTAAATTAGTTCTCTTCGCTAGTTTCTTTCTCTCTGGCCGCCGCAAGCGTCTTGGGCCTAATCTCGGCCTGCAACTGGTGATTGTCTTTCAAAAACTTTTTGGCGCTTTCGTGGCCCACGCCCAACTTGGTCTCGCCGTAACTATAAGTGTTGCCGGATTTTTTGATCACGCCATAAGCCGCGGCCGTATCGAGTAAGTCGCCGGCGATCGAAATGCCTTCATTATACATGATATCGAATTCCGTGGTTCGAAAGGGCGGCGCCACTTTATTCTTAACAATCTTAACTTTAATTCGATTGCCGATAAATTTATCGCCCTGTTTAATCTGGGCGGCTCGGCGTACGTCAATCCGAACCGAGGAATAAAATTTTAGGGCCGTGCCGCCAGTGGTAGTTTCCGGGTTACCAAAGAAAACGCCGATCTTTTGCCGCATTTGATTAATGAAAATCAGGACGGTTTTACTTTTGGAAATAATGCCAGTCAATTTGCGCAGGGCCTGGCTCATTAGCCGAGCTTGCAGACCCATGTGCTGATCGCCCATCTCGCCCTCGATTTCGGCTTTGGGCGTAAGCGCGGCCACTGAATCAACCACAATAACATCAACGCCGTTGGAGCGAACCAAGGTTTCAACGATATCCAAGGCTTGTTCGCCCGTGTCTGGTTGGGAAATCAAGAGATCATCGACCCGAACACCGATCTTCCTGGCGTAATCAGGGTCTAGAGCGTGTTCCGCGTCGATAAAAGCAGCGATGCCACCCATCTTTTGAACTTCGGCGATCACGTGTTGGGCCAAGGTAGTCTTGCCCGAAGCCTCGGGACCAAAAATCTCCACAATTCGACCTCGCGGCAAACCGCCCACGCCGAGAGCAATATCAAGTGAAAGGCAACCGGTCGGAATCGCCTCAACCACCATGGCCTTGGCCTCGCCCAATTTCATGATCGCGCCTTCGCCGAATTTTTCTTTGATCTGATTGATCGCTTCCTCGGCCGCCTTTTGCCTTTCTTCGGTTTTAGTTTCTTCTTTAACTGGTTTAACCATAAATTTTATGACGGAAAAATTATTTATTCAACCAAGACCTCACGAGAAACAATATTATCACGACTATGACTCTTCACTGCTGTTATCTTAATAATATTTATTCCTTTTTGCAAATCAATTTCCTTTTCAAAATAACCATTAACATCGCTAACCACTTCTTGATTATTGATCGTCACCTTAACTTCAGGTTCGGTTTGGCCGGCCACCTTAATGGTCATTTGATTAGTGGTGAGTTTATCTTCGGGACTGGTGATAGTGAGACGCGGCGGTTCGATGGTTCGACTAATACCCAGGGCAAGGTAGATCAAGAGTAGCAAAGCAACCAGACCAATTAGACTGTTCTTGATAATTCGCGGCGTTAAAACCCACCTAGGCCGAGTCTCGGATCGGCCCATCTTAATCTTACTCTCGAGCTCCTCGTAGCGCGACCGCTCCTGCTGATAAAGTTTAAACAACGGCTCGAAACTCAAGCCCAAAACTGCCGCATAAACTTTCAAAAAATTTTTAGTGTAAACATCGCTGGGTAATTTTTCATACTGACCGGCCTCCAACGCTTCAAAATATTTGGCTTGAATTTTGGTGACCTCTTCAATTCGTTTGAGACTGAACTTCTTTTTCTCGCGAGCCTCTTTTAATCTCTGACCCAAGGTTTCTTGGTTGACAATCTCTCGGCTTTTAAATCCATTCATATTAATATAGCTAATTGGATCGCTTGAACTAATTAATCCGAGGTCGCTTGATCGGTTTCCTTTTCAACTTCAGCCGGCGCTTCCGACTCCTCTGATTCGCTCTGCTCGATTTCAATCTCGCCGACAATTTCTGATTCTCCCATCCTAGCACCGTAATCATCGTGAATCAAGATCTCTCGCGGTTTGGCTCCATCGGCCGGACCAATTATTCCCTGCTCTTCTAAGAGATCAAGCAAGCGCGCGGCCCGGGCATAACCAACCTTGAGCCGACGCTGAAGCAAAGAAGCCGAGGCCTTATCCGCCTGAATAACTATCTCCCTGGCTTCTTCTAAGAGCTCGTCGCCATCATCGCTCGAAAATTCAAGGCTACCCAGGGTACCGACTTGTTTCTGGGTGATTTCTTCTTGATACTCAGGTTGCCCACCGTTCTGCTTAAGAAAATCAACCACTTTATGGATCTCGCTATCAGAAACAAAGGCCCCTTGCAGACGTTTCGGCTTGGAGAGTTCAGAGCTGATATAGAGCAAATCGCCGCGGCCCAATAATTTTTCCGCGCCGGCAGTATCGAGGATCGTTCGGGAATCAACCGCCGAAGCAACGGAAAAAGAAATCCGTGAAGTGATATTAGCCTTGATCAAGCCAGTGATAATATCAACCGAAGGCCGCTGGGTGGCTAAGATCAGATGAATACCTACAGCCCTGGCCATCTGGGCCAAACGAATAATCGCACCCTCGACTTCCGAAGCGGCGAGCACCATCAGATCAGCCAGCTCATCAACCACGATCACGATGTAGGGTAGTTTTTCTCTGGCCTCGGCGTTATAAGAGGCGATATCACGCTTTTTACTTTTTTCCAATAATTCGTAACGCCGATCCATCTCGCCCAAAGCCCAACGCAGAGCATTAACTGTTTTTTTCACTTCGGTGATCACCGGCGTCAGTAAATGGGGAATATCATTATAGGTCGGCAACTCGACTCGTTTGGGGTCAACCAAAATAAATTTCAAATCGGCCGGACCATTTTGATAGAGCAAGCTAATGATAATGGCGTTGAGGCAAACACTCTTGCCCGAGCCCGTGGCTCCAGCCACGAGTAGATGCGGCATCCGGCTGAGGTCAGCCAACCAAGGTCGGCCGGCCACATCCTTGCCCAGGGCGATCATTAAATTTGATTTTCTCTTTTTAAATTCCTCGGAATCGAGAATCTCCCGCAGCTGAACCACAGCCACTTTTTGATTGGGCACCTCAATGCCCACTAGAGATTTACCCGGGATCGGCGCCTCAATTCGGATAGGGTGAGCGGCCAAAGCCAGGGCGAGGTCATTGTGCAGCGAAGTAATTGAAGACAACTTGATTCCCTCGGCCGGCTTCAAAGTGTATTGAGTCACGGTCGGACCCACGCTCACTTCGCCCATTTCCACTGGGATATTGAAATTCTCCAAAGTCTTTTGTACGACCTCGAGATTATGCTTAATATCGCCGCTCGTAGGCTTCTCTGGCTGGCCACTCAAGAGGCTAAGGGGCAAATCAACTTTCTTCCTAAGCTTTGGAGGTGAAACCAGAGGCGTGGTTTTCTTAGCCTCAACCTCTCGATTCGGCTCGGTCTGAATCTTTAATTGACCAGTTTTCTCCTCGACCACCTCGATGGGCTTGGCCGAAAATTGGGGCAGAAGTTCTTCAGCCGGAGCCGCCGGCCCTGGTTCAGCTTCAGCGGCTTCGGATTTAAACTTAAACAAATTAAAAAACCAACCAAAAAAGGAAAATACTTTTTTCAATGGCCAAAATATTAGAAGACCAGACTGGGCCAAACGAGCTAGAGTGGTATTAAAGATCAACATCAAAGAGATAAGGAGTAAGGCTAAAAGAATAATCAAGCTAGCCCAAAAGCCCATCAGGTTTTGAAAAACATAACTCAGTGAAAAACCAAAATAACCACCACCGCGGCCTTGGGCAATGGCGCTAAAAGTTTCTTGGGCTGGCAGGCTGAGATGCAAAAGGCTATTCAAACTCAGCAAAAACAAAAATAAACCCAAATAATTGATTCCTCGAAAATGATACCGGGCTGAATTTAAAATGAGATAACCAGCAATTATTAAAATAATTGGCACGAGCGGATAAGACCAACCAAAAAGAATCTTTAAAGAATGATCAAGATATTGCCCTGCCCCGCCAGCCAGATTGAAAAAACTCAAGAGCATGAAAACCGCCAGAGTAAAAATGATCACCACTAAAATCCCGCGCTTGGTTTCCGAATTGAGAGAATAAATTGCTTCTTCCTCTTCATTATTCTTGTTGTTTCTCGCGGCGGTCATAAGAAAATTTAAATAAATACGTTTGAGAAAATGAATTGATCTTCAAAGAAATTATATCATTTTTAGAGCCAAGAATCAACCATTGGGCGACTCCTCGACTGCGTTAGGAATGGCTTTAGAGACTGCTTCGTTGCTTTATTGTCATCCTGAGCCTAGTCGAAGGATGACAATTACGCTCCTCGCAATGATAATTTTGAATCTGTCATTGCGAGGACCCCGCCTGGCGGGGGACGAAGCAATCCCTCTCGTCATTTCGACCTCGCCTTGGCGGAGGAGGAATCCCAGGAATAGTGTGTTAGCCATGGGATCATTCGCTACGCTCAGGATGACGCTTCGCGTCAGATTGCCACGCTCCCTTCGGTCGCTCGCAATGACAAATAGAAAAATAGAATCAGTATTCTGGATAACAATTTTTGAAAAAAAACAGGGCTAGACAGTTGACGAGCTTTCGTGCTCGGCTGTCTAGCCCACCTGTTTTGACACTTGGTCTTGCGAGGCTGTGTACAGGCTTAAGCCCCGTCCAGTTCCTTTCCTCCTTTTTTGATTGGGCGAAAAATCCTGACGGCTATGAACTGGTAACTTGTTCCGCCGGATAATCCACCCACCTGATCTGGCCTTTTCTGACCTTTGGTCCCGTAGGACCCGCGAGGCTGATCAGGACCTCGTCTATGGCTAGTTCGATGTATGTTCTCTCCGGGTAGTGAACTAGCAAGTCATCCTAGAGAGAACGTTTCCCCTTGAAGCCGCATTTTTCTCCTTTCGGGGCATGTTCGGACCGTCCCACCGGGGGTCCAGGGGTTTGGTGAGGTGGGGTGTTACGATCACTACGCAAATCCGGTCGTGTACATCGTCTCACCCCCTTCTTGGTCTTACTTCTTGCCGTCCTTGGCGAGGTCCTTCATAGGGACAGTGAGTCCCTTCGGCGGAGTGATGGCGATTCCCTTCTTGGTCAACCAATCCGCCACGCCGGTCTGCTTCTTCGCCTGCTCGAGCTCGTGCTGGAGATCCCGCACGAGGCTTCCTTCGAGGGGGTAGAGTTCCGCCCCCATTTGCTTCGCGACCGGCTGGTGCTCCCAGCAGATCGTGTCGGCCTTGGTCTCGAAGCCCGGCTTCTTCCCCAGGGCGTGGAGCGCGGGGATGAAGTTGTGCTTGCTCATCTTCTGTTGACCGACCGCCGCGGCCCGGAAATTGCAGCCCTCGATACCGCAGCCGTACGGCTCGAGGAAGCGCGGCAGATACTTCTCGACGAGCTGTTTGAGGAACATCTCCTTGACTTGCTCGTCGCCGCCGGACTTCCACTCGACGTACCTCTGAGCCGCCCGCCGAATGGTCGTCTCGGCCCGCTGACGGTCCATCTTGGCCCGCCACTCCTCCGGCGAGAGCTTTTGCTCCGGCTGGGGGGTGGCCGGTGCCTGAACCGCCTCGACCACCACTTCGGTGGTCGGATCCGTCGGCTTCAGCGTTTCCGCCACTGCGGCCGGGCTCGTGGCCTGGCTG
>CAZFGO010000022.1:0-15357 GCA_964518525.1 uncultured Gammaproteobacteria bacterium | reverse complement strand
CGGATTTCAGTCCGACTTCAGCCCAGACCGCAGCCACCAGCATTAATACTGATAAAGGTTTAGGCAGTTAGTTGTAGCAGAAGCGTTTTAAATTTGTATTTAAGTAGGGACGAGGCGTGACTCGTCCCTACTTAAGTTTTGACCAAGGGACTGTATTTCGATACAATGAAGATAATTTATGAATAATTTTTGGTTCAAAAAAATTTTTTTAATTGGGCTAAATTTGATTTTAGTTTTGGCTCTGCTTGGTCCGCTCTCGGCCGTTTGGGGAGCAGATTGGTCCAAGCTAAAAAATGAATTGGGCGAGAATTTTCGGCCGGGCGAGGTTCTAGTCAAACTAAAAAATCGTGATAAGATTTATCGCTTAAAATTCAACACTAAAGAGGATCTGTCTCGGATCATCAAAACTTACGAAGCCAATCCTCTGGTCGAATCTGCTGAACCCAACTATCTTTATCAGGCCACTATCTTAGCACCCAACGATCCATTTTATTACGAGCAGGCCAATTACTTAAATCAGATTAATGTCCAGCGTGCTTGGGATCAAACGACCGGCTCGGAAGAGATTGTGATTGCGGTTTTGGATTCGGGCGTTGATATTGATCACGTTGATTTGAAGGACAATATTTGGCAAAACCCCAAAGAGATTGCAGGCGATGGTCTCGATAATGATAAGAATGGCTATGTCGACGATGTCAATGGTTGGGATTTTGTTCTAGACAAAAATGATCCCCGGCCGAAGTTTGAAGTTGGCTGTCTCGAGAAGAAAACTTGTAGCCGCGGCGGAGTTAATCATGGAACGATTGTGGCTGGTATCATCGCGGCTCGAGGCAATAATGGTATTGGTGTCACGGGTGTTAGTTGGCGAAGCAAGATTATGCCGCTTCGAGTTTTGGACAGCACGGGTACCGGCGATACCTATGCCGTGGCGCGCGCCATCGATTACGCGGTTCGCAACGGTGCCAGGATAATTAACCTGAGTTTCGTGGGATCCGATTACAGCCAAATCCTGGCCGATGCTCTTCGTCGAGCTTACGAGGCCGGCGTGATTGTGGTGGCGGCCGCGGGCAACGAGACCAATCCGGCTAAGGTGGTGGATCTAGATAAAGAGAAAATGTATCCGATTTGTTATCGCGGCTCTCAGGGCGAGCATTGGGTGATTGGCGTGGCTTCAGTTGATTATCAAAATAGAAAAACTTTTTTCTCAAACTATGGCCGTGACTGCGTTGACCTCGCGGCGCCAGGCATCGGTTTTTTTAGTACCGAGGTTTATAACACGCCGGATTCGGATTTCGCTTATCCTTACGGCGGTTTTTGGTCCGGTACTTCGCTTTCGGTTCCCTTGGTTTCGGGCACGATCGCGCTTATGGAATCCAAGAATCCCAGCCTAAAGCCAGCTGATCTAATTGACGATTTATTAAACAGTACGACCGAGATCGATTCTCTGAATCTCGATTATTTGGGTAAACTGGGGCGAGGCCTGCTCGACGTCAATCGCGCTCTTTTGGCCGTGACTGGCGCGATCGCCTCGGATAGTCCGGCCAATCTGGCTCGCTTGGTCGTGAGCCACCAATCTGGCTTTACTTCCGAAATTAGTTTGGTTGATTCAATTAATAAATTGATCCGTTATCAATTCTTGGCTTTTGATCCCGATTTTCGGGGCGGCATTTCGATTGCTACAGGCGATGTTTTTGGCGATGGCGAGCCCGAGATCATCACCGGCGTTCTTTCGGGCGGCGGTCCCCTGATTAAGATTTTTGATCGGCTGGGCAATCTGAAAAAACAATTCTTCGCCTTCGATAAAAATTTCCGCGGGGGAGTGAATGTCGCCACCGTTGATTTGAATGGCGATGGGGTGAAGGAAATTTTGGTGGCGCCGGCTTCGGGCGGTGGTCCTCAAGTCAAGGTCTTTGACGGGGATGGCAAATTGCGACTACAATTCTTCGCCTTTGATAAAAATTTCCGCGGGGGAGTGAATCTGGCGGCCGGCGATGTCGATGGCGACGGTCGAGAAGAAATAATTGCCGCTCCAGCTCGGGGCAATTACCCTTTTATTCGTATCTTTGATAACCAAGGTGCGCTCAAGGAACAATTCTTCGCCTTTGATAAAAATTTTCGCGGGGGAGTGAATGTCGCCACCGCTGACCTCAATAATGATGGCATCAAAGAAATTATTACCGCGCCGGCTTCGGGCGGCGGTCCGCAAGTCAAGATTCTTGATGGACTGGGTCGGACGCGGCTACAATTCTTCGCCTTTGATAAAAATTTCCGCGGGGGAGTGAATCTGGCGGCCGGCGATGTGGACAATGACGGTTGGCAAGAGATCATTGTCGGTGCGGGCAAAGGTGGTGGACCGCACGTGCGTATCTTTGATAAAGATGGTTATCTTCGAAATCAATTCTATGCTTACAATCGCGATTTCCGCGGTGGAGTCAAACTAGCCGTGATTACTAATCATTAGTTGAGATTCATGATTGATTTGATAAATAAAATTCGGCAGAATCGTTATTTCTTAAAGTACCCGATCCTTAAACAATTCACTAAATTCTCTTTGGTGGGCGTTTCCAATACCGCGATTGATTTTTTTATTTATCTAGTTTTAACCAGGATTTTTTCAGTCTATTTTCTAATCGCCAATATCATTTCTTTTCTTACGGCCGTGAGTTGGAGCTTTGTCTTTAATAAACATTGGACTTTTCGTAATAGTGAAACGGCAATTCGCAGCCAATACTTTGAATTTTTGGTGATTAATTTGATTGGCTTAATTCTGAACACCACGATTCTTTATTGGTTGGTGCGGAGTTTTAGATTTTATGATCTATTGGCGAAAGTTACGGCGGTTATTATTGTTTTGTTTTGGAATTTCGGGGCCAGTCGTTATTGGATTTTCAGAAACAATAATTAAAATTGATTTTTTTAGTTTTTTGCGCTATAGTAAAAGTAACTAAAATTTAAGATTAAACTATGGCGAAACCAATCTTGGGTCGAAGAAATATTTTAGTGACGGGCGGAGCCGGTTTTTTGGGTTCGTTTCTTTGCGATCAATTAATCAAAGACAATAATATCATCTGTCTGGACAACTTTGTTTCGGGTAGTCGTAGTAATATTGACCAGCTGCTGCGCAATCCTAATTTTGTTTTTATCAAGCACGATATTATTGAGCCGATTGATCTCGAAGCCTATCCTGAGCTTGAGAAATTCAAAATTAAATTTCAGGGTCTTCAGGAGATTTATAATTTGGCCTGCCCGATGTCACCCAAGGATTTTGACAAATACCGAGTGGAGACAGCCCTGACTAATTCAGTGGGCACGGCCAATATGTTAGAGCTCGCCGTGAAATATCGAGCTAAATTTTTGCAGTTTTCCACTTCTTCGGTTTACGGTCCGAGATCAGACAAGTTTAAATATTTTAAGGAAGATTCTTATCAGCCGATGGATCCGCTGACGCCCCGAAGCTGTTACGACGAGGGTAAGAGATTTGCCGAAACTTTGACCGCGACCTATCGCGAAGTTTACGAGCTCGATGCCAAAATCGTTAGAATTTTTAGGACCTATGGGCCGAGGGTGAGGTTGTTTTCGGGCGAGATGGTGCCGGATTTTGTGGTTCAAGCCTTGGACAATAAAGATTTAGTAATTTATGGCGATAAAACTTTTTCCACTTCACTCTGTTATGTTGAAGATGTTATTGATGGTTGTATCAAACTAATGGCTTCGGCCGAAGTTGGTCCGGTTAACATTGGTAGCCCAGATGAATATTCCTTGATTGAAGTCGCCAATAAGATTATTCAGATGACCGATTCGAGTTCAAAAATAGTTTTTGAGGCACCACTGCTTTTTATGACTCCGCTCGGCCTGCCCGATATCAGTTTGGCTAAAGAAAAGTTGGGTTGGTTGCCGATCACCACTCTAGAAACCGGGCTCCAAAAAACCATTGACTATGCTAAGGCACACAAAGTTTTAATTGGTTTGCGGCGAGAAGAAGTTTGAAGGCGAGGAAGTTAATCAGCGGTCTCGGAACCACTATGAAAAAAAGAGTCGCCATTATTATTGCTACTTATCAAGCAAAAAAATTTTTGCCCACTTGTCTCTCGAGTTTGATTAAATTGAATTATCCGGCTGATCAGTTTAAGATTATTATTACCGATGATGGTTCGACTGATGGAACCGTCGAATGGGTGAAGCAGAATTTTCCCGAGATTGAATGTCTGACTCACCGGAATCTAGGGTTCGCTGGTAATAATAATATTGGTTTGCGTTGGGCTCTGGAAAGAAAATTTGATTACCTTTATTTATTGAATCAGGACACAGTAGTTGAACCTGATTTTTTAGTTGAAGCCGTGGCGGTGCTCGAATCTTCAGCCGAAATTGGTGCGGTTCAATCACGGCTGATGCTTTGGCCGGAAAAAGAGAAGTTTAATAGTCTCGGCAACGAAATTCATTATCTCGGTTTTGGTTTTACGAGTGGCTACCAGAAAAAAATTTCTGATTGGCCGTCACCAATTCAAGATTACGAGATCGCTTATCCGAGCGGGGCGGCCAGCCTCTGGCGAGCCAGCGGCTTAGAAGAAATTGGTCTTTTCGATGAAGAATTTTATATGTACCACGAGGATCTGGATTTGGGTTGGCGATTGCGCTTGGCTGGTTATAAGATTTTTTTGGCTTCGAGATCAGTAGTTTATCATCAATATGAGTTTAGCCGCAGCATCAAAAAGTTTTATTACATGGAGAGAAATCGCCAGCTAGTGCTGCTTCAAAATTATAAATTAGCCACCCTGGCTCTCATTTTCCTGCCCGCCCTGATTATGAACCTGGGAATGTTTTTTTATTCATTTTGGGCGGGTTGGTGGCGAGAGAATCTCGGAGTTTACGAGTATTTCCTGCAGGCGAAGAATTGGGCTAAGTTAATCAAAACAAGAAAGCGAGTGCAGGCTAAAAGAAAAGTGGGGGAGGGAGAAGTAATAAAATTTTTTACTGGCAAAATCGAATTCCAAGACATTGATAATTTGATTTTGAAATATTTGGTTAATCCAGTTTTTAATTTATACTGGCAGATAGTAAAGAGGATTATTTGGTGGTGAAGATTTAAATAAAAATTAAATTTATAAAAATAAAAAGAGCTTCAATAGCTCTTTTTCGAGGATGCGGAATCACTCCCCGTAGATGAATAGAGATTCGCCGTCCGTGACGAGGGCATATCTTTTAAGTCTCTTGACGATTTATTTTTTATCAATGGTCGTCCTGTTAAATTTCAATCAGGATGACGCTTAATATTCCCAGGCCAATTCCGATTTTATTTATCAGAGACAAATCCTCTTTGAAATAGAGAACGCCGACCAGAACAATGATGATCAAATTCAAAATGGTAAACACCGAGATTGCTCGGGCGAGGTATTCGTATTTCAAGGAAATTGCCCAGAAGATAGTTCCAATAAAATAAACTAAAAGTCCGACGTAGAGCAAAATATTTTTAGTGCCGAGAGACCATTTTTTGAAAAAAATATCGCCAGTAACTTCGAGGGCAACGGCCAGCGAGATTAAACCAAAGAAAATAAATTTTGAAACCATAACCTCAGCTTTTCTTATTTAGATTTTTATGCTAAAATTATAGCAAAATGAAGATAGAGTTACAAATTGAGAGGTTGTTGTTATCCTTCGACTAGGCTCAGGATGACAATTTCGCTCCCTGCTGGTCAGCAGGCTCGCAATGATATTTTAATATGAAAATCGCTCAAGTAGTTTGCACTTTTCCTCCTTATCCTGGCGGCATGGGCAATGTCGCTTTTTATAATTCTCTCGAGTTAGCCAGATTGGGGCATCAAGTCGAAGTCTTGACACCAAGCTATTCGGTCGTTACTAGAGCGGCTGATTCAAGAGCCGACGGTTACGAAGAAAAGAATAAACTCGAAGTCCAGCGATTAAATTCAGTTCTTCGTTACGGCAACGCGGCTTTTTTGCCGCAACTTTTTTGGCGATTAAAGAATTTCGATCTGGTTCATTTGCACTATCCCTTTTTGGGTGGTGCGGAAATAATTTGGTTTCGGCGATTGATTGGTCGCCAACGATCTAAGTTAGTTGTTACTTATCACATGGATCTGGTTGGTAAGGGGATTTTGGGTTTATTTTTCCGATGCTATAATAAATTTTTTCTGCCGCGGATCATTAGATCGGCTGACAAGGTGATCGTCACTTCTTTCGATTACGCTCTAAGTTCTAACCTCGCGTCTTTGATTCAAGAGAATCGCTCGAAATTCGTTGAGCTGCCGCCCGGCGTGATGACCGAGATATTTTCTCCTCGCGAAAAAGATGCGACCTTGCTTTCAAAGCACCAATTGAAAGTGGAGGATAAAATAATTTTATTCGTCGGTAACCTTGATCGAGCTCATTATTTTAAGGGAATTGACTACTTATTAAAGGCTTTCGCGGTTCTCCAAAAGCGAAGGGGTGTGGAGGAGCTCAAAAAAGAGCAGGGTGGTAAAATCAGATTATTAATTGTCGGCGCCGGCGATTGGCTTTCCGGCCTCAAGAGCTTGGCCAATAATTTGGGTTTGAGTAACAAAATTATTTTCACTGGTTATATTGATGATGAGATTTTGCCTAGGTATTATAACTTAGCCGATCTAGTGGTTTTGCCCTCGACTGATCGATCCGAAGCTTTTGGTTTGGTATTACTTGAGGCCCTGGCTTCAGGGAAGCCAGTAATTGCTTCTAATCTTCCGGGTCTGCGGAGCCTGGTCAAGGAAGGCGAGAATGGATTTTTAGCCCAACCAAAGAACGAAGGTGATTTGGCCAATCGAATCAGTTATTTATTGGGCGATGATGAGCTAAGAAAAAAGATGGGCGAGAACGGTCGGAAGCAAGTTGAAGAAAAATATTCTTGGGAGAAAATTGGAAAGCAATTAGAGGAATTATATCGAGGCCTAACTTAGAGGCGGTGCTTAATTGGATTAGCTATGAAAATTTGTTTGATTAATAACTTATACGAACCCTATAATCGTGGTGGCGCAGAAGTAGTGGTTCATAATCTTGCCCAGGGATTAAGACAAGCGGGAAACAAGGTTTTAGTGATTACAGTTAAACCGTTTACTGGCCTTTCTTCGCTTCGGCCGCAGGTTGAGCCGAAGAGTGACAATTTAAAGATTTATCGTTTTTATCCTCTAAACTTTTTTTCTTTGATAAATATTAATCGCCACTGGATTGGAGTTAGATTTTTTTGGCACCTTTTCGATGTCTTTAATTTACATTCCTATTGGGTGGTCAAAAAAATTTTAGATCGGGAGAAGCCGGATTTGATTTTGACTCATAATCTGAAGGGATTAGGCTACTTAATACCTCGAGCAGTCAAACAGTCAAGAATAAAATGGCTGCACACCATTCACGATGTTCAACTCTCAACGCCTAGCGGTTTGATGATGCTGAGCGAGGAGGAAGGTTTGGGACCGAGCATTTTCTTTAAAAAAGTTTATGAGCGGATCTGTCGTTGGCTTTTTGATTCTCCGACCGTGGTTATCTCGCCTTCTCGTTGGCTCTTGAAATTTTATTTGGAAAAAGGTTTTTTCCCGGAGTCGAGAATGGCGGTTTTGCCGAATCCAGTGGTTTTTGAATCAACACCAACCATCGATAAGTCGGCTCAAGCAGAACCTGAAGCAGTAACTTTTCTCTATCTTGGCCAAATGGAAAGAGCTAAGGGCGCAATTTTTCTAGTCCAAGCTTTCAAGGAATACTTTCAAAAAGGTTTGCTACCCAAAGGAATTGAGCTCAGGTTAGTTGGCGCGGGATCGCAATTAGAAGCCATTAAAAAAATAGTGGGAATCGAGCCGCGGATTGTGATCATCGGTCCAGTGACGCATGAGAAGATTAACCAAATTTTGAATCAAGCCAATTTTATTTTGGTCCCATCCCTATGTTATGAGAATTCTCCCATGGTCATTAGTGAAGGTTTGGCTTTTGGTCTGCCCTTGATCGTCGCTCGGATCGGTGGGGCGACAGAATTGATTAAAGAGAGTATTAATGGCCTTATCTTTAATCCTGGCGACGAGGTTGATCTGCTCAGGGTGGTTAAGCAGGCGATAGCGGATCAATCGAAGTTTAGGCCGGACGAAATCAGAAAAACAATCGAGCCCCAGCGACTAGAGACCTATCTTCATGATTTGCTTAGTCTTTAATTACAGCTATTGATAATTTAATGACGTTAAATTTATCTGGAATATTTAAAAACAAACACTCGGCCATTATCAATATTCCAAAAACTATCGGCCGTGATTGAGGCTTGTTCAATAATACCTTCGCTATGGCGCCAATAATTATTGACCACGAAATAGGCTTCTTGGGCTCCAGTTAAGGCGAGCGCTTGTTTAACAATATTTCTCGTTGGCCGACTATAGACCATTTGGAGATAAAGTTGATAGAGTTCGCCGCCAGTGGGTAGAGGATAATAAAAGATGTTTTGATGATAATATTTTTTAAACCCAAATTCGCGAATGGCCGCGGCCGAGACGGCTTGATCCGCTAGAACCAGATAATCCTTTCCTTGGCTAGCCTGATCAATAGTCTGGACTGCCTTGAGGTCAGAGGCACTGGTGCTGAAGCCACGACTGGTGTCGGATCGATCAGCTCGGGGATAGGAAAGGTAAAGAGAAACTGTGAGAAATAGTGCCAGAAAAAAAATCCAGGAAAATCTAAACCAAGCGGCTGTTTTTTCGAGTCGGCCAATAAAATACTGAGCGACATAAAGAACGATGGGAATCAAAAAATAAAAACTGATTTCTCGAATTCGTTCGGAATAATTACTTTGTTCATAGCCAATCAAAGCCGAAAACGCCAAAAAATTTTTTAATAAAAAATAATTGATAAAAGTTACAAGAAAGGCCAGGAGATAAATCGAAAAAATTTTTGATTGTCTTTTTTTCCGGGCCAAAAAGAATCCAGCTAGAGCTATAAGCAGGACCAGGAGATTGAGATAAGATTTGAAAGAATAAATCAAATCATAAACTATATTAAACTGTTTTTTAATTCGATCGCCCGAGATTAGGTTCGTGATATTGGCCGGGTTTTTTAGGATCGTGAAGTCAAGATGAGCGCCCAAGGTGGGCGAAAAATAGGAATAAACGAGAAAACTAAGCGGCAGGATTAGGGCAGCTAAAATTAGAGCGAGGGAGATTATGGTTTTTCTTAAGATTTCTGATCCACCAGTGGTTTTTTTAAAATAGCGGAAAATTAAAATCAATCCTAAAAAGGCCAGGAGTATTAGACCAGCTAGAGGATGGATCAAGAGATCGGCCGCCGTTAAGATGAGGATGGGAGTCAGAGCTATCTTTCCGTTAAGGTATAAGAGATCAAAGGAGATGGCGATCAAAGAATAGAGATTGGCCAGTCCTTGAGGCGTGGTAACAATGAAAGATTCGAAGGGCAGAAGGAAGAAGATTAAGACGAGAAAGAGCGTGGATTCTTTTCTCCAGCCAAATAGTCGGTCAAAGCAATAATAGATGGTGAGTGGCAGATAAGCAGCCGCTAAGCTGGGAAGCAGTAATTTGTCGACGAGGTCCGGGTTGAGGAAAAAGAGCTTGGCTAAAAAAACAACGAGCGAATATTGACCAAGGTAGTAAAGCGGTTTAGGACTTATTTGCCCGGCGAAAAAAATTATTTTTTCGGTCGCTTGATGGATGAAGGGGTCAAAGCCATAGCCAATTCGGTAAATTACGAGAGCAACGGAGAAGGTTAAAGCGGCTTGGAGTGAAAGGAGTATTAACGAGAGCCAATTTTTTTTGTTGATGATAAGGAAGCCGCTTAGAGTTAGGGCGGCAATAAAATAGATAATAAAAAAGACCGGGGGCAGAACTTGCCAGGGCGAAATGATGGCTTCGCTAGTTCGGTGAGTAAAGAGCAGCCTGAAGCCAATAAAAATCAAGAGCAGATGGCCGAGCAAAAGCGAAGACCAAAGCCAATTTTTAGAGAACCAATGAATCAGAGTATTTGGGAGGCGTTGGTTTAAGTTAGATTTCTCCTTGGCCTGGTTTTCGGTTGAGGCGTTAGATTCAAAATGCCCAATTGAATTTCTGAGTCGCTGCCCGAGCAGGAAAAAGGTAAAAAGAGTAATGATTATTAAGGCTAAGGAAATGGCCAGATTATCCCAACGATAAAAAAAATATATGAGAGCACCCAGGGAAGAAATCACTGAGAGGAGGAAGAAGAGACCGTAAAAAATTTTCAGAGCCCTTCCTTCGAGGGGGAAAATTATTTCACCCCAATTCCAGCCGCCCAGAATCAAAAAGAGCAAACCAAGGATTAAGGCAACAAAAGTTGATTGCCAAAGATAAAGATTGAAGCTGATTAGGGCAATAATAAAAAGAGAGAAGACGAGATATTTTGGGGGGGTTAGTCTCATGGAATTGTTCCGATTCAAAATAGGATTTTTGAGTTAAATAATTTATTTTATTCTATCATATTCTCTTAAGAGATAGAATTATTGAAATTTAAAATTTTGCTAAAGGTTGCTATAATAGAGGCAAGTTATGGTTTTTTTAGATCGGTTTAAAAATTGGTTCAAAGCTAATCCCGAAATAGCTATTTTGATTTTTTTAGCTATTATTTTTTTCTTTCTTTATGCCTACTTAGCTTGGAATTCGCCGCAGCTATTTAATTCGCCAGACGAAACCGCCAATAATTTTTTTATCAAATTGCTGGTTGAGCGGGGCGAACTCAGGCAACTCGAACCCTTGAATCTGATCAGCCAAAACATCATTCATCCCCGCAGCATTAATGTGATTAACGGCTTTTTGGTCCCGGGCAGTTTTTTGGGTTTGATTTTAATCTTTGGTTGGCTGGCAAAAATTTTTGGTCTAGCAGTAGTGCCCTATTTGACTCCTTTCTTTTCGGGCCTGGCGATTTTATTTTTTTATGGCCTGATCAAAATGGTCTTTGATCGCCGGATCGCCTTCCTTTCAGCTCTCTTACTACTTATCAATCCGGCCTTTTTTTATTATACCGCGCGGAGCTTAATGCCCAACGCTTTGTTCGTTGATTTATTAATCATTGGTTTTTATTTTTTGATTCAAGCGCGAGGTCAGGCTTTCTGGTCGATGGCGCTGGCCGGTTTATTTTTTGGTTTAGCGCTTTTGGTTCGGTCGTCGGAAATAATTTGGCTGGCGCCAATTTTATTAATTTTGTTTTTGGTTTTCCGCCAAGAGATTCGTTGGCAGCCAATAATGGTTTTTATCAGCACGGTCATTTTGATCCTACTGCCACTGATCTATTACAACCAGCTTTTATACGGCCATCCCTTTTATACTGGTTACGCACAATTAGGAGTCGATCAGGGGGCCAGTATCTTTTCAATTTCTCGCTTCCACAAAATCTTTTTTCCCTTTGGTTTTTCTTTGATTCAGATACTAAGGAATTTTTATCATTACCAGGTTCAAATATTCTGGTGGTTCTTTTTACCAGCGATTTTGGGTTTATTTTTGGAATTAAAGAATTTGGCTCAAGATAATCGAAGACGAAGAATTTTCTTTTGGTTGACGTTGGTAGTTTTTTTGATTCTAACCGGCTATTATGGCAGTTGGCAGATATATGATAATATCACTAAGACACGGATCACGATAGGCAATTCTTTCATTCGCTATTGGTTGCCCATCAGCGTTAGCTTCCTTCCTTGGGCGAGCTGGTTTTTAGTTAAACTAACTTCTCTTTTCAAAAAAGAATACCTGGGTCGAAGCTTAGCTTTAGTGGCTGGATTTTTGATCGTTTTTTTATCGCTGGGAGTAACTTGGTGGTCCAGCGAAGAAAGTCTCGGAGCAGTTAAAAAAAATTTAGAAGATTATAAGCTGAGGCGCGAAAAAGTCTTGGGGTTGACCGAACCCGAGTCCATCATTATCACCGACCGGGCGGATAAAGTTTTTTTCCCCGAGCGGCGAGTTATTATTTCCCTGACTGACCTTCAAACCTTGCGGAATCTCTCCGGCTTGATTAAGCTCGTACCGGTTTATTATGATACTTTTGAAACTGAGCCGGCTTTGGATAATTTAAATCAAAATTTTCTGGCACCCTATTAATTAAAACTAAAAGGCGAAGTTAATCTCGGCGGTCAAGAAAAGCTTTTAAAAATCGAATCGCTCTAAATTTTTTCTCGAAGCCGTGAAGGAATTGATGGCTATTTATGTCGTTTAATAAAATTTATCGAATAATTAGAATAATTTTGATCTTAACACCTTTTTTGCTTTTGGGTTACCTGGTTAATCGAGAATTTGTTTTTTCTGGTCGCTTGGAGATCGAAACCGATTTCAGTCAACCCTTGCCCCGGGTCGGTGATTTTTTCCCCTGGGATCGAGTTAGTATCAATCAAAAAGATAGTTTGGGTTATTCGGCATCAATCATTGGCGAACCGGTTTATTTTGATTTGAAATTACCTCGACCTTTCAAGCAGGCTCGGGCCGAGATCAGTTATGAGAATAAGGGTGTGTCGGTTTTCCAAATCGGTGTTCAGGCTTCGGCTTACGACTGGGAATATCAATTGAAACCAATCGAGAATCGCTATTTGGATAAACTCGCTTGGACCAAGATTAGCGATGGGGGCTTGACTCTTTTTGAGCGGAAAAAGAAATTCGATAAGATCAGCGATTTTCTGGCCACGCCACCACCACTAAACCAAATCGTCACCTATAATTATAAGCTTAATTACGATTTCAGAATTCCCAATTACCAACCCACTTCGGGATTAGAAATAGATCGAACTCTGCGCGGTCGACACGTTTTTTATACTTATCTGGATGGCGAGCCATTGGATTTTAGTTTTAAAATTCAGGATATTAATCGTCACGCTGGTCCGGCGCCAGTGGAGATTGATGTTTACCAGCGGGATAAAATGATTTATACTAATAGCCTGGTTGATGATGGCATCATTGACGGTTCTGGTCGAGCTGGAGAAAAGAGGGCACTAAGGATATTTTTGCCCAATTTGGCTCGAGGAGTCTATAAAATAGAAATCAAAGCTTCAGATGATATCTTTATTAGCGGCCTAAAGACCAAGGAGCATTTGCTCGCAGTTCTAAACCATCTCTATCTAGCTGATAATAAAAATTATCAAGACAGTTTGCCTGATATTCAAACTCGGGCCACAACTGTTTTCACCAATGGTCGGCGGATCAGTTTTGGAACCGCCCATCCAACTGCCTTACAAACAATCAAAATCGGTAACCAGAATTTTAAAATAAAAGAGGCGCACCAACAATACAGCCTTAAGCCAGTTCGAACCAAACCCGGCGAGCTCTTGACCATATTTTCTCCCCAAAGCGATCTTCAAATAGAAACCAATGGCCTTTTTTCTTTTACCCGGGAAAGTTTTTTTGATCCTCTAGTCAATGAATTTGAAGGAGATTGGGATCTGACGCCAGAGGTTAATTATCTGATTACCACCTATCAATCGCCGCAGAAAATAAATGAGTTGGAGCAAGGAACAGTTGATTTTGATCTGGCGCCATTGTATTTTAAAGATAACCATTTAAGATTGGCTTTCTCCTTGCCCGGTTTGGCTGGCGGGCAGGAAATTAAATTGAGACGATTGAAGTTCACCTTGGAACGAGAGCCAATAACTGTCAGTAATTTTTGGTCTCGATTGTTAGATTATTTTAGTAGAATTTTTAAAAAATCATGAATCAGGAATTGAAACTAAGGGAATTTTTTTTCAAGATCGCGAGGGATATTTTTTTGATCTCCTTGATCAGTCTAGTTGTTTTTTTTGTTCTGGAAAATTTTAAGAGCGGTTTTGTCTCCAATTATTTTAATCTTAATATCGGCGTGGCTATCTTTTTTTTGAGCGGCGGCGCCGCTGTCTTCTTGGCTGAGGAACGGACAGTTCAGAAGCCAAAGAGTCGGCGAACCCTTTTTTTATTATTCGTTCTGGTATCAATAATCGGCGCCTTTTTAGTTTGGCAGTCTTTGCGGGCCGAGGGCTGGATCGGTTGGTTGGCTGCTCTCGGAGCGGGAATACTTATATTCTTGGTTCAGTGGTCTCTAAGTTTTGAAGATTTTAATATTAAGCAGTAGTTATGATTTCGGGGGTGCAAATCAAAACGATTAGTAAATACGAAGATGCTCGCGGCTGGCTGGCCGAGATCTGGCGCCAGGATGAGATAAATTACGAGCCGGCCATGGGCTATGTTTCTCTGACTGGGCCGGGAATAGCTCGCGGGCCGCATGAACATAAAAACCAAAGCGATTTTTTCTTTTTTGTTGGGCCGGGTGATTTTGCTCTTTATCTTTGGGATAATCGGAAGTCCAGTCCGACCTCTGGCGAGCGAGCAAAGATTGAAGTTGGCGAAAAGAATCCGACCGCGGTTCTGGTTCCGCCAGGCGTGGTTCATGGTTATAAATGTATTTCCAAAACTCCGGCCGTTTCTATTAATTTTCCTGATCGGCTCTATCGGGGTGAGCAGAAGAGCGAAGAGATCGATGAAATTCGATGGGAGAGTGATCCTAAGTCACCATTTAAGATTGATTAAGATATGAATGAAAGAAAATTTTCTAGCGGGGTTGAAAAGCCGTCTTTGACCGAAGAAGGCGAAAGAGAGCTCGGTCAAGCAGAGATAGAAGAATTGAGTCAAGATATGGGTGATTATGTCGCTAGGCTTAAGGAGCGTTTAAAAGAAATCGAAGCGGAATTAAAAAATTCCAGCCTTTCGCCTAAAGAAAGATCAGACAAGGAATCGGAAAGAGCGTATCTCGAGGAACAAATTGGTGGTCTCGGTGAATTTGTGGCTGATATTGAATCTGGCGAAGCAACTAGTATAACTATTAAACCAGCTAAAAAAGAATAATTTTTTTATTATAAATTATATGCCCGAAGACTGTATTTTTTGTAAAATAATCCGTAACGGGATACCGGCAGCCAAAGTTTATGAAAATGGTAAGATTATTGCTTTTTTGGATATTAATCCGGTCAATCCCGGCCACACGTTGGTCATCCCCAAGGAGCATTATGCCAATTTAGTGGCCACACCCGAAGCAGTGCTTGACGAGATGATTCGGGCAGTAAAAAAATTAGCGCCAGTGATTATGAAGGCCACGGACACCAAAGGGTTTAATTTGGGCGTGAATAACGGCTCGGTGGCCGGTCAATTGATTTTTCATACCCATTTTCATATCATGCCAAGAAAAGATGGTGATGGACATAGGCTTTGGCAGGGAAAGCCCTATAGTGAGGGAGAGATGGCAGCGCTAGCGAAGAAGATTAAGGCAGAATTAAATCAATAAAATTATTGAATGGAGGGGTTATACAAAAATAAATATCGAAAAATTTAGATCAAGAAAATATGAAATTATTAATCACCGGCGGAGCCGGTTTTATCGGCTCTAATTTTATCCGTT